>CAYTYV010000250.1:0-9485 GCA_964441055.1 uncultured Polyangiaceae bacterium | reverse complement strand
GACCTGGATCTGGCGAGCGCGCTGCCGCTCTTGCGCGAGCGGCTGGGCGCCATTCTGGCGACGGACGACGCCCGCGAAGGGCTGATGGCCTTTCTCGAGAAGCGCCCGCCCGCCTGGTCGGGCAAGTAGCCGCACCGCGGGGCGGATCAAGGTGCGCGCGGGGCGAGCGCCTCGGTCGGCACGCTGCGTGGCCGACGGCCCTGGTAGAACGGCAGCCGGCCGCGCGTTACGCGGATCAAGGTGGCATCGTCGTCTTCGCGATGGCGACCGCTGACCGGTCCGCGGTCGTTGGTGCCAACCTCTCCAGTGGTCGCTCTCAGGCCGTGCGCTCGGCCCGTCTCGTCGGCGTGCAGCCTGGGCAGTGCCGTGTACAGGCCGGGTCGGTCAAAGCTGCCTGGCGGGCACGCCTCGCCGAGGAGCACCTTGAGCTGGACGTGGGAGCGGCGCCCGAGCTTGCGGAAGAAGTCGGGCGGCACCACGTGATCCACGGTTCTGCGGGGGCACTCGGTGAGTCCGTCGGGGCCGTATACTTCGAAGGACAGATGCCTCCGCCGCAGCGCCACCAAGGCGGGCCGCTCGCCCGCGTTGTGGGTCTCGACCGACACGACGACATCGCGGCCGTGGCGGGCATCGGCGTAGCCCGAGGCCGTGATGGCGAAGCGCGCGCGAAGCTCGTCCATCGACGCTCGTCGGCGGCCGTGGCGATGCTTCCGGCCCGGCTGGCCCGCGGGATCCGGCCCTGACGCTTGCTCGGTGGGCTCGGCGCGGTCGGCCGGGCCTGGGGACGAAGGGACCGGGGGATCGATCGGCAGCGGCGTGGCGTGATGGAAGTGGTGCTCGCCACCCGCGCTCGCTGGCGGCACATAGCTCCGCGCGGGCACCCGTCCGCCGAAGACCATGGGCGGCGACCAGCTCAGCAGCATGGTCGGGGCAGCGAGCTGCCGAAGCGGGCGGAAGCGGCGCGGTGAGCGGGTTCCGTCTGCCACGAAAGGCGGCTTGGCCCGAGCGCGGGACCAGCGCGGCGGCGGTTTCCAGCCGTAAGTCGGCCGGACCAGGGCGCCAGGGGCGAGCAGCCGCGCCTGCTTGCCAAAGCAGATGAGCCGGGGGTCGAACTGCTCGATGTAGGACTGGCCGGGCTCGAGCAGCAGCTCCCTGCGCTCGGGAAATCGGTTGGCAAGGCCGAAGGCCTTGGGGCCGTCGCACACCTCGGCGCGGCGGCCCCACTCGCCGTTTTTCAAGGGCCGCACCTCGAGGCGCAGCAAGCGCACGTCGGCGGCAATGCGCAGCGGCTCGTCGCCCTCGTTGTCGATGCGCAGAAGCCAGGCGCCGCGGGCAGCGGGCGCGATGACCCAGAGCCGCGCGGGTGCGGGCCCGAGCTCGGCGGGCCGATCCGCGGCAGGGGCGTGCGCTGCGAGGGCGAGCACCGCCAGGACCAACGCCAGGACTGCGCCAAGCCGCAAGAGCCGCGTGCACGGGCGACCGTGAGCGACGAGGCCCGACGGGTACGGGCGGGTCGTGGTGCAAAGACGGCTCGGCGGGCAGCCCTGCATGGTAACGCTAGGGCATAGCCCATGCGCGGTCTCTACGCCATCGTGGACGTCGCCTCGCTGGAACGTCGCAGCCTCGAGGTGCTGCCCTTTGCCGATGCCGTGCTGCGAGCCCGGCCTGCTGCCATCCAGCTGCGCGACAAGCGCGGACAGGCGGGCGCCACCCTGACGCTGCTGCGCGCCTTGCAGCTTCGCGCGCGCGAGGCAGGCGTGCCCTTGCTCGCCAACGACCGACCCGATCTGGCCGCGCTCGCAGGCTGCGCGGGCGTGCACGTGGGCCAGCAGGACCTACCGGTCGAGGCGGCCCGCCAGGTGCTCAGCGCGCTCGGCGTCGCGCCGCTGGTGGGCATCTCCGCTCACGACGAGGCCGAGCTCGGCCGCGCGCTCGAGGCCGGTCCCGACTACGTGGCCCTGGGACCGGTCTTTGCCACCCGCAGCAAGGCCAACCACGAGCCCGTCATCGGCCTGGAGGGGCTCGGCCAGCTGGCGGAGCGCGCTCGGCAACGCTGCCCCGCGATCCCCTGCGTGGCCATCGGCGGCATCGACGAGCAGAGCGCCTCCGCGGTGGCCCGCCACTGCCCGTGCGCTGCCGTCATCGGAGCCTTGTTGCCCAAGCCCAGCGACCGGACGGACCGCTACGACGAGGTCGCCCGACGAGCCGCCCGGCTTCACCGCGCCTTGCAGGAGACGCCATGAGCCTGGTGGTCGCCGCCATTGCGGCCGCTGCTACAGCGGGCGTGGCCGGGGGCGCGCTGGCGCTACGATGGTGGGCCCGACGCCGCAGCGCAGCGCGGCAGCCACCATCGGAAGGATCAGCGCCGAGCTTGCCCGAGGGCTCGATGCCCTCCGACGGGACGCTCGACGAGCTGCCGCTTTCCGTAGGCGACGTGGTGCAGGTAGACCTGGAGAGCCGCTGGCTAGGCTCGGCCGTGCTGCTCCGCGAGGCGAGCCGGCTGCGCGCTGCCCTGCTCTTTGCCGAAGAGCCGGGCGGACAAAAGACGGTCGCCGCGTTGGCGCATCCGGCCAGGCACATCCTCTGGCTGGAGCGCGCGGCAGTCGACCTGCCCGCCGAGCCGCCCGCACGCGTGGAGATCGGCGGGCGCCTGCTCGAACGGCGCCAGAGCTTCCCTGCCCTGCTCGAAGCGGTCGCCAAGCCGCCGATCGATCTCGGAGTCCACGCTACCATCTCCATCTACCAAGGCGCCGCAGGCGACGCCGCCGTAGCGGTGCACGGCCGCGACCGGGTCGTCGTCTACGCGGGTCAGCGCATCGAGGCGGGCGACTACGATAGGCTGGGCAAGGTCGAGGACCGCGCTTAACCGGCCGCGCAAAGCGCTGCGGTGTTCGCTCTCAGCAGCCCGAGTACACGGCTATTGCCGACCCACCATCGCGAGCAAGCGCGAGCGCCTCGAGCGCGAGCGCCTCATTTTCGTCAGCCGACCGAGAGATCCGTACGACACGCCGCCTACCTCGGTGATCCCAATTGCGCAGAGTCTCGGGCGTGATGACTTCTAGGGCACGCTGAGGCATGATTCCTTTTTTTCGTGGCTGAGATCCATCTCTTTTCCGCCAGCCTGCCGAGCGATGCCTCGGTACGACGCTTCGCTTCCGACGAGGGGATCAGCAAGCCGTACCGCATGAGCGTGGAGCTCGCGACGGCGGACGCGAGCTTCGAGGTGAAGACCTGCCTACGGCAGCGTGCAGGCGCGACCGTCGTGGACGGCGCTGGGCGCATGCGTCACCTCGACGGCTTCGTGGAGCGGGCGCGCTTCGTGGGCCACACCGGGCAGCACTTCCATTTCCGAATCGAGCTCGTGCCCCTGCTGCAGACCCTGGCCCACCGCGAAAACAGTCGCATCTTTCAGGAAAAGAGCGTCAAGGACATCATCGACGACGTGCTGGCCGAAGCGGGCATCGACGAGCGGGTCGAGTGGCGGCTGCAGAGCGACTACCCGCCGCGCGAATTCGTGGTGCAGTACCGCGAGTCGGACCTGAACTTCGTGCAGCGGCAGTGTGAGGACGAGGGGATCTTTTTCTTCTTCGAGCACTCGCCCGAGGGCCACACCTTGGTGCTGGCCGATCACCCCGAGGCCTTCAAGGAGCAGGAAGGCGTGGACAAGGTGCGCTTCGGCATGGTGCAAGGCGACGCCGATGTGACCGATGCGCTGGCGGTGTTCGCGCGCCAGCACACGCTGCGGCCCAACGAGGTGCTGCTGCGCGACTTCGATCACGTGACCCCACAGGTCAAGCCCGAATCCACGGCCGCAGCCCCGGCTCCGGTTCCGCTGCGGATGTACGAGTATCCTGCGGGCCTGAAGACCGCTGACGGGCAAGGACAGCGGCGGGCCGAGGTGCGGCTCAAGGAACTGCGGCGCGACGCTGACGTGTGCCTGGGCGAGAGCACGGCCACCAACCTCTGCCCGGGCATTCCGTTTTCGGTGAGCGGAGCCTCCGAACCGGTGTGTAACGGCGAGTTCATCACCGCGGAGCTGTCGATGAGCGGCGAGCAGGGGCCGGAGGGCGCAGGCAACGTCGCTTGCCGCAATCGCTTCCAGGCCATCCCCGCAGGCGCCGAGTTCGCCCCGCCACGCCGCGCCCGACGGCCCAAGATCCGGGGACTGCAGACGGCCATCGTGACCGGCCCCACAGGCGAGCAGCAAGCGATCCACTGCGACGATCTCGGTCGCATCAAGGTGCGCTTTCACTGGGATCGCGCGGGCATCGGCGACGATAGGTCGAGCTGCTGGCTGCGGGTAGCGCAGACGGCCATCGGCAAGTCGATGATCATCCCGCGGGTGGGCTGGGAGGTGGCCGTCGCCTTCCAGGACGGCGATCCCGATCGGCCCTTCGTCGTCTCGCGCCTGTACAACGGCAAGCAAAAGCCCATGTTCGATGTCAAGGGCGGGGCCACCAAGGGATCGTTCAAAAGCATGGCCTCGCCAGGGGCGGCGCTATCGAACGAATTCGGCACCGACGATGCAGGCGGCAGCCAGGGCATGAGCATGTCCGGGGGCAAGGACGTCAACAGCTTCGTGGGCGCCGATCGCAGCGAGACGGTGACCGTCGACGAGAGCCATAGCGTCAGCAGCAACCTGAGCTCGACCGTTGGCGGCGGCGAGACGGTCAACGTCGGCGGCAGTCAGAGCATCAGCTGCGGCAACGCGCTGCAGGTGAGCACGGGTGGGTCGCAGAGCATCAGCGTCGGCGGTAGCGACGACGTGGGCGTCGAGGCCAACTACATCGAAGCCATCGGCGGAGCGCGCGGCTACAGCATCGGCGGCAACCGCATTACCATCAGCAACGGCGTGCGCACGATGATAAGCGGCGCGGTGACGCGTACGGTGGGCGCGATACAGGTCAACATCGCCGCAGGCGCCATCAACGACGGCTTGGGCTCCACCTACGACGAGACGGTGGGCGCCATAAAGGCCGAGCTCATCCGCGGCAACAGCGCCGAGAACGTCGGGGGCGACAAATCCCTCACCTCGAGCGCAGCCGAGCTGCACATGGTGGCCAGCTACAACACCGAGGCCGCCTCGGTGAGCCGCAATATCGGCGGGGTGCACCTGACCAAGTGCGGCGGCGACTACGAGGTCTCGGCGCCCGAGATCGCGCTCGCTGGCGGCGTGGGCCACTTCAAGGCGGGCGGCTCCTTCATCAAGCTCAACGGCGGTCCGATCCACGTCAAGGGCGCGAAGATCAAAATCGAGTCAGCACTCATCCGCAAGAAAGCGGGGTCTCTGAAGCTGCAATGAGCGAGCCTTCGGACATCACCATCGAGCTCAGCATCGACGGCACCGCCTACGAGGTGCTCGCTGCGCGCATCGAGCGCAAGGCCGACGAGATCCCCATGGCCACAGTCGAGATCATGGCGGCCGAGGGCCGTACGACCACCACGGAGGGATCGGCACCGCCGCCGGAGCCGGGGGCGATCCTCGGCGGCGAGCTCAGGCTCGCGATCGCTAGGGGCGACGGCGCCTCGAGCACCGAGTTCGTCGGCAGGGTAGTCGAAGCCTCGCTCGTGGGCGACGACACGGTGGTGCCCTTCACGCGGCTCGTGGCAGCGCCGTCGCCCTGGCGCCTGACCAAGCGCTCGGATTGCCGCGTGTTCCAGGAGATGACCACCGACGCCATCGTGAACGACGTGCTCGAGCGGGCGGGCGTCACCGCAGCGAAGTGGCAGCTCAGCGGGAGCTACGAGCCCCGCACGTACTGCGCGCAGCATCGCGAGACCGACTGGTACTTCATCAGGAGCCTGCTCGCCGAGGAGGGCATCGCCTTCACCGTCGAGGGGGACGAGATGATCTTCAGCGACGGCGATCTCGGTCCGGTCGACGGGGCGAGCGAGCTTTCATACATGCCCGAGTTCGGCTTCGACGCCTGGCGCGACTGCGTCGAACGGCTGGAACACCAGCTATCGGTGAAGTCCGACAAGGTCACGCTGCGCGACTTCGACTTCGAGCGGCCCGACTTCGAGCTCAAGGGCGAGCACGAGAGCATCGACGAGGGCGCCAAGTCGCTCGAGACCTACGTGTTCCCAGCACGCACCAACAAGGAATCCGTCGCTGACCATTATGCCCAGATGCTGTGTGAGTCGCTGCAGGCCGAGCGCGATCTCGTCACGGGCGAGACCCAGTCGCTGCACCTATCGCCGCTGCGCACGATGAGCATCACCGACCATCCCTACGAGCCGCTCAATCAGGAGCTGCGCGTGCTCGAGGTGGTGCACCGCTACCGGGCAGCGCGTTGGGGTGGCGGCAGTGGCGCGGACGTCAGCGGTTGCTCGTTCGTGGCCATGCCTACGGCGGCTGGCCCCTACCGTCCCAAGCGCAACGCCCCAGCACGGGCGATGGCGGGATACGACAGCGCCCTGGTGGTGGGCCCGGCGGGCGCGGAGATCCACCCCGACGACTACGGCCGCGTCAAAGCGCAGTTCATGTGGGATCGCGAGGGCGACAAGACCGACAAGGCCTCCTGCTGGATGCGCACCGCCCAGGCGCCCCTCGGCGGTGGCCAGCTCACCCCGCGCGTGGGCTGGGAGGTCACGGTCGGCTGCGCGGAGGGCGATCCCGACCTGCCCACCATCTGCGGCCGCATGTACACCAGCAAAGCGCCGCCGCCCTATCCGCTGCCTTCCGGCAAGACCAAGACGACCATCCGTACCGACACCAGCCCGGGCGGCGGCAGCTCGAACGAGATCACCTTCGACGACGCCCAAGGCGCCGAAGACATGTTCGTCAACGCCTCCAAGGACATGTCGTGCAGCGCAGGCAACAACGCCACCGACACCGTCGGTGGCAGCGAGACCCGCACCATCGGTGCCAACCAGAACGTGGATGTGACCGGTGCAGTCTCGTGGGTCTCGGGCACGCAGACCTGGGCCATCGGCGGCAGCCAGAGCCTGGGGATCGATACGTACATGGTCGACAAAAACGGCGGCGCCCACAGCTTGTCGGTCGGCGGCAATCGCGACCTCAAGGTGGGCGGCGACCATCGCCGCCTGTGCGCGGGCGCTTCCACGCTCGACGTGGGGGGCATGCAGGTCGACCTGGTAGTGGGCAACGTGACCGACACCACCCCGTCCACCCTCGACGATACCATCAGCGCGGCGCTCGTCGAGATCGCCGCGGGCGGCCGCAACGTGACGTGCAAGTCGCGCGTCGAGACGGTGGGCGCGGTCAAGGCGGTGCTCGCCACGGGCGGCCGCGGGGTGGAGGTGGGCGGCTCGATGACCCATGACGTGGCTGGCGCCATCGGTATCAAGACCAAAGCCGATCTGAACGACAACTCCGGCGGCAAGCTCACCGACATCGCTGGGGGGGCGCAGATCGTCAAGGCCGCCAACGTCACCTTCACCGCCAAGACGCTGCTCACGGTCGTGTGCGGCGGCTCCACCCTCACGCTGACGCCCGGCTCGGTCACGCTGGCCGGAGCGACCGTCAAGCTCGACGGCGTCGCGCCGCAAACTGCGGCCATGATCAAGGACAACTAGCGCCCGCACACGCCATGGACACGGTCGTCGCCACCTGCATGCTCGACCAGCTCGAAGCACAGCGCGTGCTCGGCTTCGAGGTGTGCCGCGAGCTCGGTCGACCGCCGCGGGCTACGGTGGACGTGCGCCTGCCCGGGTTCGTCGATCCCCAGATGCTGCTGGGTCTGGGCGGCAGCCTGCAGTTCGGACAAGGCGGAATCGAGCACCGCATCAAGGGCATCATCACCACGGCGGCTTCCATTGCCACGCCCTCGGCTGGGGCCGAGCGGCAGTGGACCCTGCGCGTGGAGATCGTGGGACAGCTCGGGTTGCTCGAGCACAGCCGCTCGAGCCGCATCTTCCAGGAGCTCAGCGTTCCCGACATCGTCAAGCTGGTGCTCGAGGACCATGGTATTGACGCCGACAAGCAACAATGGCGGCTCGGCGCGAGCTATCCGCCGCGCGAGTACTGCGTGCAGTACGACGAGAGCGCCCTCGACTTCATCCACCGACTGCTCGAGCAGGAAGGGATCTTCTACTCGCTGCGCGCCACCGACGACGGCGAGACCATCGTGTTCGAGGACGACTCCTCGGGCTGCGAGGCGCTCGAGGGCGATCCCGTTTCCTACGTGAGCAGCAGCGGCCAAGAACCCGACCGCGAGGCCGTCGCGGCCATCACCGAGACCCAGCGGGTGATGAGCGGCAAGGTCACGCTGCGCGACTACGACTTTCAGCGACCCGACCTGGACCTCACTGTAGAGGCCGTGGCGGACGCCGAGCCGGAGCTCGAGCTGTACGACTATCCGGGCAACTACGCAGCGCCCGACGAAGGCAAGCGCTACGCCCAGGTGCAGCTCGAGGCCGAGCAGTGTCGCCGCAAGACCCTCGCCGTCCGCGGCAACGTGGCGCGCCTTTCCGAGGGCTATGCAATGACGCTGACCGATGCGCCGCGCAGCC
The DNA here is from genome assembly GCA_964441055.1 of uncultured Polyangiaceae bacterium. GTDB lineage: Bacteria > Myxococcota_A > Polyangia > Polyangiales > Polyangiaceae > JACQWT01. The sequence continues at coordinate 1,010 of CAYTYV010000250.1, read as the reverse complement.
TCGACGGCAGGTATGTCGTCACCCGGCTGACCCAGCGCTACGACGCCGTGGCTGACGACGGCGATCCCAGCGCCCCCAGCGTCAACGCCTCCTGGCTGCACAAGGCCGCGGCCGCCGCCCGCGGGCCGGAGCCGACCGGTGAGCCGAAGCTCACGACCGAGGCCGAGCTGCTGCCCCAGGCCGTGCCTTTCCGCCGCCCGGCGACCACGCCCAAACCGGTGATCGACGGTCCTCAGACGGCCACCGTGGTTGCCCCCGCCGGCTCGCAGCCGGAAGAGATCCACGTCGACGAGCACGGCCGCATCAAGGTCAAGTTCCACTGGGATCTCGACGAAGCCCACGATGACAAGGCTTCGTGCTGGATCCGCACGCAGCAGCTACAGACCTCGGGCTCGATGATCCTGCCGCGGGTCGACTGGGAGGTCGTGGTCGAGTTTCAGCAGGGCGATCCCGACCGGCCGATCGTGACCGGCCGTATGTACAACGGCCGCTACAAGCCTCCCTACGAGCTGCCTGCTGGCAAGACGCGCACGTCGCTGCAGAGCTGCAGCTCGCCGGGCGGAGCCGGCTCGAACGAGATCCGCTTCGAGGACGGCGCTGGCAGCGAGGAGATCTCGGTTAAGGCGCAGAAGAACCAGACCATTGCTACCGGCAACAACAAGACCAAGAGCACGGGCAACGACGAGACCCAGTCGGTGGCCGCCGATCGAACCGTGAACATTGGCGCCAACCAGACCATTCGCGGCAGCAGCGGGTTGCTCAACACCGTCTCGGGCGCCCAGAGCCAGAGCGTGGGCGGAAGCCGCAAGGTCGGGGTAAACGCCGTGCTCGGGCTGAGCACGCCGAGCATGACCGGCAGCGTCGGCGGCAATCAGTTCGAGATGGATGGCAACCCCATCGCGGGACTGATCGATCTGGCCGCCGAAAAGGCCACCGACGCGGCCAAGGCGAAGGCAGCCGAGGCGATGAAGCAGCTCGGCACCCACAAGATCATGTGGGGCTCGGACTAC
>CAYTYV010000249.1:0-9521 GCA_964441055.1 uncultured Polyangiaceae bacterium | reverse complement strand
CGAGCGGGTCGGGCCACCCCTGCGCCCCTCGCCCACGACCTTCGAGCACCCCTGGAGTGGCGGGAGCCGGGCTGGCACGGGCCAGGGTAGCCGTGTATCGTGAACCTACGGCCGGTCGTCGGGGCGAGCGGCCAAGGACGAAGCAATGCGTTGGGCACGCGCGCGGCGGTTGGTAGGGCTCTTCGCGCTGGTGGCAGGGCTGCTCGCCGCTTGCGTCGTGGAGGAGCGGCGCAAAAGCCGCTTCGACGGCGATGGCGGTGAAGGGGGCACGGCCCCGGCTTCGGACGGGGGCGCGGGGGGCGGCGGAGCTTCGGGCGGCAGCGGCGGCAGCGGCGGCAGCGCGGCGGCGGCGGGCAGCGCGGGCACGGCGGGCACGGCGGGCACGGGGGGCTGCTCGCACGCCGCGCCGAACGACTGCTTGGGCGCCCAGACCCTCGAGCCCATTGCGGGCGACGACGGCACCGATCTGCGCGTGGCCCAGGGCACGACCTCGATGTACCTCAAGGTGTTCGTCGCCGAGACGGTCAGCTCGGCCATCAGCTTTCCGCCGCTGCAGTTCACCGCGCGCCTGGACAACAGCCCTGGCATGGACTTCGACCTGTACGCCTACGATGGCGGCGAGGAGCCGACCTGCGGCGCGACCCCGGTGGTGGCCGCGAGCGATCCAGCGGTGATCATCGGCAGCTGGCCCGACCAACTCACGACGGACGACGGTCGCTGGTTCGTCTTCCGCGTCGAGCACCAGGGCGGCGAGCACTGCGGCAGCGCGGCCGAGTGGACCCTGACCCTAGCGGGCAACTACGCGCCCGAGTGTACCGACGACAGCATCTGCGACGGCGACGACCACTGCGTGTGCCCCGACTGCTGGTCCGATGCAGACTGCAACGACCCCGGAAGCTGCGAGGACGACGGCGAGTGCGAGACCGAAAGCGAGGGCTGCGACTGCGCCGACTGCGAGCCCACGCCCTACTGCCTGTGAGCCCGGCTACCTGAGCTTGTAGGCCTTGTTGGCCGGATCGAAGTTGGCCTCGGTCAGCGCCGGGTTGAGCTGGACATCCCGATAGCGGAAGGACTCCTGGAGCTGGTCGTCGAAATTGTACACCTCGCAGCCGACCGCGATCATGTCCAGGTAGTCCATGTCCAGCACCATGCGGTGGCAGTAGTAGCCCTTGCTTGGGTCGCGCGGCAGGATGCTCTCCATCCGATAGGTCTTGCGGCCCTCGACGCTGCCGAGGCCGTGGCTCACCCGCCGCACCTCGCCGAGCGGGGCGGCCTTGCGATAGTCGGCGTCGATGAGCTCCAGCATGTGGCGGAAGCCCACCTCGGTGGCGATGTGGTTGGTGCCCCGCTTGGCCACGGCCGAGTCCATGCCGATGGTCACGGGCACCACCCCAAGCAGGCCGGCCTCGCGAGCGCGGATCTTGTCCGGGCCGAAGCGCTCGGCGTTGTAGAGCATCTCCCGCCTTTTGTGTGGGCCGTCCAGCCATCGCATGTAGATGGCCTTGGGGCTCTCCCGCACCTTGAGCTCGATGGTCTCGAGCCCCTGCAGCTTCTTGCCAAGCCGCTCCTGCTTGAGCAGCGTGGCCGTGTACTGCTCGATGCGCTCGGTGGCGCGACGCGCGGCTACCAGAAAGACCCAATCGTCGGTGCGATCGAGGACGAGCCGGACGACCTCGGGCTTCATCGCGCCGAAGGCGGCGCGGCAGCCGTCCGGGCCCAGGAACAGGATCGGGCTGGCGAGGTCCTCGGCGCGGAGCTCGGCCAGGCTCTGGGCGAGCGCTTCGGCGGGCAGGGCGTTGTTGATGGCCGCCATCAGGGCGGGAAACCGCCTGCGGACCTCGTCGTCGGTGACATCGCCGCTCGGGGCGTACTGGGCCGCCACCAAGGCGCGCTTGTCCTCGTCGAGCTCTGCCAGGATCTCGTCTAGGCCGTCGGCGCCCACGAAGGCGCCCACTGCGCTCAGCTCGCGCGCGCCGACGCGCCCGGCCAGCGCTTCGAGCTCGGCCGCGGACAGGGCGCCCATGCCCGCGCGCAGCATCTTGACGACCGCGGTTTTGAAGGGGGGGATGTCGTGACCGTAGGTCTCGTCGCTCGCCATGGTGCCATTTGGGGCGCGCCTGCGGTGGCTGTCAAGACGCTGCCGCGTCGTCGAGCCGGCCTCGGTCCGCGCTGCTCGGCTGGGCACCTCCCTAGGGCTCGCCTCAGGCTTTGCGGCGCGGTAAGCTACCTCAACGAGGAGCTTCGAGTGAGACGCGTACGCCACGGTTTGTTGTTGAGCTGCCTACTGCTGGCCATCAGCGCTTGCGGCTCGAGCACCGTCGACGAAACGGGCACGCCGCCCGTGGACCCGACCGAGGCGGTGTTCGATCCCGCCCGTTTTTTGGCGATCGACATCACCATCGATCCAGCCGACTGGGACGAGCTGCGCATCCAGACGCGCTCTTTGGACATCTTGGTGGGCGACAACTGCTTGGACGAGCCGCGGGTGCGCCCGTTCACCTACTTTCCAGCAGACATCGCCATCGACGGGCAAGTCGTCGCCACGGTGGGCGTGCGCAAGAAGGGCTTCTTGGGGTCGATGAGCACCGAGCGGCCGTCGCTCAAGGTCAAGTTCAACGAGTACGTCGCGGGCCAGCAGTTCAGCGGCCTGACGCGGCTGACGCTGAACAACTGCCGACAGGACCCGGCCTACGTGCGTCAATGCGTGGGCTACCGGCTGTTCGAGCGGGCGGGCGTGCCCGCGCCGCGCTGCAACCTCGCTCGGGTAAGCGTCAACGGTGCGGACTTGGGGATCTACGCCAACGTCGAGAGCATCAAGCGCACGTTCTTGGCGCGCCACTTCGACGATGACCGAGGCAACCTCTACGAGGGCGCGCTCAGCGACTTTCGGCCCGACTGGCTGGGCAGCTTCGAGCGCAAGAACAACAAAGACGACCCCGACCGCAGCGAGCTGGAGGCCGTGATGGCGGCGCTCGAGGCCGACGATGCTGCGCTGCTCGGGGCGCTCGACCCCTTGCTGGACGTGGACGGCCTCATCAACTTCTGGGCCGCCGAGGTGCTGATCGCCCACTGGGACGGCTACGCGGGCAACACCAACAACTTCTACCTGTACCGCGACCCGAGCGACGGCCGCTTTCAGTTCATCCCCTGGGGCGCCGACGCCATCCTCTACGATCGGCCCGAGGCCGAGCACAAGCCCGCTTCGGTGTACGCCGAGGGCGCGCTCACCCATCGGCTCTACCACCTGCCCGAGGCGCAGGGCCGCTATCTAGCGCGCCTCGGCGAGCTGCTCGACACCGCCTGGTCCCCCGATTCGATGCTCGCCGACATCGACCAGATGCAGGCCCAGATCATGCCCGCCTTCGACGAGACCAGCCGCGAGCTGGTCGTCGAGCAGATCGACGTGGTGCGCAGCTTCGTGCAGAATCGGCGCGAGCACCTGCTCGCCGAGCTCGACTTCGGGCCGCCCGAGTGGCCCTGGCCGCTGCGGGATCCGCCCTGCTTCGTCCCCATCGGCGCGCTCAGCGGCAGCTTCTCCACCACCTGGGGCACCCTGAGCATGCCCAACCCGTTCACGACCGGAAGCGGGACCTTTGACGGCACCTTCGAAGGCGAGCCGCTGCCCGTGGAGATGGTGGGCTCCAAGGCGGGCCTCGACCCCGATCCCCCGCCCGAGGAGCCCGTCTTGCCGTGGGTGCAGATCGTCGCCCTGCAGCCCGGCGACATGCTGGTGGGCGCGTCCATCCAAGTCAAGGACCCCACGAAGCTCGGGCCGGGCAAGACCATTTCGATCAACACGGTCGACGCCTTCGGGGTGATGTTCTTCTACAACATCAACACCGACGAGAACTGGGTCGCGGGCATCCTGTTCGGCGGCGAGCTGAGCTTCGAGCAGGCGGGCACCCAGCTCGGACAACCCGTGGTGGGGAGCTTCGAGTCGACGGTCGTAGAGTCGGCCTGGTAGCGGCGCCTCGCGAGCCATGTCCCGACGTAGAGCCATCCCAGCGTTGTGCCTGGTCGCTACCCTGACGGGCTGCGGTGACGACGGCTCGTCGGCACCCGCGCCCGTTGTCCCCCGCTGCACCATCGCCGCGGTCGCCGCGGGCGCGCTCGGCACCGACGGCACGCGCCTGGTCGACGAGCACGGCCGCGTCATCACGCTGCGGGGCATCAACGCTGGCGGACGGAGCAAGTTCGCGCCCTACAGCCCTTTCGACTACGCGCAGGGCGGTTTCGACGAGGCCTTGGCAGCCTACCTGGACCGCGCCACGGCCTGGGGCTTCGACGTGCTGCGGGTGCCGTTTTCGTGGGCGGCCGCCGAGCCCGACAAGGACAGCTGGGACGAGGAGTTCCTCGAGCGCTACGACCAGCTGCTCGACGCCGCTTGGCAGCGCGGCATGTGGACCATCGTGGACTTCCACCAGGACATCTACGCCGAGGCCTACTGCGGCGACGGCTTCCCACCGTGGACCCTGGATGACCCGCCCGAGCCTCATCACGACTGCCCCCAGTGGTTCCTGGCGTACTACGGCGACGAGGACGTCAAGGCGGCCTTCGACGCCTTCTGGTCGGACTCGACGGGCGTGCGCACCGAGTTCGGCCAGATGTGGGACATGATGGTCGGTCGCCACAAGGACCGAGCGGGCGTCATCGGTTTCGAGATCATCAACGAGCCAAGCCCGGGCAATGCCGAGCGGGTCAGCTGGGAGCAACAGGTGCTGGAGCCGTTCTACACTGAGCTCATTGCGCGCATCCAAGCGCTCGATCCCGACGCCCTGGTGCTCTTCGACGTCTCGGGAGCTCAGGCGCTTTACCCGGACACTGCCATGCCGCGGCCCGACGGCACCAACATCGTGTTCGCCCCCCACTTCTACGCGCAGGGTGCGCTGTTCGGCAACGAGCTCGATGAGGACGTGCTCACGCCCCTGACGGTATGGCGCGATCAAGGCGAGGCCTGGGACCTCCCCGTGCTCGTTGGCGAGTTCGGCATCAAGGCCGACCACCCGCGAGCGCTCGAGCACGCCCGCGGGCTGTACGAAGCGCTCGAGCAGCTCGGTCTGCACGGCACCTGGTGGGAGTACAGCGACTCGACGGAGCTATGGAACGAAGAAGATCTGTCGGTCGTCGGACCCGACGGTCAGCCGCGCGAGGCCATGCTCGACGGCATCGTCCGTCCCTATGCGCGGGCGCTGGACGGCGAGCTCAGCGAGCAGCACTTCGACCCCGTATCGCGGCGGCTGTCGCTGCGCTATACGCCCGCCACGGGTGGTGTGGGGGTCAGCGAGATCGTCCTGCCCGAGCGGCTCTACGGCGCGGGCGTTCAGATCGGTGGCGAGGGCGCGTGCGTAGACCTTCGCGGCGACAGATTGCTCGTCCGGGCCGACGCGGGCGCGGGCAGCGTGCAGCTCGTTATCGAGCCGCAGTGAGCCGCAGTTTCGACGGGGTGAGCACCCAAGGCCTTTTTCTTCTCAGGCGGCTACGACCAGGCTGCGAATCTTGCGGAGAGGGATGCGATCATGAGCAAGCGCGAGGTCATTGCAATCTTCGGGCTGGCGATCGGGCTGGGCGGCATGGGGCTATGCTGCCGACAGGCGCTCGGGCTCAGCGATCTGGAGATCCAGGACGCTGTCGGCGGAAGCGGAGCCGCGGCCACGGGCGGGGGCGGCGGCGCGGCGCTAGACGGTGGTGGCGGAGCCGGGGGAAGCGGGCTTGCGGGCGGTGGCGGAGCCGGGGGCAACGGGGATCTGGGCGATTCCTGCGCCGAGGGCCCCGAGTGCGATTCCGGCTTCTGCGTGGACGATGTCTGCTGCGAGTCCGCCTGTGAGGATACGTGCAGCGCGTGCGACTTGGTCGGGCAACGCGGCTACTGCAGTCCCCACCCGGCCGGCCAGGACCCCGAATCGGAGTGCCCGGCTGGCTCTTGCGATGGCTCGAGCACCTGCAAGGCTCCGGGGGTGTGCGATGGTGCGGGCTTCTGCGCGAGCGGAGACTATCTGTGGAGCACGGCGGCCGACTGCGACGCCAGCCCGGGCGTTACCGGGCTGGCCACCGATCCGCTCAACAACGTCGTGCTGACGGGCACCTTCGGGGATGTCATCGATTTCGGCGCTGGCGAGATGACCACCGAGGGCAGCACGGATATCTTCCTCGCCAGGCTCGCCGCGGATGACGGCGCGGGTCAGTGGTCGAAGTCCTTTGGTGACGCGACCCTACAGGAGGGGGGCACGGTGACGAGCGACGCTTCGGCGAACGTGCACATTGCAGGCGGATTCAACGGCACGGTGAGCTTCGGAAGCACTCCGCTCGTCAGCGACGGCAATGACACCTACGTGGCATCGTACGACTCGGGCTCGAACTACGTGCGCGACAGACGATTCGGCGCGGACACGGGCTACCAAGCGCCTGCGGGGATTTGCGCGGATGCATCTGGCAACATCGTCCTCGCTGGTAGGTTCGGCGGAGCCGCCGATTTTTCTTTTGGGGTGCAGCCTCTCGAGGGAATCGGGGGAGCGGACATCTTCGTTGCGAAGCTGACGAGCTCCCTCTACCACGAGTGGAGTTTTGCTTTTGGCGCCGAGTACGACGACGCAGCGTACGACGTGGCCGTCGACTCCTCGGACAACATCATCGTCGTGGGCACGGGCACCGCCGACTTGGACTTCGGTGGAGGTCCGATTGACGATGGCAGCGGCCTTCACTGTTTCGTCGCGAAGTTCGACGAAGATGGCTCTCATCTGTGGAGCCACGGCTACGCAACATCGTGCTGGGCCTATAGTGTGGCCGTGGACTCGTCGGATAGGATCATCATGGCAGGCCGCTTTTCCGGCAGCGTCGACTTCGGCGGGGGGCAGCGAGATCCCGCGGGGAGCGAGGACGCCTTCGTGCTGAAGCTCGATTCGGACGGAAGCTATGTCTTCGACAAGCAGTTCGGCAACGCTGGCGGCAATGCGGTGGCCTGGAGCGTGGACACCGATCCGTCGGGAAACGTCGTGCTTTCCGGCTGGTTTGGCGGCGGGATCGATTTCGGCGGTGGGCTCTTGGTCAGCGGGGGCACCCTGGACGTCTACGTCGCCAAGCTCGCCGCAGACGGCACCCATCTCTGGAGCAAGGCATTCGGCGACGACGCGCTCCAGCACGGCAGGAAGGTCGTGGCCGACGCGGCGGGCAACGTGGTCATCGCCGGAGAAAACCAGGGAACGGTGAGCTTCGGCGGAGACGACCACGACGCGGATTCGTCCATCGACATCTTCGTGGCGAAGTTCGAGCGCTGATATTGTGGCCTGGCGCTGCAGACCTGGCGGTGCTCCAATGTGCCCCATGAAACGCTGGGGCTCGACTTGGGTTGCGGCGGGGCTGCTGTCGCTTGCGGCCGCGCTCGCTGGATGCAGCGATGACGACGGCGATCCGGCTGCCTCGCCCGGTGGCTCGGCGGCAGGCGGCAGCGCAGGAGCTGGCGGGATGGGCGGGGCAGGCGGCGCGGGCACGGGCGGTCAGAGCTGGGATCCGCGCTTCGAAGCCTTTGCCCAGGCCCTGCAGGACGACCTGGCGGCCAGCTCGGCCTACGGCGTCTCGGCCGCGGTGATGGAGCAGGGTGAGGTGACCTTTGCCGTGGCCTTTGGCAGCAAGGACCCCGAAGGCCAAGAGCCGCTGCTGCCGACCACGCTGATGCAGATCGGCTCCACCACCAAGCAGATGACGGCCGTGGCGCTGCTGCAGAGGGTGCAGGCCGGAGAGGTTTCACTCGGCGATACTCTGGCCGAGGCGCTGCCCGATCTCAGCTTCGACCTCGATCCGAGCTGGAGCGACCAGATCGAGCTGCGTCACCTGCTCAGCCACCAGGGCGGCTTCTACGACTACACCCCCTGGGGCACCAGCTCCGACGACGCCGATCTGGCGGCGCATGCCTATGGCCCCTTTGCCGCGACGGAGTTCCTGATGAACCCTCCCGGGCTGTTCTGGAACTACGCCAACCCGAACTTCACGCTGGCCGGGCTCGTCACCGAGGAGCTCGACAGCCGCGCCTGGCCAGATCTGATGGTGGAGGATGTCTTCCAGCCCCTCGGCATGACCCGCAGCTACTTGCGCAAGAGCGAGGTGGAGGCCGACGGCGACTACGCCCTGTCGTACGGCTTTGGCGTGGACGACCTGGAGGCGCCCGAGCTCGGTCTGGTGGCCATGGAGGACATGCCCGATCCAGCCTTCACCCGTCCGGCCGGGCTGGCCTGGACCACGCCTACCCAGCAAATGGCCTGGGCCGACTTCGTGATGCACGGCGACGAGGCCGTGCTGTCGGCCGCGCTTCGCGAGCAGCTCACCGAGGAGCAGATCGACACGCTCTACCTGGTGGGCAACATGCACTATGGCTTCGGCATGTTCGTCTGGCGGGGCTACCTGACGGGCGACGGCACCTGGTACCCGATGGCCGTGTGGGAGCACGGCGGCAACACGCTTTCGTTCTCGAACCTGCTCTACATCCTGCCCGAGCAGGACCTCGCCCTGGCCGTCACCTCCAGCGGCTACGGCACCGACTTCTGGCACAGCATCGACACGGCCATGACCACCCTGGTCGACCTGCCAGCGCCAGGCACCGCCCCTGCCTACGAGGTCGATCCGGACACCTTCGACCGACACGTGGGCGACTACCACGATCCATACAACATCGGCGACGTGGTCATTACCCGCGAGCAAGACACCCTCTACGTGGAGATGCCTTTGCTCGAGCAGCTCGGCTACGACGTCGGCCCCGAGCTCGAGGCCATCTCCAGCGAGATCTTCGTGCTCGCGATAGACGGCCTGCCCTACGACCTCACCTTCATCCCGAGCGAGCCTGGGGGAGACTCGGTGTACATCAGAAACCGCGCCTTCGTGGCCACGCGGGTGCTGACCGCTCTGCCCGCGGCCGCCCGGCCCATGCCCAGCGCCGAGCAGGTGGCGCGCTGGCTAGAGCGCGCCGCGCTTCGCCACGCGCCAGGTCCGCAAGCGCCCGGGCCATTGCGAAACGAGTCCCGCTGACCGCGCTCATAGCTGGCGGGGCGAACGAACGCGGCTTCGGTTGGGAAGCTCGCGCTACGAGGGACAGAGCTGTAGCACGCCCGCGCCGTCGTTGTTGCCCGGGTGGCAGTCGGCGATGGTGTCCTCTGGATCGACCACCACGAAGACGTTCCCCAAGCCGGCCAGATCGGCGGTGCACTCGACCTGCTCGCATTCGCCAGGGTTGAGCAGGGAAGTGGTCTGCGTCTCGCAGACGACGTTGCCGCTGTCGAGGTCGGAGTCGCTTTCGACGAAGCGCACCAAGACGCCGTCCTGCACCGGGTTGGTGCCGCGATTGCAGACCCTGGCCTTGAGCGTGACCGTGCCCGCGGTGTTGGCGCACAGCTCGACGATGTCGGTGAAGACCACCGTCAGGTCGGCGATGTTGAGCAGCCCCATGCCGCCCTGGGTGTTCTGGCGGAAGTTGTTCAGCCCGGGCTGCGTCCAGTTCGGCAGCACCCCAGAGGTGGGCGGCACGGTGGCGTCGTCGT
>CAYTYV010000248.1:0-9553 GCA_964441055.1 uncultured Polyangiaceae bacterium | reverse complement strand
CGCGGTTCCGCCCGTGCCGCCAGTGCCCCCTGTGGCTCCACCTGAGCCTGCTGCCGCGTCCGTGCCCCCGCCGCCGAAGCTGAAGTCCTCCAGTCCAGAGATCAGCGTGCAGCCCGCTAGCAGCGTCAGCACTGCCCCCGCCCAATGCCAGCCCACGATTCTCATCAGAACCTCCCCTCAAGCCCCAGATACCCAACCCCCACCACCGGCCGCGTCAAGCTTGCGGCCTCGCCCTCCTCCTCCGTCGGCAACAGCAGCCCCACCACGCCCAAGGCCGCGCCCACGCCAGCCACCACGAAGCTTGCTGTGGATGCGTGGCCGATCAGCTTGGCGTTGTCGAGATCGTCTTCTTGCTGGGGCTGGCACACGCGGTCTGGGCACTCCTCCTCCAGGTCCGATTTCTTCCCGAGCGAGAGACCGCCCGTGATCGAGCCTACGATGAGCCCTGCGCCTGCCACGGAAAAGCCGACGTAGACTAACGGCGAGACACCGCCCTCTTCGGCTTCGCCAAGCTGCTCCGTCGGCACCGACGCGGGCGGAGGCGGCGGTGGCTCGGGCTCCTCCGCGACGGGAGGCTCGGGCTCTGCCGCAGCAGGGGGCTCAGGTTCCACTGGCGGCGGCGCGCTCAAAGCTGCAATTCGGCTTGCTGCCTCGTCGGCACATAGCCCCTCGCGGTGCCTCTCCAGATAGGCATTCCACCCCTCCAGCGTGTCGTCGCGTCGAGCTTGGGCGCAGGAGGCCTCGTCGGCTGCTCGGCGCTGCCGTGCCCGTTCTTCGCGCTTGGCCGCCTCCTGTTTTTTCAGCTCGGCGATCTCGTCCGGATAGTGGCAGGCGCCCGCGTACCACTGCTTGGTGCCCGGGCATTCGCCCGCTTCGGCGGTGGCCGCTACCGCCATCGCTGCAGTCGCTGCTGGCAGCACGAAGCTCAACACTCGCCCTGCCCATCTGCTGTTGATCTTGCTCATCGTTGCCCCTGTCTCCGCTGTCACAGGTCCTCCGCACACCGAAACCCGAGGTCGGGGCGGTTGGCGTCGGGCTCGTCCACGTCGCGGGTGTAGCTCGCGTTGAGCTGGCCGGGCGACATCACGTAGCTGCCGCCGCGGTTGACCTTGCCGCTGCGACCTGCGCTTGTCTGACCGCCCGGGTAGGCGCCGTAGTCGGTTGCGGTCCATTCGCGGACGTTACCACCGAGGTCGGCAGCTCCCACCCAGGAGCGGTCCTTGGAACGGGAGCCAACCGGCCACGGCTGCTCGGCGCCGCATCCGCTCGTGTCTCCCTCGGACAGCACGGTGAGCTCGCAGCTAGGTGGCGCATCGCCCCAGGGGAAGGGGCCTGCTTCGCGGCCGCGAGCGGCCACCTCCCACTCAGACTCGCTCGGCAGCCGCCAGCCGCGGTGGGCGCAGTAGGTCCGCGCCGCCTCCCAGGTCACGCAGTTGATGGGGTGCTGCTCCTTGCCGGCTTGGTTCCCGACGCAGCCCCGCTTCTGGCCCGCAGGCGTGCACGCGCCTGCAGCCACGCATTCGCCGTACTCGGCCACCGTGACCTCGTGGCGCATGATCGCGAAGGGCGCGAGCTCGACGGTGTGCCGTGGCCTGGCATCTTCGAGGCAGTCACGCCCAGCGCCGTCGCCGCAGCCGACCTGGTAGCTGCCCCCGGGCACGGCGACCATGCCTTCGGGCGCCGGCCTGCCCTCCTGGAAAGAAGCCACGGCGCCAGCGGCAGACCCACCGGTCGTGGTGCGAACGCTCGCGGCTGGACCGTCGCTTGCGACCATGGGGTCCCCTTTCTCGGCCTTTGGCAATAAGGCCAACCACGCAGCAGCGCCTACGGTGGCCACGACGGCGAAGGAGATCCCCGCCCACAAGAGCGGCGCAAGCGAGCGGCGTGCCAGCGGCGTCGGGTAAGGCGGCTCCGTGCTCACCCCGCCGGTGGTCGAGCCTGCGTGGGAACCTCGTGACGGATCCGGACGATGTGCCGTTGGCGTACCGTGAAGGGCTGCCATTGACGCAGCCGGCTCGGTTTGCACGCGCGCTGTCGGCACGGGCGCCACGGTACCGGGCTCCGTTGTCGGCGCGGTCGCATCCCGGAGCTGTGCAGTCGGCGCCTCGACAGCACGGGGAGGCGCGGCCCAGATCTCCGTCGGGACCGGCGGCTCGGCGATGCCCTTTTCTCCCTCGTGCCCTGATCCCTTTGAAGGCGGGCTCGGCGCGATGTGCCCTGGCTTGGGCGGGACGCGCGTGGCATCGGCCGTTGTAGGTGGCGGGTCCGGACCGTCGCGGGGCGCCGCGAAGACCGCCGGATGCCCACGGTCGGTGGCCTCAGCCTCGCCGGCCGCGCCGAGCGCCTGCCCGAGAGCTCCAGCCATCTGCTTGGCGGTCGCGAAGCGCTTGGTCGGATCCCGCGCAAGCGCGCGTTGGAACCACGCATCTACCTTAGGCGGCATGTCGGGGCAGAGCAGGCTCGGCAGCTCGAAGACGGCGTTGTTGATGGCCAGTGCCACTGCGGTTGGCGTCTCACCTCGGAAGGGGACGCGGCCCGTGAGCGCCTCGTAGGAGACGACGCCGAGGGCCCACAGATCGGTTCGCAGGTCTACCGCTTTTGGAGTCAGGAGCTGCTCGGGGCTCATGTAGGCCACCGTGCCGAGCACCATGCTCGTGCCCGTTAAGCCGACCTCGCCCTCGCCTCCCTCGCGCTTGGCCACGCCGAAGTCGAGCACCTTGACGAAGATCTCGTCCTGCCCGCCCACCAGGAAGATGTTCTCCGGCTTGATGTCGCGATGCACGATGCGCCGCAGGTGCTCGTGCGCGGCCCGCAAGGCCTTGGCCACCTGCCCCACGACCTCGGCTGTGTCTCGCAACGACAGCGTTCCCTCGGCCTTGAGCCTCTGGCGCAAGCTCATGCCCTCTAGCAGCTCCATCACGATGTACGGGTACCGCGTGCCGGTCGGCAGGACACCGTGCTCCAGGATCTGTACCACGTGCGGGCTGGCGATCCCGGCGGCGGCCTTGGCCTCGCGCTCGAAGCGCTCGCGCAGCCCGGGGATCTCCAGCGCCGCCCCGGAGATGAACTTGACCGCCACCTGCCGCTCGAGCGAGAGATCCTCGGCCACCCACACGCTGCCCATGCCCCCGCTCGCCAGATGGCGGAGCAGGCGATAGTGGGAAAACGCGACTCCCGGGGCGATCTTCATACGACGGAGGCGCATGATACCGCTCGCTCGGCGGTGCGGCCATCTCGTTGTGAGCTACCCCGTCTGATCGCGGACGCTCCCCACGCGGCTTCCGCCAGCGCCCTGCAGGTCAACCGCGACGGGCCCACCGTGCGCCGTTCGCCACCGACGGCGAGGCCTTTTCGGTCGTCCGGATGAGCCCGTGGCGGCGCCAGCCCTTGCCCAGCAGCCACGAGCGTGGCGGCACCACTGGGGGAGAGCGCTCGGCCTGCCCGGGCGGCAGAGGCGGCACCGGTCCCACGTTGCTCCAGCCCTCGAAGTACAGCCCCGACGAGTAGGGATCCACGCCGTCGACCACCTCGCCGCGGCGGGCGCGGTCCTTGTGCTCGTTGAGCAGCACGTAGCTCAAGACGTTGCGCATGTCGCGCGGGCTCTTGATGACGCGTGCATGGAAGCGGTCGGAGAACAGTCGACCCCGCCTGCTCCAGAGCCGATTGAGCTTGCGCGCCATGGGCGAGGCCAGCCGCTGCACCCCGCGCGACAGCGCCTGGGTCTCGTCGGCCTCGCAGACTAGGTGCAAGTGATTGCGACGAATCGCGTAGTGCACGAGCCGGAATCCCTTGCGCTCTCGCTCGCGGCGAAACACCAGCTCGATGACGCGCCTGGCCCGCACTCGCCGCAGCGAGGGAAGGCCATCGACGAGTCGCAAGGTCACGTGCACGGCATTGCGCTCCGTCACCTCGGGTCGGCGCAGGTGCGGCACGTAGTGCGAACTGCGGCCCCGGGGCCGACCAGCGTGGGCGCGGTAGCCGCCGTGCTTTCCCCGCGCCGCTCGGAGCCCCAGTTGGGGGCTACGGCGTCGACGCTTCTGGGTTCTGCCAGGGCGGGCCATCTTGATATCGGGCATAGTAAAAATCTGGGGCTGTTTCAAGGCGTTTTTTGCCAGAAATCCATGTGGGTCCGGTGGTAGCTGTTCCATGGACATGGGTGCCAAGTCGCAGCGCCGTCCATGGACATGGGTAACACTCGGCATCGAGCCAAGGAGGTTTCGATTCCCTGGAACGAGACCGGTCCGATGTAGGAACCCATCCGCAACCCGGGTTTCGCTGTGGAGATGTGGACAGCCGCGGCACACAATGTCTTCGGACAGAATCGTGCCCCCCACAGTCGCGTTCCGGATGACACCTCTCGAGCGCCTGCCCACATCACCACAGCGACGACGACGGCGAGGGGTTCTTGGTTCTTTGTTCCTTACCACCGTCGTCGTCGCCGCCCCTGGGGGCAGTGTGGGCAGCGGCGTAGCGAGCGAAGTGAAGCGGAGTCGCTGTCCAAGCGACTGTGGTCAGGTCGCCCTCCCATGCGCTCGCCAGGTCTCGTGAGCGGAAGGCTCGTCCGCGCCGTTCGTGGCGGCCCTCGGCGGGCTGTCCACGGCCGCGGCACTGTCCCCAGGGGCCACAGGCGACCTTGAACCCGCCCTTGCTCTCCTCAAGGCGCTGAGCCCCGACGTTCGAACCCGCCGCCCCTGGCGGGGTTCACCGCGCTCGACCGTCTGCCCTCACCTCGCGCCGGAGCGAGCCGCCGACCTCCTGTTCGCCATTGATTTCGCCATTGACCCTGGCCAACACAGCTAGCTGCCACCCGCCCCCCCCCGGCCCCGGGGGGCCCCGGGGGGGGATAGGGCCCCCCCCCCGCGGCGCCCCGGGGGGGCGGGGGGGCCGCCCCCCCCCCCCCCCCGCCCCCCCCGGCGGGGGGCGCCCCCCCCCCCCCCCCGTGACCATCCAGGAGCCGCACGCAGGAGCACCTTGGCTGCTGCCATGTTCGCCTTTCACCCTTGTGGAAGGCGAACATGGCAGCAGCCAAGGTGCCACCGTACAGATCCTACGCGAAGTCCCGCTCTTCCCGCTCTTGCTCTTCCTTGCACTTGATGCAGAGCGTGGTCTCGGGGCGGGCCTCCAGGCGCTTGAGCGCGATGGGGGCGTCGCAGGATTCGCAGCACCCGAAGCTGCCGTCCTCGATCTTGTCCACGGCCTTCTGGATCTTGGCCAGGAAGGTCTTCTCGCGGCCCCGCAGGCGGAAGGTGAAGGACTGGAGATACTCCGTGGAGGCGAGATCCATCTCGTCTGGAAGCTCGTTCGAGTCGAGCGTCATGTCCTCGCTCAGGGTCTGCTGCGCTCGGCGAATGATGGCCTCGCGCTTTTTCAACAGCAGGTTCTTGAACTTCTTGAGCTGCGTCTTGTTCATGATGCTCTTTCCCGCTGCCACACCATCGCCGCCGCAACTGCCACTCGGCAGCCCTATCGGCTGCCGTTGTGAGCAACCACGTGGCCGCGTTTCCGCAGCCCCCCGGCGCGGCGGGGCGAAGCATTTAAGGCAGCGCCTTTCGGCTCGTCAAGCCCTATCCGCCCTGAGTGAGCTCCCTCGCCAACCGGCACGGGCAACGGGGAGTCGGCCCGCGACGCCCTACCCCACCAGCGAGCTGGACGCCGCCCGCTGGCTCGATTACCTCAACGGGGGCGGCGGCGAGTTGCGAGCCCTACGAACGCGGTGCTAACGTGCCGTGGGGCAAGGCAGCTGCCACTTGCCCCAGGGGACCATGATCGCAACCAAGGACAGCGAGGGCAAAGACAAGCCCCGCGAGCTGACACCGGAGCAGGCCGACGAGCTCGCGGAGGCGATTCGCCCCTCCTGGGCCAAGTACTTCGACGAGCAGGCCGACGATGACCAGGACCCGACGCTGCCGAAGGCGGCTGCTGATGACCAAGCGCCGACGCTGGTGATGGCGGCTGCTGACGACCAAGCGCCGACGCTGGTGCTTGGGGGCGAGAGCTCCCCGGCAAGCGCGGACGGCAAAAAGGCGCCAGCCAAGCCGGCCCGGACCAAGAAGAGGGCCAAGGCTAGCACCAGGCCGAAGGCGGCCAAGCCGGCCGCGCCTGTGGCGGCCGAGCGGCAGGAGCCCGGCTCTCGCAGCCCGTGGGGCATCTTCACGGCCGTCGGCGGCAGCATTGCCTTGGCGCTCATCCTCATCTTCGTCCTGACGCAGGGCGACGACGACGACGGCGAAACCGCTCGGCCCGAGACCACCCCGGAGCCAACGAGCCACCAGGCAACGACGGCGACGCGGCCGACCGAGACGCCCGTCGAAACCGCGACCGCGACCGCCGAGGCCGCTCCCGAGCCCACGGGCGAGCCAGATGCGGCTGCAGGCGGCGCACCGCCTGATCCAACCGC
This sequence comes from uncultured Polyangiaceae bacterium, assembly GCA_964441055.1. Taxonomy (GTDB): domain Bacteria; phylum Myxococcota_A; class Polyangia; order Polyangiales; family Polyangiaceae; genus JACQWT01. The sequence continues at coordinate 3,156 of CAYTYV010000248.1, read as the reverse complement.
CACGGCCACTGCGTCCGAAACGGCACCGACCACATCTACCGAGCCGGGGCCGACGAGCCAGCCGACTCAACCGCCAGCTGTACCACCACCGACCGCGACCGCTCCGGTCGCTCCACCGCCCACCACCAAAGCACCCGCCACGCGCGGTGATATTGTGCGGGAAGCGCCCTTCTAGGTCGTCCGCTAGAGTTGCAAGTCCAACGAGGAAAGGCATGAAGAACCGAATCAGCGCCTTGGTGTGGATGCTCACCGTCGTCCTGCCGACAGTCCTGATGGGACCGGCGGCTCTCGGCACGGGGCCGCTTTCGCTTCGCGCGGCCTGGGCCCAGACGGACACGGTCACCGAGCTCGCCCGCGAACGCTTTAACGACGGCGTGGCCGCCTACGACCGGGGCAAGTACGAGGAAGCCCGAACGCTGTTCTTGCAGGTGTACGCCCTGCGGCGTCACCCGGCAGTGCTGCTCAATCTCGGCCTGAGCGAGGTCAAGTCGGGCCACTCGGTCGATGGCGGCAATCACCTGCAGCAGTTCTTGCGCGAGCACAAGGCCGCCAGCCCCGACCAGATCCGCGCGGCCAAGGCGGGGATCGCCGAGGCCCGCAAACGGGCAGGCTTCCTCATCATCATCGTGGACCAAGACGATGCCGCAGTCTCGCTGGACGGCGCCAACCTGGGCAAGAGCCCGCTGCTCGACCCGATCTTCGTGGCGCCGGGGCGCCACAAGGTGAGCGCCCAGCGCGCGGGGCGAACCATCGACCAAACCGTGGCCTGCCCGAGGGGCGCCGCCACCGCGGTGACGCTGGCTTTCGGGGGCAAGCCCGCACCCGCTCCAGCACCTGCTCCCGCTCCAGCACCCGTCCCGGCTCCTGCCCCAGCCCCGCCGCCCGAGCCCGCGCCGCCTGAGCCCGCGCCGCCTCCGCCCAGCTACCCGCCGCCCAGCGTGGGGCCCATCGTCCCGCCGCCCGAGCCGCTGCCCGCCGAGACGGGAAGGCCGAACTTCTTCGACTGGTTCGCGGAAAAGCCCGTGGCCTGGGTCGGCGCTGGGCTGACCGGGCTGGGCCTGATCGGCACCATCGGCTTCGGCGTCGCCGCTGGAAACGCGGCCTCGGCCGCCGACGACGTCGAGGGGCAGATCCTCGGCCAGGTGAGCGCATACGAGGGCGACCCTGGCAGTAGGTGGCACCTGCCGGATAGCTACTACGGCTCGGATGGCCAACCGCATCCCTGCGGACCGGTGGACTCCCCCAGCGGCGCCTACGGGCCCTACCAGGATGCCTGCAACAAGCTGCGCGACAACATGGACATCTACGACACCGACATCGCGCTCATGGTCACCTCCATCGTGGTGATGGCGGTCGGCGCGGGGGGCACGGTGGCCTACTACTTCATCGACACCGACCCCAACCGAAGTGAGCAGGCGACCGACGCGAAGGACGATGTCCAGGTGGTCGTGACGCCCATCGTCACGCCGAGCCAAGGAGGGCTGGGCGTCGTAGGCTCGTTCTAAGAGGTTGTTCCACAGCCTCTCAGCTCTCCGCTGCCCGTAGCAGGTCGCGAAAGGTAGAGCGCGGCATGCGGGCCTTGCGGGCGGCGAGGCTGACGTTCCCACCCGACTCGCGCACCAGCCGTACGGCGTGCTGCGGGCCGAGGCTGGGTCGCCGCCGCACGGGCGCCTGCTCGACGAGCACCGAGGCCACCACCTCGGGGCGCAGCTCTCCCCCCTCGGACCGAACTGCCGCGCGCACCAGCACGTTGCGCAGCTCCCGTACGTTGCCCGGCCACTCGTACTTTCGCAGCTGCTCCATCACTCCCTCGGCGATCACCACCGGTCCGACGTCGATCGTCCCGAGCAGGTGATGCACCAACGGGGCGATGTCCTCGGGCCGTTCGCGCAGCGGCGGCACCCGCAGCACACAAGCGGCCAGCCGATGGTATAGGTCCGACCGAAAGCTGCCGTAGCGCACCAGCTCTTCCAGCGGCTCGCAGGTGGCCACCACCAGGCGGACGTCCACTGCCACGGGCTCATCAGCGCCGACCGGCGTGATCGTCCCCTCCTCGGTGGCGCGCAGCAGTTTGGCCTGCACGGGTCTGGGCAGGGAGGCCAGCTCGTCGATGAATAGCGTTCCGCCGTGCGCCGCGCGAAACGCGCCGCGTCGCATGCTGACGGCACCGGTGAAGGCGCCGCGCTCGTGACCGAACAGCTCCGAGCCGGCCAGCTCGGTCGACAGGGTCGCGCCGTTGATGACGACCAAAGGGCGGTCGGCACGAGGGCCGAGTCGATGCAGCGCCTTGGCCACCAGCTCCTTGCCAGTTCCCGTGTCCCCCCGCAGCAGCACCGAGACCTCGAGCTCGGCCGCGCGGCGAACGACAGCCCCGAGCTCGCGCATGCACGACGCCGTGCCGATCATGCCGGGCAAACAGCATTCAGACTCGACCTGGTGGCCCGCGACCGGGCGGACGCGGACGGTGGTTCGACCGACCTCGAAGGCCGCCTCGAGCGGCAGCCGCGCCTCCCGAACCTGGGCGCCGACCAGCCGGATACCGCTTTCCGAGCCCAGGTCCACCACAGCGAGATGGTCGCCCCGGTGACCCAGACGACAATGCCTCGCGCTGACGGCGAGATCGGCAATTCGCAGCTCGACTCCCGCCTCCGAGCCGATGGTCAACCACTGCCCTGGCCACAGGACTCGTCTCCGGCCTCCCTTTCCCTCCACCGCGGCGCACACGGCACAAGCAGCGGCGTCCGACGAGGCGCAAGGGGGGGGGTCCGCGGTCGTCGGTTCGGTCGCGCGCGGCTCAGCGCCGCCAGGCGAGCAGGTCGTCATCGTCGCACCTCCGCCGTATGTGTCGACCCGGGCTCCATTCGTGTTGCGCCATTTCTGCAATTCCGCTTCCTCTCCAGCCGGCCCGCGCGTATTGGATGGGGCCGTGTCGGTCCAACGTTGCCCTCCGTTCCTACTGACCGCTGCGCTGCTCACCTGCTCGGCCCGCCTGGGCGGCGCGCCGCCGCCTGCCGCGTCCGCCGCCGCCGAGCCGCCGCCCGCCGCATCCGCCCCCGCCGCCGAGCCGGCCGACGAGGCGGCACCGGACGACGACCTGCCACCGGCTCGTCCTGCCGCCGATGATCTGCGCTCTGGCCACTGGCTTCTCGGCCTGGG
>CAYTYV010000247.1:0-9574 GCA_964441055.1 uncultured Polyangiaceae bacterium | reverse complement strand
CGTCGCGGGCGGCGGCGAAGACGTTGGCCGTGCCCGCCACGTTGACCGCCAGCGAGGTGGCCGGGTCTTCCATGGACCGCGGCACCGAGCCCAGGGCCGCTTGGTGCAAGACGTACGCCACGCCCTCGCAGCAGCGGCGACAGGTGTCCATGTCGCGAATGTCGCCCTCGACCAGCTCGATGCGGTCCTGACAGCCCGCGAGGTTCTCGCGCCGACCCGTGACGAAGTTGTCGAGCACCCGCACGCGGGCCTGGCGCCGCACGAGCTCATCGGCCAGGTGCGATCCGATGAACCCCGCGCCGCCAGTGACCAGGACGGACAGCCCCGACAGATCCTCAATGCTGTTCACGGCACCTACCTTCGACGCGATTCGCGCTCTCGTCAACCTCGCCCCCTATCGCGGTCGTGGACATAGTCGTGGACGTGGTCGCAGTCGTGCTGGGGCTCCGTCACGGCTCGCTCGGACAAGGCGTGCCCGGGAGGGTGCTCAGTCGGCCGTCGACGGCGCAGGGCTTCGAAAAGCCCCGCTTCTCGCAGGTCTTTTCCGCGTCGAAGTCGCCACCCAGCCAGTCGCGACAGTCCGAGCGATCCAGGCCGTCCCAGCACAAGCGCGCACAGCCGCTACAGGTGGCCACGCAGGAGCCGTTTACGTCGGGCTCGGGCAGGGCGACGCAGCTCGCCGATAGGGCAGCGACAAGGCCAGCCCCAAGGGCGCGGATCAGGCATGCTCGGGCGGGGGACATGGCGGCGCGCACTCCTCAGGCCTTGACCACGTTGGGCCGCGGCTCGCGATAGACGCCGCGGGTGTCGACGATGAGCGGGGCGTGCTCGGCGAGCATGGCGTAGTCCACTGCGGCGTGGTCGGTGGATATCAACACGGCGTCGTAGCCCGCCACCGCCGCTACGTCGAGCGGCGTCGATTCCATCGGCGGCAGATCGGGCCAGGAGCGCATCTTGGGCATCTTGGGGATGTGGGGGTCGTGGTAGTCCACGCGGGCGCCGCGCTGGAGCAATAGCTCGATGAGCTCGAAGGAGGGGCTCTCGCGCGGGTCGTCGATATCCTTTTTGTAGGCGATGCCCAGGACCAGCACCCGGCTGCCCTTGAGCGCCCGCTCGCGCTCGTTCAGCGCGTTCTGCAGCTTGTCGATGACGTACTGCGGCATCGACACGTTGACCTCGCCAGCGAGCTCGATGAATTTGGTCGCCACGCCGTACTCGCGCGCCTTCCAGGTCAGGTAGAAGGGGTCGAGCGGAATGCAATGGCCGCCCAGGCCGGGCCCCGGACTAAAGCGCATGAACCCGAAGGGCTTCGTGGAGGCAGCATCGAGCACGTCCCAGACGTCGATCCCCATGCGGTCGTAGACCACCTTGAGCTCATTGACGAGCGCGATGTTGACCGCGCGGAAGATGTTCTCGGTAAGCTTGGTGGCCTCGGCCGCGCGCGCCGAAGAGACCACCACCACCGTGTCGATGGCCTGCTCGTACAGGGCCTTGGCGAGCTCGGTGGAGGCCGGATCCACGCCGCCGACCACCTTGGGAATCGTGGCCGTGTGGTAGTCCTTGTTGCCCGGGTCTTCCCGCTCGGGCGAAAAGGCGAGGTAGAAGTCGCGACCGCACTCGAGGCCGCTTTTCTCGAGAATGCCGCGGACCAGCTCGTCGGTCGTGCCCGGATAGGTGGTGGACTCGAGCACGACCAGCTGACCGGGACGCAGCCGCTCTTTGACCTGCTCGGCGGTCTCGACCACGTAGGTCATGTTGGGCTCGCGCTGTCGGGTGAGCGGGGTGGGCACGGCAATGAGCAGGGCGTCGGGCTTGGCGAGCTCCCCGAAGTCGGTCGTGGCCTCGAAGCGCCCGGTGGCCACGGCCTCGGTCACGCGCTCGGGGTTCATGTGCATGATGTAGCTCCGACCCTCGCGCAGCATGGCGACCTTGGTCGGGTCCACGTCAAAGCCCATGACGGAAAAGCCCTTTTCGATGAAGCGGAGCGCCAGGGGCAGCCCCACATAGCCCAGGCCGATGACCCCCACGATGGCCTTGCCCGCTCGAATGCTCGCCAGAAGCTCGTCCTTGTTCACGATAGCCCTCGCTGCTTTTTCGCTCGGCTTGCGCAATCGTCTGCCGCGACGACGCTCAGCCCCGCTTGCGCTCGATGAACGCCACGATGTTGGCAATGGCGTCGAGGTTTTCCGGGACCATCTCGTCGTCCTCGATGGTAATGTCGAACTCCTGCTCGAGAAAGCCCACCACCTCGAGGATGCCCGTCGAGTCGACGATGCCTCGGTCCAATAGCGACTCGTCGTCGCCGAGCGAGCCCGACTCGGCAGCATAGTAGTTTTCCTGGATGAACTGGCGCACTTTGTCGGCGATTTCCATGGCGCTACTCTGCCTTCTTGCGGGCGACGGCCACCCGCGGTCGTCCCGCAGCGTCGGCCCGTAGCTCGAGGCCCTGGTAGGCGCGAGCCCGCGCGAACAGGGCGCGGATCTGACGCTCCTGGCCAAGGCCCATCTCAAAGGCCAGCCAGCCCCCAGGCCGCAGGTACTCGGCCGCGGTGCGGATGAGCTTTTGGTGGACGGACAGGCCGTAGGGACCGCCGTCAAAGGCCTCGCGCGGCTCGTGCTGCCACAATGAAGAGCTGTCCGTGTCCAGCTTGCCCGAGGAGATGTAGGGCGGGTTGCACACCACCAGGTCGATGCGGCCGCCCAAGTCGAGCGGGGCGAGCGGCTCGAACAGATCGCCTTGCAGGACCTCGACCCGATCGCCAAGCCCCAGATGCTCGACGTTGCGGGCGGTAAGGCGCACGCAGCTTTCGGTCAGATCGCAGGCCCAGAGGCGCGCGCTCGGGATGCCCACGGCGATGGCGCAGCACAGGTTGCCCGCGCCGCAGCACATGTCGATCGCGCGGGGCTGGGCTTCGGCGTCATTTTGCCGCGCGGGCTCGAGCGCCTCGAGGGCCACCTTGGCGAGCAGCTCGGTCTCGGCGCGGGGCACGATCACCTCGGGATCGAGCAGCAGCTCCACGCCCGAAAAACGCACGCGCCCGAGCAGGGCGGCCAGCCCCTCGCCAGCCACACGCCGCTCGCCAAGGCCCAGGGCACGGTCGCGCACGGGCTCGTCAGCCTGCTCGCTGGCCGCGCGCACGATGAGCTCGGCCTGGCCGTCTGGATCGGCGATCCCCGCCGCCGCCAGCCGCGCACGAACCTCCTCCCATAGCTCGCTCGTCTCGCTGCTCACCGTAGCCCCGTCTTTTTGATCTTGCCGCTGGTGGTCTTGGGCAGGTCCGCGACCACCTCCACCTGCTGGGGTACCATGAAGGTCTCGAGAAGCCCGCGACATTCTTTCTGGATCTGCTTGGGACTCAGCTCGGCGCCCGCCTCGGGCACGACAAAGGCCTTGACCGCCTGGCCCAGGATGTCGTCGGGCACACCGATCACGGCCGCCTCCTTGACCCCTTCGATGCGCAGCAAGGCGCCCTCCACCTCCTTGGGCGCCACCTTCTCGCCGCGGGACTTGATGATGTCGTCCATGCGTCCCACGAAGTAGAGGTAGCCATCGGCGTCCAGCCTGCCGTAGTCGCCCGTGTACAGCACGAGCTCGCCAGGCAGCGGCCCAGGGCGCAGCTTCTTGGCGGTCTGCTCGGGCTTTTCCCAGTAGCCGCGCATGACCGTGGCCCCGCGGATGACGAGCTGGCCCACCTTACCAGGCCCGAGCCTGCGGTCCTCTTCATCGACCAGCCATAGCTCGGTGTTGGGGATGGCCACGCCCACGCTGTCGGGCTTGCGGTCGAGATCCTCGGGCGGCAGATAGGTGCAGCGCTTGCACTCGGTAAGGCCGTACATGGAGAAGATCTGCGCGGCCGGAAAGATCCGCTTGAGCGACTCGATGTGCCTGCCGTGCAACGCCGCGGCCGTGTTGCTGACGTAGCGCACGCGGGAAAAGTCGTACTCGCCGATGCTTTTGAGCTCGGCCATGATGGCGAAGATGGTGGGCACGCCCGGAAAGGCCGTGACCCGCTCGGCCACCACCTTCTTGAGCACGGGCACGGGGAAGGCAAAGGAGCGCTCGAGCACGAGCCGCGCCCCTTCGCGGAAGGCCATGAGCATCTGGTACAGGCCGTAGTCGAAGGAAAGCGGCAACACGCCCAGGATGACGTCGTCCTCGCGGTTTCCGAGATAGGTCGACACCGAGCTGGCCGCGGCGAGCATGTTGCGATGGGTGAGCATCACGCCCTTGGGATCGCCCGTGCTGCCCGAGGTGTAGATGATGGCGGCGAGATCGATGTCGATGTTGCGGCCGGAAGGAGGCTCTGCGCGGTCGCCGCTCGAGAGGACCTCGTCCCAGCAGACGGCTCGAGGCAGCTCGGCGAGCGCGGCGTCATCGACGCGGCCCGTGACGATGACCGCGCGAAGGTGGGGCGAGGTTGGCGCGGCCTCGCTCGCCACGCGCAAGAGGTGCGCGTCGGTGATGAGCGCGCTGGCGCGGCAGTCGCGGAGCAGGTAGCCGAGCTTGTCGGCGGGGGTCAGCGGGTTGACGATGCTGACGACAGCGCTCGCCTTGAGCACGGCCCAAAAGGACACCGCGGTCTCGACGGTGTTGTCGGCAAAGACCAGCACCCGGTCGCCCCGCTCCACCCCACGCGCGATGAGCCCGTGGGCGAGGGCGTTCGAGCGGGCCTCGATCTCCTGGTAGCTCAGCCGCTCGTCGCGGCAGACCAGGGCCACCTTGTCGGGCAAGCGCTGAGCCGAGGCGCTCAGGTAGTCATGCAGGAGTGGGGTGGCGCGGTCCATCGCGGGACGCGATGTTACTAGGAACCGAGCCGGTCGACCACGGTGGTCAGCGGGACGGCCGGGCCGGGATCGGGCGGCTCGGCGATGAGCTGCTGGTGCAATAGCTGCAGCGAGAGCGCGCCCACCAAGGCCATGTTGTCGCTGTTGGAGAACTGGCCCTGGGCCGCGCGTCTCTGGCACTTGCTCCACAAAGAGGCAATCGCCCGCGGCTCGAAGACGCCTGCCTGGCGCACGGCGGGCTCGGCGAGCACCTCCGCCACCCACTCGGGCGCGTCAGGGCCGACGAAGGAAAGGGCGTCGGGCGCGCGGTAGGGCTGCTTTTTGCGCTGGCGGATGGGCTCGGGCACCAGATCGGCGGCAGCGCGCTTTACCACGTGCTTTTCGTCCAGCACCTTGAGCTTGTGGCCCGGCGGCAGCGAGTTGGCCAGCGTGGCCACCTCGATGTCGAGGAAGGGAAAGCGACCCTCCACCGAGTGCGCCATGAGCATGCGGTCGCCCTGGGAGGCGAGCAGGTAGCCTGCGAGCAGGGTGCGGATCTCGAGGTACTGGTCCTGCGCCAGAAACGACCAGCTCGGTAGCTCGGGTGGCAGCGTGTCGAGCAGCTCGGCTGCGACGTCGCGGCCCTCGGTGGCCTGGCGCTGCTCGGCCGAAAACAGCCGTTTGAGCGCTGCCGTGCCGTGCCAGCGCATGTCGTGGGAGAAGCCCGGCTTTTGCCAGCCTGCGAGGTTGCGGCCGAAAAAGCGACGCGCCATGGCCTGCTGCGAGACGGGCGAGCGGGCGAGATAGGGATAGAGCCGCTCGAGCAGGCGCGGGCGAATGGTGGAGTTGGGCTGCTTGGCCCAGAAGCGGCGCACCTTGGCCTCGCGGAACAGATCGTAGCCCGCGAACACCTCGTCCGCGCCCTCGCCCGTGAGCACCACCTTGATGCCCGCCTGGCGGACTAGTTGCGAAAGCAGGAACAGGGGAGCGGGCGCGGTCCGCAAGATGGGCCGCTCGGCGTGCCGCACCACGTCGGGGAAGGCCCGGGCGATGTCTGTGCGCGAGACCACCACCTCGTGGTGCTCGCTCTTTAGGTGCTCGACCATGGCGCGCTGGAACTCGGTCTCGTCGTACTCGGCGTCCTCGAAGCGCAGCGAAAAGGTCTGGAAGCGCTCGCCCTTGGCGCGAAGGCCGAGGGCGGCGACCAGCGAGCTATCGAGCCCGCCCGAGAGATAGCTGCCGACTGGCACGTCGGCGCGCAGCATGCGCAAACGGGTGGCCTCTTCCAAGGCCTGGCGCACGGCGCAGGTGGCCTCTTCGATCGAGCCCTGAAACTGCTCGCTCGGCTCGCGCGGGTAGGCGGGCCGCCAAAAGGCGCGGTCCCGGGCGCGGCCGTCGCGATAGGTGCGCACGTGGCCTGGCTCGAGCTCGCCGATGCCCTGGAACACGCCTTGCGGCGGCACGATGCTCCAGAAGGTGAAGGTCTGGTCGATGCCCACGGGATCGAAGGCCCGCGGCAGGCTCGGCTCAGCCGCGAAGATGGCCTTGACCTCGCTGGCAAAGAGCAGCCTGCCCTGGTGCTCGCACACGTAGAGCGGGCGGATCCCAGCCCAGTCGCGCGCCAGCACCAGCGCCTTTTGGCGCGCGTCCCAGAGCGCGATGGCGAACTGCCCGTTGAAGCGCGCAAAGGCCTGTTCGCCCCACTGCTCGTAGGCGTGGACGATGACCTCGGTGTCGCTCTTGGTGCGGAAGCGATGGCCCAGCGGCTCGAGCTCGGCGCGGAGCTCGAGGTAGTTGAAAATCTCGCCATTGAAGGCGATCCACAAGGTGCCGTCCTCGTTGCCTAGCGGCTGCTGACCGGACGACAGATCGATGATGGAAAGCCGCGCGTGGGCGAGGCCAGCCCGCTCGTCGCGATAGATGCCGAGCTCGTCTGGCCCGCGGTGAAGGAGCGAAACGGCCATGGCCCGAAGCTGGGCGCGGGAAGGCGGCGGGCCCGCATCCGCGCTCAGCAGCACGATGCCGCCGATACCGCACACGGTCAGTCCACCACCTTTTCGAGCAACAGCGGCGGCAGGTGCAGGTAGCGGGTGGTGCGCCGCTTGGACTCGATGTCCTTGAACACCCGCTCGACCTGCTCGGCTGAAAGCTCCACCACGGGCGCAACCTCAGCGGCCGAGATGCCGTGGTTGAAAGCGTAGAGGCACAGGTCCATGCGGTCGTAGGGCAGCGAGAAGTAAAACTCCTCTTGCGTCTGCGGCATCGAGTAGGTGTCGGTGGTGGGCGGCCTCTGGCGGATCTCGGCGGGCACCTCCAGGTGCTCGGCCAGGGCGTAGACCTGGGTCTTGTACAGGTGCGCGATGGGCTTGAAGTCGGCCGAGCCGTCCCCCTGCTTGACGAAGAAGCCCTGGTCGTACTCCAGCCGATTGGGCGTGCCTGCCACGGCATAGACCAGCCTGTCGGCGTGGTAGTACTCCATCATCTTGCGCATCCGCTGCTTGAAGTTGGTGGCCGCGACGAGCTGCAAGTAGGCCCCGGGCGGCATGCGCGAGCTCTTCTGCTCGCCGTCGGGCGTCTCGATGATGAGCCGAAAGACGTTGAAGCGCGCGCCATCGAGAATGGACGGCAGCGTGATCTTGCAGCGGTAGCCCTCGCCGTACTCGGCAAAGACCTGGCGGATGGCCTCGTCCTGGCGCAGGTAGCAGCCCGCTCCCTCGAGCGCGGGCGCGATGTCCTCCACGACGGTCTCGATGCCCAGGTGCTCGGCGATCATCTGTCCGAGCCGCATGGCATCGTCCGAGCTATCCCGCTCGGGCATGAACAGCCCCAAGACCCGCTCGCGGCCGAGCGCGCGCACGCAAAGCGCCGCCACCACCGAGCTGTCGACGCCGCCCGAGAGGCCCACCACGGCGCCCTTGCGGCGCAGCGTGCCGCGGACCTGATCGGTAATGGCCAGGCAGATCTGCGCCGTCACCTCGGCGCAATCGATGGCGAGAGCCTTGCGGGAGAACATGGGGGGGTCCTTTTCGAGGTGGGCGGGCAAGGGCGCCGTGCGTTGGTCGACGGCTCACTACAACCAGTCGTTTCCCAAATAGCGCGCGCAGCCGTCGAGGTCGGGAAAGAGCGTCCGCTCATTAATGAGGCAGGCGTTCAGCTCGCGCTCTATTGTCTCCTTGGCGTCTTGCGGGACGTGCAGCTCTGAAAGCGCTTTCCACGGCTTCGGGCCCGGATAGCAGTCGAGCGGGGTATCGCCATCATCTCCACCCGTGTAGTACACGAAGCGACCGGCCTGCTCTTCGATGCGTCGCGTGAATGCGCACGGCACGACGACCAGCGGCCTGTCTCGATGCTCCGGGAGCTCGACGTGCCAGGGACGAGCGGCTCGCGGACTGAGGTGCTCGTCCTCGAGGTGGACCGTCAGATCGGGCCTCTCGCCCGACTCCGTCAAGGTCATCACCCAGAGCCTTCCGTCCGCCTCTCGGTCGTGGCCCGAAACGGCGAAGAACAGCGCGGCCAACGGAAGGTCCAGTCCAGCAGGAGCGTGGGCAAGCCGTGGTGCTGCGCGACGCAGAGCCACTGCGCGGGCGTGGGATTGCCGTCCACGAGGATCGGGCGCTCGGCGCCGCGGTTGTAGTGCGCAGCGTATCTGCGGAAGCGCCTCATGAGCGCCTCCTGGACCTTTACCGGATCGCCCTTGCTGGCCGTGTAGTAGCGCTGCAGCCGTTCGCGGACGTTCTGCCGTAGGAGCTTCGGAAGCAGCGGATAGTGGCCGGACTCCCCGCGGTAGTAGGTGCGCACCGTCGGATCGGTGCTGAGATGCCCGATGAGGTCCGCGACCGATGCTATGGTTGGCGGTCGTTCCATCAGCTTTTCCCCGTGTGCTTCGGCGTGTTGCTCGGCCTGCCAGCAGCAGGTGCCTACCATAGAGCAACCGCGGCGTCTTCTCTGTCGGGTCAAGCGACCGGTCGGCGTTCCCTCCTTCGTCAGCAGGTCAAGTGGAAGCACGCCGCCACAGAGACGCCTTAGTCCGGTCCGCCGCATCGGCGTGTTGAACGCGCGTCCTGAGCCTGGCTCACGGGGTAGCGGCCAGGGAGTCTATAGCAGAGCCCGGTAGACATCCTGAACAGCAATCTGCTCCAACGAGTCGAGAGCCATCGGCCTATAACGCAACGGCGCTGGCACCCGTGCGCGGCATCGACGCCATCAATAGCGCGATCCAGCCGTCTCTTGCGGCAGGCGGCTCCGGATTTCCGCCAGCTCCTCAGCAGTGAACTGCACCTTCCAGGCTCCTAGGTTTTCCTCCAGCCGCTCGATGCGCCGCGTGCCAGGGATCACGAAGATGTCCTCGCCCTGGGCCAGCACCCAGGCCAGCGCCACCTGCGCTTTCGTCGTGCCCTTTTGGGCGGCTATGTTGCCGATCATCTCCACAAAGCGAGCGTTCTCCGCCAACGCTTCGTCGCTGAAGCGCGGATTGTCGCGCCGCCAGTCATCTGCGTCGAGCGCCTCCCTGTTGGGAATCGCGCCCGTGAGGAACCCACGGCCCAGCGGCGAATAGGCGACGAAGCCGATGCCCAAGTCACGGCAGGCCTTCAAGATCCCTTCCTCCTCCACATTACGGGTCCAGAGCGAATACTCGGTCTGAAGCGCTGTGATCGGATGGACGGCATGGGCAGCACGGATCTGCTCGGCGGAGAATTCACTCAAGCCGATGAAGCGCACCTTCCCTTCCTCCACCAGCCCCTTCATGGCGCCGACGCTCTCTTCCAGCGGCACGTCCGGGTCCGGGCGATGCTGATAGTAGAGGTCGATG
>CAYTYV010000246.1:0-9601 GCA_964441055.1 uncultured Polyangiaceae bacterium | reverse complement strand
CCTTCCTGCTGGAGCTTCACACCACCAACCCGGGACCGCCCTTGGAGGTTGCCCGTTTCGTCGTCCTCGATGTGGGCAATGGTCAGGACTACTGGTACTGGCCGAGCTGGGCGCAGTTTCCACCTGACACCGACTACGAGGAGGCGACGCTGCCCACGGGCTTCGATGAGCTGGAGACCATCCTCGACTTCGAGTGGCCCCCAGATGCGGGCGAGGGCTCGGGTATGATCTTCTGGGCAGCGCTGATGAGCCCCGATCTCGCGGAGATCTACGCCATCGATTCCTGCGAGTTTGCCTTTGGCGAGGCCGAGGGACCGATCGGACAGTCGGTCTCGGAGCCCTGGCTCGGCTCGACGTGGCAGCAATCCGCCGCGGCCGAGCAGTGGTCGCTCGGTCCCTTCCTCCTGTGGCTCGAGCCGCTCGAAGGCAACTCTGCCTTCGGGTTGCAGCGGTGAGCCCTGAGCTCGCGCCAGCGCGAGAGCGACTCCAAGGCCCTCGGTCGGGCCGACGACATCAACCTTAGCCAGAAGAGCCGGTGGATCGCCGATCAGCAGCAGTACCTACGGCGCGTATGAACCGCTCCGGTGAAGCCTCCTACGCGCTGTTTCACCGGAGTCGGGTTCCATCCACTTGTTCTCTCATCTCTGTCTGATGAAACGGTCGTACTCTGCGTGTGATCCAATCCAGACCCAGAGGATGCCTTTCTCTTCGCTGGGGGCATCCATGCCGACTGCGCGGTAGTGGATTCCGGCCCTGACGGACCAAGTACCGCCGATCTTCTTGAGATGAAGTGATGGATGCTTGGGAGCGGACTTGAGCAGGGCGAAGTACTTGCCAGCGGTCCGTTGGACTTCCGCCGGGAGACGCCTGTAGAAGGACCAGAAATCGGGGCTGGTGAAGTGGCTCAGAGGCGGCTGCATCTGCCCGCCTTGAAATCGGCGCGAGCTTTCTCCATCAGGTCGCGCAGGGGACCTGCCTTCTGATCCCGCTCGATCTGCTGATCCCAGCGCTGCTCCTCGTATTCCTCAAACCACGCTGAGAACTCAGCAAACTGATCCTCCCGCAGAGCGCGGATGGCTTCGACTATCTCGGCTACGGTAGGCATGATTCCTGCCCCACACTTACTCGAAGAATAGCGCACAGTTGGCCATCTCGCCAAAACTATCCCGGCGGAACCTAGCGGAAGCGCACAGGAATCGAACCTGCCCGGGACAGCAGAACTGCCCCACTACGGTTTTGAAGACCGCGGGCGGCACCAGCCAGCCGAGCGCTTCCGTCCTCTGTAGTACTCGCACTCGGGCCGGGCTGCCACTACCCTGGCGCGGTGCGCCACGTCGTCTTGGGAACCGCTGGGCACGTCGATCACGGCAAGACCGCGCTGGTCCGCGCCTTGACCGGGGTCCAGACCGATCGGCTGCCCGAGGAGCAGCAGCGCGGCATCACCATCGAGCTCGGCTTCGCGCCGTGGCCACTGGCGGATGACGTGCGGGCCAGCGTGATCGACGTGCCCGGGCATCGACGCCTGGTGCACACCATGATCGCGGGGGCGGCGGGCATCGACTTGGTGCTCTTGGTGGTGGCGGCCGACGAGGGGGTGATGCCGCAGACGCGCGAGCACGTGGCAGTCTGTCGGCTGCTGGGCGTCGAGCGTGCGGTTGTGGCGGTGAGCAAGATCGATCGCGTCGACCAAGAGCTCGCCGAGCTCGCGGCCGAGGAGGCGGTCGAGCTCCTGCGCGAGCACGGCATCGAGGCCACCGTGGCGCTGTGCTCGGCGCAGACGGGTGAGGGGATAGCAGAGCTTTGCGAGGCGGTGCTCGAGGCCATACGGTCGATCACGCCCACGGAGCGAGAGGCGCGGGTGCGGCTGTGGGTGGACCGCGCGTTTTCCGTGCACGGCTCGGGTACGGTCGTGACGGGCACCCTGGTCGCTGGCGAGCTCGAGGCGGGCGAGCCGCTCCGCATCGTGGGCCCGCGCCGCGAGCTCGGCGCCGTGGCCCGCGGGCTGCACGTCCACGGTGAGCCGTGCGAGCGCGCTGCAGCACCCGTACGCCTCGCCATCAACCTGGCCAATGCTCCAGGTCGCCGCGGTGCGCCCGTGGGCAGCGTCGAGCGGGGCGATCTGGTCACCACCTTTCCCGACGTTCGGCCGAGCTCGGTGCTGGACGTGTGGCTTCGCTCGGTGCAGCCCATCCGACGCGGTGCCGAGGCCTCCATCTTCGTGGGCACGGCGCGAAGCACCGCGCGGATCCAGCCGCTCGCCCGAGCCGAGGCCGCGGCGGACGGCATGCTGGCGCGCTTGCGGCTCGGCTCGCCGCTGGTCGCCTTTGGCGCGGACCGCTTCGTGCTGCGCGGGGCCAAGGTCGATGGTCCGGTCGGCGCGGTGGTGGGCGGAGGCCTGGTGCTGGACGCCCATCCCCCTGCAGGCGTGCGGGCGGCCAAGCGCGCCCCGCTGCTCGAGGCGGCGCGAAGGTGCGATGCCGAGGCCCTCTTGCTCGAGCTGGCCGCCGAGTCGGGCGCCCGACCGGTCGAGCGGGCCCGGCTGGGCGCGCGCTTTTCAGTGGCGGCAGCCGAGCTCGGGCAGGCCGCTGTGGGGCTGGTCGAGCGAGGACAGCTCAGGCCGATCGCTGAGCTAGGCTGGATGGCGGAGCGAGCCTTTGCCGCGCTGCTCGAACGGGCTTGCGAGCTCGTCGGGCAGCACCATCGCCAGGAGCCGCTCGACCCAGGCCTCAGGCTACAGACGCTGCGCGAGCAGCTCGCCCGCGTGGCTGGGCTCGAGGCGGGCCTTCGCGCGATCGCCGTCCTGTCGGAGGGCGCGGGCGCCGAAGCGAAGCTGGTGGTCGAGGACGACATCGTCCGGCTGCCGAGCTTTTCCGCCGCGGCCGAGGACGAGGAGGCGTCGCGGGCCCTGGCGCGCGGCACCGAGCTCGCCGCGCAGGCCGGGCTGCAGGGGATGGGCGAGCCCGCCGTGGCCGAGGCCTGTGGCGTGGATCCCAAGCGCACCAAGGCCTTGCTCGCGCTCATGGTGCGCCAGGGGCTCGTCATCCGCTCGGGCGAGCTCTGGTTCAGCGCGGCGTCCGTGCGCGAGCTCGAGGCGCGCGTACGCGAGCACCTGGGCCGCCACGGCGAGCTCAGCATTCAGGACTTCAAGGCTATGACCGGACTGGGCCGCAAGCAGGCCATCCCGCTGCTCGAGCACCTCGACGGAGCCCGCGTTACCCGCCGCCAAGGGGACGTGCGGGTCAAGGGAAGCTGAGCGCTGGCGCGCTGAATCGGGCGAGCATCGTCGGCCCTCCCTGCTCGCCGAGCGCCTGCTCAATTTCTCCTGCGGGCCCTGGACCGCCGTCGGGCCCAGAGCCACAGCAGCGCCAAGCCCATCCAACTGGCTCCCCAAGCCGCGCTCGGGTGGGTGCGGCAGCCGCAACCGCCCGAGTCGCCAGCTGCGTTGGCGCCGCTTCCCGCCGCGGCCGACGCCCCCGAGCCCGAGCCGCCCGCGGCTGCGCCTCCGTTGCCGCCCGCGCCCGTGCCCGCACCGCCGCCCACGCCACCGTCGGGCTGCGGGATCTCGTCCGTGAGCCCGACCTCGCCAAAGTAGTACGGGGTCTTGGTCGAGCCGATGCCCGCCGTCCACTCCATCCAGCCCGCGCGCCCCGCGCCGTCGGCATCGTTTACCAAAAACGAAAAGCCGATGATCTGATCCAAGGCAAAGCTCGCCGCGGGCAGTGCGCTCTGCGGCAGCCAGATCTCGTAGCGCGTCACGGGCGGGCTCGCGGAGCCCGCTCGCACCACCGCCACCTCGAAGGCATCGTTCGCGCCGTTCGGGCCCCAATAGCGATACGAGCGGGCCTGGCCACCGACCAGTGCGAAGTTCAGCTCGTGGTCGTCGAGGTCGTCGTAGTCGCCACCGCCGCTCTGCCCGACGTCGAAGCCGAGCTGAATGCTGTCGCCCAGCCAGAGCTCGGCATCGATGTGGTCGTTGTCCTGCGCCTCGTCGGTGACCTCGAAGGCCAGATAGAGACCGCTCGAGCTCCAGCGCGCTGCGGCGCGTACGCCGAGATCGTCGGTGCCCAGCGGCTCGGGGCTCCGCCAATCATCCGCGTCGATCTCGACCCATCCGTCCGAGCCGAAGTCGGACAGATCGCCGTCTACCGTGATGCTACCCGCAGGCAATGCCCATAGCCGCGCGCGCGGCGGATCGTCGGACTCATCGGTGTCCGTGGCGCTATCGCAGCCGCGGTCGGCCGCGTCGGCAAACCCGTCCAAGTCGTTGTCCTGGCCATCGCTGCACTCCGGCTGCTGGCCCGAGCCCACGATCTGGGGGTGATCGATGATGTATTGCTTGAGCGCGTGAAAGGCCGGCTTGAGCCGGAAATCGTCGTCGAAGGTGCGCGATCCCGCGGGCGGCGCACCCGCGTTGGCGCGCATGAGCCCAAAGCCATCGATGGGGCAGGTCGGCTGGTCCGGACCGCAGTCGTGGATCTCGTAGAAAAAGGTATTGGTGACCCAATCCCGCAGCAGCTGCTCGTCGAGGACCAGCGTGGTGTGCAGGGCCTGGAAGTTTTCCTCGGTCGCATCGCCAGGTGGCTCGGCCTGATAGCCCGTCTCGGTCATCCACACTTCGCCGGAAAATCCCCATTCGTCGAGCAAGTCGCGCAGCGATCGGCGGGTGAACGCTTCCAGCGGCGTGCCCTTGAAGCGCTGCTGGTCGAGCACCTCGAAGTAGCGATCGCCGTCCCAGATGTTCACGCCCGTCTCGGGAAAGCCGTTGTAGCTATGGTGGGCGAAGATGTCGAAGGTGCTGGTGGGAATCAGATCGAACAGCGCCTCCATGTAATCGTCGACATCGCCCACGTGAGCCAGGTCGGGCCCCAGCACCTTGCAGCTTGCGCAAGCGCTGCGCACCGCCGCCGCCCCCGGCTCCAAGATGATGCTCACGTACTCGCCCAGCGAGTTGTGACCGCCTTCGAGAAAGCCGTCGAGGTTGGGCTCGTTCCAAATGCCGAAATGCGTGACGTTGAGCCCTGGGCCGCTGAAGTGGGCGACCGCGTCTTCGACGAAGTCCTGCCAATAGGAGGCATCGTTGGGGATGTCGTTGTGCGACGAGCCGTCGGTGTCGCCGTGTCGCGGCACCCAGTCGGGCGTGTACGCCAGCGTCAAGTAGACCTGGAGCCCCGCGGCATTGGCGCGCCCGATGGCCGCGTCGAGCGAGCTCCATTGATAGTTGTCGTCGCTGCTCGGCTCCAGGGCGAACCAGTTGGCATCCATGCGCACCCAGCCGAGCCCCAGATCGGCACACGCATCGACGTAGGCCTGGTGCCCATAGTGGATGTTCATGCCGACCTGGTTGTCGCCAACGTCCGCAGCGGCGGGATTCGCGACGGCCAAAGCCACGAGCGCAGCGGTCAATCCCCAACGGATAGTGCGTAGCATCGGTACCTCTTGTCGAGCGAGACTACGGCAGAGCGCCCCGGTCGGCAAGCCGAGGCGAGCGACGGATTTTCATCGCCTATGGGCTGTCCGAGGAGCGGTCGGACGGGCCGCTTGGAGCGCTGGAGAGCGCCTTGGTCATCGCGTGCGCGAGGTCCTTGTGCAGGTAGGGCTTGCGCAAAGCGGCGACGAACTCCGACTCGTCGGTATTCGCCAGCAGCGCGTCGGTGGTGTAGCCGCTGGTGGCGATGCCACGCAGCGCTGGCTCGTGCTCGAGCAGCTGCTGCAGCAAGTACTGCCCGCCGCGGCCGCCGCGCAGGGTCAGGTCGATGAGGGCCACCTCGAAGGGGCGGCCGTTTTCGCGGGCCGCCGTAGCAGCGTCGAGCGCATCCGGCTCGCCGTCCGCGCAGCTCACCAGGTAGCCGAGATCCTCGAGCATCTCGCGCGCGAGCACCAGGTTGGCGGGCTCGTCGTCCACGACGAGGACGTGCTCTCGGTGGCCGGTTCCGTCGTTGGTGCTTTCGTCGAGCACCTCGACGTCTTGGTCCGCTGCCGGGAGGTAGACGTGGAAGGTGGTGCCTCCCCCTGAGCGCGCCTCCACGGACAGGTGCCCACGGTGGCGGGCCACGATGGAAAAGGCGGTCGCCAGCCCCAGCCCGCTGCCGCTCTGCTTGGTGGTGAAGAACGGGTCGAAGATGCGCGAGCGCAGGGCCTCGGGGATCCCGGGGCCGTCGTCGCTGAACTCCACGTGGACGTAGCGGCCTGCGGCGAGCGGCAGCGCAGCCGACTGCTCGATGTTGAGGTTGCTGGCCCGAACCGTGAAGCGACCTCCCTCGCCCATGGCTTGGCGGGCGTTGATCGCGAGGTTCTCGACCACCTGCGCGATCTGGTAGCGGTCCGCGTTGCTGGGCCATAGCTCGAGCGCGATCTGGAAGTCGGTGGTGACCGACGAGCCGCTGAGGCTGAAGCGGACGACCTCGCGTAGTAGCGGTCCCAGATCGATGCTGCGCGTCTGGGGCGCGCCTCCCCTGGCAAAGGTCAGAAGCTGTTGCGTGAGCGCCGTGGCGCGGTCGTACACGCCCAGGGCGCTATCGAGGTGATCCCGCGCCACCTGGGGGCTGTCCACCTTCAGCCGCGCCAGCTCCACGAATCCGAACACGCCGTTGAGCAGGTTGTTGAAGTCGTGGGCGATGCCGCCCGCCAGGACCCCAAGCGACTCCAGCCGCTCGGCGTTGGCCAGGCTCTCCTGCAGCCGCGCCTTCTCGGTCTCGTCTCGGAATACCAGCACCACGCCGATCGCCCGCCCGGTGTGGTCGAGGATCGGCGCGCCGCTGTCGGCCACGAGCTTTTCCGAGCCATCCTCGGCCCGCAGCACGAACCGCTGGTCCAGGGAGATCGGCTTGCCAGCCAATAGGACGCGGGCCACGGGATCCTCGAGCGGCTCCCCGCTTTGCGCGTCGCGAGCATCGAACACCTCGGACAGCGACCGACCCGCGCCGCGGTCGGTCGACCAACCGGTGAGCTTTTCGGCCCGACGGTTCAGCAGGGTCACGCGACCCTGGACATCGGTCGTGATCACGCCGTCGCCGATGCTGCGCAGCGTCACCCGCAGGCGCTCCCGCGCCTCCTGCAGCTGCTCGGTTCGCTGGAGCAGGTTGTGCGCTTCTTTCTCGGTGCGGTGCACGAGCTCCTGGTTCATGCGCAGGACGTGGTAGCCCATGACCCCGCAGACCGGGATCACGATCAAGCCATTGATCAGGGTTCCGATCTCGACGGCGCGGAGCTCCCAGTCGCTGGCCAGGCCAGCGAGGACGAAAAACAGCACGTTGACCAGCGTGCAGATCGCCGCGGCGCCCACGGGGATGAGCTGATGCGAGCCGATGAGGCAGGCGTAGAGGATCACGGGCATGAGGTTGAACACCAAAAGCGCGTAGTCCACCGCTTGGTCGCCCGAGTAGCCGCCGAGCCCCGTCGCGGTCAGGCCGACCAGGAGCACGCCGATGGTGGCGCTTGACGCCAGCACGTAGCGGCCCGACCGCAGCGCCAGCAGCGTCCCCACCAGGAACGCGGCCATCGCTAGCTCCACCACGGCCGTGCGGATCTGGACGTCCAGGATCAGGTTGATGCCCACACCGCTGGTCAGCAATCCGACGATGACCAGGAGGTTGACCACCAGCAGGATGCGCGCCTTCTTGCGGATCTCGAGGGGCGCCGAGCGGTAGACCGACAGAAAGCGGTCGATGCGGGTCGGGGGCAGCTCGCCGCTTCTTGGGGCCTGGCGCGTCATCGGATCGGCTCGCGTTGCTCGGGTCGGGACGGCGCGCAGACTCTAGCCCGACCGTCCCGCGGCTTGCTCTTGCAGTCGCGGGGAGCGTATCGCAAACCGTCGATTCGAAGGGGGAAAAGGCGCAGGCTGCGCCCGCCTTCCGTCAGCAGCAGCCGCCCGAGCAGAACCTGTAGCAGCACTTGAGCCCGTCGAAACGGGGGCCGTCATAAGCGCCCATGCAGCAGGCGTTGGTCACGTCTTGGGCCGCCATGCAGCCGAAACGGTCGATGTGGGGCACCTGCGGCGGCATGGGCGGGACGGGCAGGGGGCCGAGCCTGGGCGGCGAGAAATTGCCGCCCACGCGCCGCAGCTCCTCGGGCCCATAGCAGACCTCGACGGGCGGTAGGCCGCCGCACATGACCGAGCGGGGAGGCGGTGGCGGCGGAGGATCCTCGGCCTCGACCACCCGGCATCCCGAGGCGGTGGCCGCCAGGACCACGCCCGCGGCGAGCACGCTACCGAAGCTCAGGCCGCGGTCACGACCGGTCGATCGCCCGAAAGAGGAAAGAATGCGCATACGGTGTTGGCTAGCACTGCGGCCCCGGGTGGTCCAGGTTCGGGCTGCTCCGTCAAAGGTCGGCCAGCGCCTGCTCGATCGACCCGGCCAGCAAGCTGAGCTTCTGGCTCGCGATGCGCTCGCGTTCATGGGGCGGTAGAAGCCTACCCAGTCCGGATCGGTAGTCGGCGGGCTTGAATCCGTCGAGGACGCGCCTGATCTCGTGCAGCACGCTGGAGGGCAGGTCCTTGGGCCGGCCAGCTCCACGCCGCAGCAAGAACTCGAGATCGTAGGCGTCGCGGATCTCGCGCTGCGATCTCAGCGCCGCGATCTTGTTGGTCCACATCTGCGGCAGGCTGCACACGGCGAGCCGCACCTGGAGCCGAGGAGCGAAGCTGGAAAACGCGATCGCGAGCTCGCGTCCGCGCGCCCACGCGTCGTCCTTGCGCACCTCGATCTTGAGCCGTCGCGGCGCGTCGGCGCGCCGCAGCTCGAGCAACCAGCTGAACCGCTTTTCAGCGGCGTCGGTCACGCTGCAGCCAAGGTCCTCGGCGGCCGTGCGCATGCGCTCGAAGTCGGCGGAAAAGTCGCGCGTTGGCTCCTTGACGAAGAAGTCGAGATCCACCGAGTAGCGCTCCATCTGATGGCAGAGCCGCAGCATCGTGCCTCCGCCGAACACCACGCCGCTGAGCGCTTTGGCCCGTCGCAGGGCGTCGAGCGCCTCCATCTCGAATTGCTCGTGGCGCTCGAGGATGCTCATCGAAGGCCCTCCACGCGAGCCAGATACCGCGCCGCACGCGGGGGAAACCGCTTGGCGCACTCGGCCAGCTTCCCGCTGTCGAACCGGTCGCGCTCGATGGACGACAGATCGAGCGAGTACCTGCCCAGGGAGGCAAGGTGCGCCGCGTCGAGCAGCGCCTTTTCCGGCTCGGCCACAAACGCGCCACGCCATCGCTCGAAGCCGAAGTACAGCGTCTCGGGGAGCTTGACGAAGCTCATCTCGAACCCCTCGACGCAGTAGCCCGCCGTGCGCAAGGGCGAAACCGCCTCGCACGCGGACTGGACGATCTGCGTGGTCGCGCCGTGAAAGGACAGCGCCGTTGCCAGCGAGACATAGGAAGGCGTCTGCAGGATGTTCGACAGGGCAAACACCTCGAGCTCATCGGTCCGCCACTAGCGCTCCCGAGAACCTGTTGCCGAGCACCCGCCGAACCACTGGCGACTCGTTGGTGCGGTCGATCGGGTAGAACACCAACTTGCTTCGTCGCGAAGTACCACTTTCAGATGCGCGCGGCGCTACGGAGATGTCCCGTTCCGTGTTGATTTGAGCTGAAAAGAGAAGTGGCGGTCTCGTC
>CAYTYV010000245.1:8210-9636 GCA_964441055.1 uncultured Polyangiaceae bacterium | reverse complement strand
TTCCGTGCGCCGACCAGTACGCTGGCGCCCCGAGCTTCGTTCACTGTCACCAGACGCCTGGGCTGTGCTACTTCCAGGCGAGCGACGAGGACGAAAGCTGCGCGCAGATGTGCGCGGACCAAGGCGGCGAGTGCCTCGACGCCTTCGACAACGACCAACAGTGCGACGTCGATTGGGGCGAGCACCTCGGCTGCGACCACGTGGGCTTTGCGAGCGTCATCTGCATCTGCTCGCGTGGCTGCGGGGTCGCCGAGCCGTGCAGCGCGCCCAGCCAGTGCTCGGGCGGCCAGTGCTCCTGAGCGGGGCCGAGCCAAGGACAGGCCGTCTGTAACAAAGGCTCCCCGCGCGGGACTGTGATGACAGAAGGGAGGCAGCGAATGCCCACAAGATTTAGCTTTTTCGCGCTGTTGGCAGGTTTGCTCGCGGCCGGTTGCGGCTCGGAGCTGGGTGACGAGACCTACCGCGTGGAGCTTAGCTGCGGCGAGGACTGCAACCACGAGCCGAGCAAGAACGGAACGGGCGTGGCCGTCGTAAACGGCGGCACGGGCCAGGTCGACATCACCGTGCAGGCTCTGCCCGAGCTCGAGGACGAGGTGTACGAGGGCTGGCTGGCGGGGGGCGGCGAGGATCCCATCAGCACGGGCCGCTTCAACACCGACGCCGCGGGCGAGGGCAGCTCGAGCATTCGGCTCGGCGACATCAGCGACCGCAGCTACGAGAGGGTGGTGCTCACGGTGGAGCCCGAGCCCGATCCCAGCCCAGCGCCCGACCCCCGACACAGCATCGGCGGGCCGATCGAGTAGCCGCGAGCCGAAGCGGCGTCTCGGCGTACCGGGCGCTGTTCGTGCTCAGCGCTCCCGACCGCTCTTCAGCGCGCCGCCTAGCGCGCGTGCGAGCAGCCTCGGGCTGTAGAGCACGTTGGCGGCCATGGCGCACTCGTAGGTGCAGAAGCATCGGCTTCGCGCGATGGTCGCCACCACCTCGCGGGCCTGCGGCGCGGCGAGCAGCTTGCGGATGTCGTAGTCGTACTGGCGGATGTTGCCGAGCGCGGAAGAGGAAAGCTCCACGCTGCCCTGGCGCACGAGCACGCCGAGCATCTCGCAGGGCTGCACCGTGCCCTCGTCGTCCATGACCACCATCCGCCGTCCCGCGCAACAGGGCGTGACGAAGCGCTGCTCGGTGATGACCTCCATCAGCAGCCCGCTCGCGGTCTGGTTGAGCGCGGTGTAGAGCCGCCCGGCCATGCCGCCGCCCCTTTTCTGTTGCTTCTTCTGCTGCTGCGCGCGCTCGAAGCACGCGCTCTGAAAGCGGCGGTAGGCCTCGGCCTCCACCTGGCGGGCTTCGGGCTCGGCCGTCTCGCCCCGCACCCACAGCGCGCCGAAGTCGTCGAAGGCCAGGTTTTGGTAGACGTAGTCGAGCAGCTCGA
>CAYTYV010000245.1:0-8110 GCA_964441055.1 uncultured Polyangiaceae bacterium | reverse complement strand
GAGTTGGTGGGGCAGGTGAAAAAGCGCGTGCCGCTGTGGCGGTAGAAAAGCGGCGGCACCTCGGCGAAGTCGGTGCGCAGAAAGGGCTCGCCGCCCGAGAAGTTGACGTTGTGAAGCCCGGGGAAACGGCGGGCGATGCGCTCGATCTCGCCCAGGCCGAGCACCTGCCGCTCGGCCGCCCGGTCGATGACCTCGCGGTGAAAGCACATCTTGCAGCGGCAGTTGCACCGCGGCGTCACGAAGAAGACCAGGTAGCCGGGCGCGCGGCGATCGAGATAGCCCTTGAGCGCTGTCCAGTGTCCAGTCATGCAGCGCTCACCTCTTGCCGAGCAGCCCACTCGCGAGCCCCCAGCCAGCCGACAGCCCCAGCACGATGGTGTACAGCCAGCAGGTGCCTAGCGAGAGCACGGCGAATCCCAGCCCCTGCTCACGCCGAGCCAGCGCGACGAAACGGGCGTTCCACAGGGCGTAGCCGACGAAGCCCGCGAGCGCGAGCCAGCCGAGCGGCGGCCAGAGCGGCGTCGCCAGCACCAGTAAGAAGGCGCAGAAGCCGGTCAGGTGGGCGGCGGCCTGTCGCGGCGAGCCCTCGCCAGCCGGATCCAGCTTGCGCCGCCTGAGCGCCATGCGCATCCACAGCGCGCAGCGGCGCGCGAAGGAGCCGAGCGAGCGGCCGAGCCGCGTCGGGTAGTGGTGCTGGATGCGCAGCGCCTGGCAGAAGTAGATGGGGAATCCCGCGGCGTGGAGGCGGTAGCCGAACTCCACGTCCTCCAGATCCGCCCCGCGAAAGCGCGTGTCAAAGCCCTCCACCGCCTCGAAGGCATCGCGGCGCACCACCCCCGGCCGGGGTATCCACGAGCTCACGGGGTGAAGCTCGCGCCCGCGTCCCTCGAAGGGCATCACGATGGCGTAGTGCTCCCACAGCGCCTTGTAGCGGGGGACGTAGCCCGCGTTGGCCGGCTTGCCCGCGTAGGTGCCAAACAGCGCCGCGGCGTCCGAGCGCTCGACCAGGGTCGCGATGTGCTCGAGCGTGTCGGGGTAGAACACCGTGTCGGCGTCGGTGAATACCAGCCACTTCCCACGGGCCAGCTCGGCACCGCGGTTGCGAGCGGCGGCCGGTCCCTGATTGGTCTTTAGTCGCTCGTAGCGAAATGGGTAGCGGCGCACGAGCTCGGCCGTGTCGTCGGTCGACGCATCGTCGACCACGATGACCTCGTAGTCCGCGGCCGTCTGCTCGAGCAGCGAGTCGAGCAGCAGCCGAAGCGTGGACGCCGAGTTGTAGGTGGGGATGATGACCGAGGTGAGCATGGTCGCCGAGCGAGCCGCCGACAACAGCCTGCTACCGACGGCAGGCTCTCGCAAGTCGATCGCGCTA
Source organism: uncultured Polyangiaceae bacterium (assembly GCA_964441055.1). GTDB lineage: Bacteria > Myxococcota_A > Polyangia > Polyangiales > Polyangiaceae > JACQWT01. The sequence continues at coordinate 6,738 of CAYTYV010000245.1, read as the reverse complement.
GCCGCTTGGTTGACAGCCACTAGCGTCGGCCGCAGCATGCGTTGCGATGCCTTTTCGCCTCGCCGCGGCGTTTCGTGTGCTGACCGACGCTGCGGCGTACCGCGTGCGCAAGCGCGAGGGCGGCAACCTGGCCACCAGCATGACTCTGGCGGTGGCCCTCGGCCTGCCGATCGGCGACCTCGGCTGGCGCCTCGTCTTCGGCGTGGTGCTGAACCTGTTCGTCTACCTGATGAACGACTGCTTCGACGTGCGCATCGATCTGCAGGCGCCAGGGCGCGACGATGTGCGCACGCGCTTTCTCCACCAGCACCTGCGCGAGGGCTGGGCCATGGTCGCGCTTCTGGGCGTCGTGCTCGCCGTCATCGGCGCGGTGCATTCGATCGGGCTGCTGGTGGCCTTCGTCGCCAATGCGCTGCTCATCGCCGTCTACACGCGGCTTCTCAAACGCCTGCCCGTGGTCGACATCGCGGCCATGGTGCTCTGGGGGGCGGCCATGGCCTTGGTGGGCTTCCCCATCGACTCGCTCGACGGCTGGCGCTTCGCGGGCCTTTTGGCCATCCTCTGCGCCATCACCGAGGTGGTGCAAGTGCTGCGGGACGCCCCCTCCGATCGCCGAGCTGGCTTGCGCACCACGGCCGTAGCGCTGGGCGCTCGCACGACCGCGTGGCTGGGCCGGCTGCTGATCGGCGCCGCAGCAGCGTACACATTCGTGATGCTCGACCGCTAGCTCGCCGTATGCTTCTTGCTGGGCCTGGCCTTTCCGCTCGATGAGCGCCGCGCCGTTCGCTCGTGGAATCGCTTCCGCGTGCTCTTCGGCCTTAGCTGGCTGGCGCTACTGCTCGCGTATCGGCTCGAGCTAGGACCAGGGGGCTGGTTGCTCGGCTAGCTCTTGCCGAGCTGCTCGTCGATCACCTTGGACACCCCGTCGAGGTCGGTGGCATCGGACACGCGCTTGGTGCCGATGAACATCGAGGGCGTGCCGCCCACGCCGACCTCCTTACCCAGATCTAGATCGGTCTGCACGGCCTTGTCGTGGCTCTTGTCGTCGAGGGCCTTGCGGAACTTCGCCATGTCCAGGCCGAGCTTCTCGGCGTAGCCCTCGATGTCCTTGCGCGTGAGCTTGCGCTGGTTTTCGAACATGAGGTCGTGAAGCTGCCAGAACTTGCCCTGGGCGTGGGCCTCGAGCGACGCCTGAGCGGCCATTCGGGCGTTGCGATGGGAGCGCAGCGGGAACTGGCGGAAGACGAAGCGCACGCTTTTTTCGCGGTACTTCTCCTTGAGCTGGCTCAGGGTCTTGGCGGCCTTGGAGCAGTAGGGGCACTCGAAGTCGGAGTACTCGACCACCGTGACCTTGGCATCGGCCGGGCCGAAGGAGGGACCATCGCCCGCGGCGTTCTTCTTGGCGAGCTCGTCCGACAGCGGTGCGTTTCTCTTTTCCATCTGCCGCAGCTCGCCGAGCACCTGGTCGTACTTGCCGAGCATCATCTGGCACTGCTTGACCGGGAAGACCTTGGTGCGGGCCTGGACCATCTTGCAGGTCTCGGTCTCGGGGCCGAGATCGGCGCACAGCTTGGAGACCAGCTGCTCGCAGGTGGACCGCATGCTCCCCAGCTTCTTCGCGGTCGCCTCCACGTCCTGGAGTGCGGCGTGGCAGGCGGATGCCGGAAGGAACTTGGCCGTGGCCTTGGCCTGTTGGCAGCCCTCCGACTTGTCCCCGGCCTTGGCGCAGAGCTTCTCGGTCCAGCTCTTGCACGGTCCGGCCATCTCCGCAGCGCCCGAGCCCGAGCTGGCCGGGCCGACGGGCGGCTCGGGCGACGCGTGCATCGGCGCCTGCCCCCGCACGTACCAACCGCCCGCGCCCGCCACGAGCGCCGAGATAGCGATCGCGAGCACCAAAGTGGCCTTGGAGGTGCCTTGCGGCTCGGCTGAAGACTTGTCGTCGCGCGCCCCTTTGGCGGCGCTCGGCTGCCGCTCGGGCTCGTCGTCGTCGAGCTCCTCGTCATCGTACTCGTCGTCGTCGTACTCGTCGTCGAGCTCCTCGTCGTCGGGCTCGTCTGCCGACGTCGGCTCCTCGTCCAGCTCGTCCTCGCGCGGCGTCTTCTTGTCGGTCATGCTCGTGTCTCCCGCAGCTCGACCGACCCTACGTCGGCCAGGCGGGGGAGGCTGCCTCGGACGCGCCAGCAACGCAAGCGCGAATCCGCCGTGCTAGACCACTCGATGGGCGGGCTCGCGCCCGTCGAGCACGGCCAGCACCGCCGCCACGCACAGCTCTGCCATGCGTTGGCGAGCCACGAAGTCGGCGCTGCCCAGATGGGGGGCCAGCACGGCGCTCTCGAGCTGCCGCAGCGCTTCCGGAACCTCGGGCTCGGCCGCGTACACGTCCAGCCCTGCCGCGTAGAGCTGGCCCGAGCGCAGCGCCTCGACGAGCGCCTCTTGGTCCACGCAGGGGCCGCGAGCCGTGTTGACCAGCACCGCGCCACGCTTCATCCGCCCGAGCTGCTCGCGACCGATGAGGCCGTGCGTCTCGTCGGTGAGCGGACAGTGCAAGCTGACGATGTCGCTCTGCCGCAGCAGCTCGTCCAGCGTCGTCGGGCGCAGGTCGAGCTCGTCGCGCAGGGCCTGCGGAGGCGCGTGGGGATCGCTCACCAGCACGGTCATGTCAAAGCCGCGGGCGCGCCGCGCCACGGCCTGGCCGATCCGTCCGAAGCCGATGATGCCCAAGGTGGCGCCGTGGACCCGCGGCCCCAGCAGGAAGGTGGGCGACCAGCCGGACCAGCGGTCGGCGCGCACCCGCCGATCGCCTCGGGTGACGTTGCGGCAGGCGTCGAGCAGCAGGGCGAAGGTGAGATCGGCGGTGGCCTCGGTGAGCACGCCAGGGGTGTGCGTGGCGATGACCCCACGCTCGGCGAGCAGCTCTAGGTCCAGGTTGTCGAGCCCCACGGCATAGTTGGCCACGACCCGCAGCCGCGGTGCGGCATCGAGCACAGCGCGGTCCACGGGGTCGGACAGCAGGGGGATGATGGCCTCGGTCTCGGGCTCGCGCTGCAATCGCTCGACGAGACCGTCGCGGCCCAGGCCGTAGGGCGAGGCGCCGACCACCACGCGGTGCTCGGCCGCATCGAGCGACTCGAGCGCGCCGCCCGCCAACGGAGCAGAGACGACTACGGTTGCCATGGTGGGCGATCTAGGTCGCTAGTCGGCCTCGGGCGCGGTCTCGGGGGGCGAGGCGGCCTCCTCGGGCGCGATCTCGGGGGGTGAGGCAGTAGCTTCGGGCTCGGCCGCAGGGGGCGAGGCGGCAGCCCGGGCGCGCGCGTCGGTAGCATCCTCCGGGCACTTGGCGTTGAAGGTCTCGTCCGCCGCCAGGTTGGCCAGGCACCCGGGCGAGCAGGCGGCAATCTCCTCCTGCTGCCACAGCTCGTACTGGCCCTCGCAGCTCTGTCGGCAAGTCGTGATGAAGTTCTCCTCGTAGCTCAGGCAGAAGGTCTCCCCGCCGAGCTCTTCCGTCGAGGGTTCGGCCGCGGGCGACGAGCCCTGGCCCGGCTTCGGAGCCGAGCTGCAGGCCACTAGCCCAATCGACAGCAGCGAGAAAAGGACGCACGACGATCGCATCAAGGCTCCTTCCTGGGAGCGCCCAAAGGGCAGCTCCATCATGGCTATGCGGATCTGGGCTGCATTGTCTATCAGCCGCGCATGTGAGACAAGCGCGGCGTGGGCAGCCGCGCGCACGAGACAAGCGCGGCGCGTGACGGCCCGCGCAGCCCTGGGCCGGGCGATCGGCTACGCCCCGAAGATGTAGAGCGTGAACGTCCCGAACGACTGCCCAAAGCCATCGACGACGATCACCACCGTCTGCCCGTCTTCCAGCGGCAGCTGAACCAAGGAGTGCAGGCCGCTGCCGCCGTCGTCGTCGCAGCCGAGCTCCTGTCCGTCGCAGCTACCGTCGCGAAGGTACAGCACGGTGTCGTAGCTCGCGCTTTCGGTGAAGAAGCTATAGGTGCCCGCCATCGGTGCCGTGAAGGTGTAGGTGCGCTCGGGCGCGCTGCTACCGCCGCAGCTTCCGGATAGATGGCTGGGTCCGCTGGTCTCGCCCTCGACCCACTGCGGCTGCTGGCTTTCCAGCTCGATCTCTGGGCAGGGCGGTGGCGGTGGCCCGAAGTCGAGGTTGAGCTCGAACATACCCGCGGCGCCGCCGAAGCCGTCGACCACGATCAGCACCTGCTGGCCCTCGTCGAGAAAGCCCATCAGGCGCGACTGCAGGTAGCCGCCGCCGTCGTCGTCGCAGGCGAGCTCGTCGCAGAAGGTGGGGTCGTAGACGTGCAGCACGGTGTCGAACTCCGAGCCCACCGTGTCGGCGACGTAGGTGGCCGACTCGGGCGCGGTGAACAGGAACGAGCGGTCCGGGCTTCCGGGTGCGGCGCACGACGGCGTGAAGTCGTCGCTCTGCCCGACGGTGCTGCCAGTCACCGATTGGGGAACCGTCGAGCCGAGATCCGCTACGTCCTCGGCTCCGCAAACCGTGCCCGATCCCGTGCCCGTAGGAGTGCCCGTGCCCGTGGTCGTCCAAGTGGTGGTCGTCCAGGTTCCCGGGGGAGTGCCCGTCGAGGTTCCCGGGGGAGTGCCCGTCGAGGTTCCCGGGGGAGTGCCAGTCCGGGTACCCGAGGACGTGCCCGTCCGCGTGCCCGTGCGGCTACCGGAGCCCGTGCCCGCCGCAGTGCCGCCCGTCGCGCCCGAGCCCGGCCCGTCGCGCACGACCGACACCTCCGATCCGCATGCGCCGATCAAGAACAGGCTGGCCCCGGCGACCAGCATTCCCGTGCGCCACGCGTTCACTTCACACCCTCCACGTTGGCGCCCCCGGCCAAGCTGCGCGCGCTGCGCAACGAGGACGAGTAGCCGAGCCGACCATGGAGTACCCTAGCACCTCGGCGAATACGCGACCAGGTGGGCTCCCATGAAGCCGGGCAAGGCAAAAGGCCGGGGTAGAGCACGGCGGGCAGCAGGTCCGAGGCGGCGACGGCCCGCCACCGCTCGCGCCCGGGCGCAGCCGGATAGCTCGTCCCGCGAGCCGAGTCGGGCCGCGGCCAAGCGACCGGCCGAGCCAGCCGGGCTCGGTAGCCGATCGCTTGCGCGCACCGATTGGATTTGGGCAGGCTCGCTCGCGCTCGGGGCAATGGCGCTGTACGCGGCCACGTCCTGCCGCACCGTTCACGGAGGAGACTCGGCCGAGTTCTCGCTGGTGTTCGCCACCATGGGCGTTGCCCATCCACCGGGCTATCCGCTGCTGACCTTGGTCTCCGCGCTTGTTGTGCGGCTGCTGTTCTTCGTCGATCCGGCCTGGGCCTCCAACCTGCTCTCGGGTCTGTGGGCGGCGTGCGCCGTGGGCTTGGCCTTTGCGTGGCTGCGACGGCTGGGGCTGGCCGCGTCGGCTTGCGCTTTCGCGGCGATCGCCTTGGCCGTGAGCCGCACCTTCTGGTCGCAGGCGGTGGTGGCCGAGGTGTACACCTTCGACCTTCTCGGGTTGCTCGTCGTGCTGCACGCAGGGCGGAGCGCGGCCACCTCGTCCCGACGGCTCGGCTGGCTGTGGCTGGGCTTGGCGGCGGGGCTGTGGCTGGGCCATCGCCACCTGAACGCGATCTTCTTGCCAGGCGTGGCCGTCATGCTGTGGGCCCAGGGGCTGCGCGTGCGTTCGGTGCGGCCCATCGCTCCGCTGCTCGCCGGGCTGGCGCTTTCGGTCGTACCCTTTGCGTATCTACCCTTGGCGAGCCGCTTCAATCCGCCGCTCGACTACGGCAACACCGAGAGCTGGGACGGCTTCGTTCACCACATATCCGGCGCTGGCTTCAGCCATCTGCTGACCAGCTCCCCCGAGCGCATCGCGTTTCGGCTCGAGGTCTTCCTCTCGTCCTTGCCCGCCGAGCTCGGCCTGGCCTTGCCGCTAGGCGTTGCGGGTGCAGTGGTGCTCTACCGCCGCGGTCCGATGGCTCGCAAGCTGCTCGTTGGCCTGGGGCTCGTCATGGTCGCCAACCTCGGCTTCGCGGCCTCGTACGACGTGCCCGACATGGAGGTGTACTTTCTCGTCGCCTACCTGCTCATCGCCCTGCTCGCCGCCTTCGGGGCCGATGCCCTGCTGGCTTGGCTGCGCAAGCGGCTCTCGCCGAGCTCGAGGCGCGCGACTCCGCGAGCGCTCGTCGCCGCAGGAGCGGTCGCCCTGCCGTTCAGCTGGCGGGCAAACGACCTCGGTCGGGTCGCCGCCTTCCGCCTCATGGCCGAGGACATCCTTAGCTCGGCCGCGCCCAAGGCCCTGCTGCTGGTGCACGGCGACTCCGTGGCCAACTCGCTCTACTACCTGCAGCAGGTCGAAGAGCGGGCGCCCGATGTCGCGGTCGTCTACTGCACGCTCTCGCAGCGCTGGTACTTCGAGCACCTGCGCGAGCTCTATCCTCAAGTGCCGTGGCCTAGCCATCGCGAGGGCGAGGCTTGGGAGATGCGCACGGCTCGCCTGGTAGAAACGCTGGGACGCCATCGCTCGGTGTACTTCACGACCGAGCTCGACCCGAGCGTGGTCCTGCGCCGCGGACCCTTGGGCAAGCGCTGGGTCGAGCGCTATCGCATCGTGCAGGTGGGCTTGGTCAAGCAGGTGCGGCCGCGCGATGAGCCGGTCGATGATCGGGCCGAGGGCGCCCACAGCCTCGAGCTGCTGCAGAGCTCGGCCGCGAAGCTCAGAGGCACCTCCTTGCG
>CAYTYV010000244.1:1331-9668 GCA_964441055.1 uncultured Polyangiaceae bacterium | reverse complement strand
ATCATCCGCTGGACCAGCGCGCGGCCCCGGCCACGGCCGCGCCAGGCTCGGCGCACGGCGATGCGCTCGTGCTTGGCCCAGCCATCCGGTTGCCCGGGACGTCCCAGATACCGGATCCGGCCCGCGGCCATGGGCTCCTCTCCGTCCAGGCCCAGCACGTGCACCGCGCTGTGCTCGTGCTCGTCCACCTCCTCGCGATACGGGCAGCCCTGCTCCTCGACGAAAACGATGGCGCGCACCATGTAGATACGGATCAGGTCGTCGAGGGGAGCGCCGTCGAGCTGGACGATCTTGAAGGCAGGTAGAGGCTTCGCTTCCGACATCGGTTTGCCCTGCTCAACGGCGACCGGCCGCACCATACTGCCGCCGCGCCGCGCCAGGCAACATCAGCTCGCGGGCACGATGTGTAGATAGGCCAAGAAGGTATAGCTCCACTCGCCCGTCGACGCGCTGCGTCCGCCCATTTCCACCGATAGCCGACCGTCGGTCAAGTCCACCGTCACCGTGCGCTCGATGGTGGGCTCGGCATCGCTCGTGGGCTCGTCGTCGATGACGACGCTTCCCTCGATCGTCAGGTTGTGCGGGTCGTTGGGATAGCCGCGCGCAGGCCGACCCGCGCCCATCGTGACCTCGTAGCGGCCGTTTTCGAGGCTGAACTCGAACAGGTTGTCGCGACCGTAGTCGTCGTAGAGGTAGCTCGACTGCACCTCGTCGTAGCCGTCCACCTCGTCGTAGCCGTAGAGAGCGATGCTCGGCTCGCCCACGTACTCGCCGTACCAACCATAGCCGTCGTCGTCGCGGTAGGGCTGCCAGCCGATCTTGAGGTAGGTGTTGCCGCCGACCACCAGGGGCTCGGCGGTGGGCTGTCCGGTCGGGTCCTGGAAGTTGATGAAGTAGCGGTCGCGGGGACGGCCCGTGCCTGGCGCCTCGAGCAGGGGCAGGCTCTCGCGGGAGCCCTCGATGTAGAGGCCCAGCTCGTGGCGCAGCGCCATGAGCGCGTCGGGGTTGCGCGTCCAGCTCGTCAGGCTCGAGGCGACCGAGTCGACCGTCGGATCGACCGGCTCGGCGGCGAGCACCTCGGGGACGGCGCCGCCTCCCGCGCGCTGGTTGGCGAGCGCCAGGTACTCCCAGTCCTCGATGCCCTCGCGCAATAGCTCGGCGCGCACCGTCGGACGCAGCCCGTCGAAGAATCGGCCCGCGTCGTAGTAGGCCCAGCCTGTGGCGCGGACGTGCCAGCTCACCCAGGGAATGATGCGCTGGTGAATGCCCTGCCGCTCGACCAAAGTGGGATTGAAGTAGGGGTCGGGATCGTGGTCCAGGCTGTAGAGCCACACCGTTTCGCCGTACTCCTGCTGGCGCTGGTGGGCGTAGTCCTGCTGATAGGCGCGGATATGGGCGATCCAGATGTCGTAGCCGCACGCGCCCTCGGAGTCCTCGGCGATCTCGGGCTTGGGCTCCTCGCTGATGGCGATGCGGAGCTCGGGCGCGGCTTGCTTTATGAGCCTGCATAGGTGGGCCGCCAGCCGATGGTCGGCCTCGTTCTGCGGCTCGTTTTGCACGTAGTAATAGGCCTTGTCGATGTAGCCGTGTTCGACGAGATAGCCCTGCAGGGCGCCCAGGAACTGCTGCCACTCGGCGTTGTACTCGGCGCTGCCGTCGTGATCGCCGCGGTCGAGGCCGCAAAAGTTGTCGGGTCGCGGCGTGGCGTTGTCGACGAACTGAAAGGCCATGGCATTGGGAAAGCCCACGCCGTTCCAGCCCTCGCCCAGGATGTAGCGGCGCGCCAGCCAGCCGATGCTGTACGGGTCGGGCTCGTCGGGCTCGTCCCAGAAAAGCTCGCAGCGGTCGCTGGAGCTGGGGTTGTCCCAGGTGATGTCCCAATGAAAGCCGCTTGGCCAGGTGACCGACTTGGGCGTGAGCCGATGCTCGAACAGCAGCGTCTTGGCGTCGTCGACCTCGCCGCCGTCCGGGATGAGCTCGGCGATGCTGACGTTGAGCTGCGTGGCAAAGCCGATCTGCTGCGGCAGCGCGAAGTCGAAGACCCGCAGCCGCACGGGCACCGCGATGGCCGCCCCGGCCGAGGGCGTGAGGTGTAGCGTGCTCTGGTGGTCGCCCGCTGGCGCGTCGTCGGGCACGTACACGGTGAGCCATAGCGGCACCGCATGGCCGTCGCTTAGCGCGACCGAGCCCGTGGCGCCGAGCGGCGTCAGATGCTCGGCCCAGCCCGCTTCGTAGCCAACCACGGCGAGCTCCAAGCGTTGAGCCGAGCCCAGGTCTGGGAAGGGATCGATGCTGGCGGTGACCGTGCCCGAGGCTGGCCCGAGCAACAGCTGCACGGGCTCGAGCTCGTGGCGCGCCGCACTAAGCCGCAGGCCCGAACGGCGCGCTTCGGGAGCGCGCTCGTGGGTGCGTACCTTGTGCGTGGCGGGCGCGGTCCACAGTGCAAGCTCGGCCGAGCTCTCCTCGAGCTCGTAGGTGAAATCCGTGGGGTCGAGCTGCACGGGCGGCTCCGTCCCGCCCGTGCCCCCGCTGCCAGCTTGGCCGCCAGCCTGCTCGTCTCCACACGAGCCGAGCAGGACCACCAGAGCGATGGCCAGGGGCCATCGCAGCGCCGCAGCACAGTGTCGCACGAGCATGCCCTCGGCATAAGCATAGCGCGCTAGCTGGAGCCGTCCGAGCGGTTCGGCGCCATCCACCGCGTCTCGCGCTACCGCAGCGGCCCGGCCGTGCCTGGCGCAGCAATGGCCAGCGCGTACAGCACCGTCTGGACGTAGCGGCTCTGCGGGGCCTCGGCCGTGCCTGCGCGGTCCACGAAAGCCCGATGCTGCTTGCCGCGGTCCAGCTCGAGCACCCGGCTGCAGCCGGCTTGGAGCAGGGCGACGGCACCTGCCTCGGCGCTGTCGAAGCCCGTGGTAGCCACCAGCATGGTGCCGTCGTCGAGCAGACAGGCTGCCCCGCGCTGCTTGACCGCGCCGAGGCGGCGGGCCTCGCTGCGAAGCGCGCCCCGTTCGGCCAGCAGCACGAGCTCGGTGGCATCGCCCCGAGGTGCCAGATCGGCCAGGGCGACGCCCATTGCGAGCTCGCCTGCCTCGGCCGTGGTCGTCAGCACGCCCAGCCGGGGCCGAATGGGCAAGGTGACCGCCCCGTCCAGCACGAGGCCGCGGGCACTGTCGCCCCGCAAGGCCACACCCAGACCGATGGCGGCCATGGCGCGTGCGTGCGAGGCCGGGCCAAGCTCGCCCTCGGCAGTGCGCGCGCTGCGTTCCCGTCGGCCTGGTCGGACGTCCCAGAAAAAGCGCCCTGGACGAAAGGCCCGAAGCTTCACCCGCGTACCCAGCCGCTCGACCTCGGCGGCGTAGACCGCGGGTAGCCAGGAGGGCTCGGGCTGGCTACCGCCATCGGGCTCCCAGGGCGCCTCGAGCGCTTGCGGCGGCCGCGGATCGCGCACGACCAGGTAGAAGAAGTCCTTGGGCGAGCCGCGCACGAAGCGCTCGGGGTCGATGGACATCTCGTCGGCCAGCAGCCGAGCCCGTAGCTTGCCGTCCTGCTCGGCCAGGTAGGAAAAGCCCACGTGGCCCGGGTTCATGTCGAGGTGGATGGCGTAGCGGCAATCGGCCATCACCAGCGCCTTGGCCAGGGTCTGGGCCGTGAGCTCGATGCCCCAGCCGTAGATCAGAAACCCGCTGCGCGTCAGGCACAGCGCCGAGCGCTCGGTGATGGTGCGCTCGCTATCGAAGACGAAGCCCCAGCGCGCGCGCCCGCGCGGGTTGATCACCCCTTGTTCGAGCAGCGGATCGAGGTTCTGCCGCAGCGAGACGATGTGCTTGGGCACGTGCTCCTGCTCGCCCCAACTGCCCATGCGCGTGCGACCGTGGACGTCGGTGGCCACGGTGGCAGCCGCGGGCTTGGGCGGCAGCAGGATCCGCCGATCCACCACCATGCCGTATGCGCCGTGCCGCGTTTGGAAGGCGCCGTTGAACGCGGCCGCCACCTCGAGCGCGCCGCTTCCGACGAGCTCGCGCTGGATGCGCCCGCGGCCTCGGGGACCGCCGAGCGGACGCGGCTCGGCAAAGCCCGCCTCGATGCGCAGCTCGAGCTGGCGGGTGTCGATGGCCACCAGCCGCACCTCGGCAAAGGGAAGCTCGGGATCGGGGCGGATGACCGTCTCCATCAGATAGGGCGCTCCCCGACCGACGGCGTGGGGCACGGGCGGCAGCCCTTGCAGCGGAGGCGGACGCCACATTCCCTCGGCCTCGAGCGGATGCTTGAACAGCGATCGGAGCGGCGCAGGCGGCCAGCTCGCTCGCCCTGGCTCAGGCTCGGGTCCAGCCTCGGCGGGCTCGGGCAGGTCGGCCCGCCAGCTCGCGGCGAGCCGTACCAAGCGGGAGCGGGCCCCAAAGGCCACCGCCTTTAGCGCGTCGGCGGGCACCGTGCCCAGAAGCTCGCGCAACAGATCCATGGCGAAGTGAGCCGCTGGCTTGGACCGAAGCGGGCGGCGCCAGGCGACCGTGCCAAAGGGATCGTCGGCGCCAGGGGTGATCGCGCCGCCTTCGAGATCCAAGCGAGCAGCCACCTCGGGCGGTCCCAGCACCATGGCGAGCTCGCCATCGCCGAGGGCAATGGCGGCCTCTTGCGGTGGCTCGGCAAAGGCCACCTCGGTGCGTCCCAAGCCCTGCGTCGAGCCGGTTTGCAGCCAGTTTTCCACGGCGGCAAAGGCGCGCGAGTGCAGCGGCAGGTCGGAGAGCCGATCGCCGCCCCGATCGAGCAGCGTGACTCCCTGGACGGCGCCGAAAGCGCGCGTCACAAAGGCCACGTGGCGCCCGCGGGCGCAGAGCTCGGCGTCGTCACCCAGCGGCGTCTCGGTCAGGTTGGCAAGGCCCAGGACCCGGATCGGCCGACCGCGGCGGCTGAGCCGCACGCGCGCTCGAAACAAATCGCGAGGCCCGCCGTCCGGCACCGAGGCCAGAAACAGCACCCTTCGGCCGAGCGCCAGGTCGTTGGGCAAGCCTTGGCTCGGCTCCCAGATGAAGTCCTCCGGGGCCACCGCGCCGCCCGCCGCCCTAGCCAGCATCTCCGCCACACCCTCGACCGTCTTGGGCGGAGGCTCGGCTCTTCGCAGCCCTAGCCCGACCGCCACAAGGGCGGCGGCGCCGAGCAGCGCGACGCGGACCCGCGCGTGCCGACCGACGCGGACCGGCCAGCGGAGACGCCCTCGAGAAGCCCGTCGGCTAGCCTCAGGCAGCTCCGCGCTCGGCGGGGCTCGATCTCGGGTCTGCTCGGGCGTCACCTTGGAGCTCGCATCGCGCGGCGCGACGCCACGCGGTCGACGTGGCCGCCGAGCCTCGGCGCACTGCGCGCCGTCGTCAACGGCTAGCGGCCTTGCCCTTGGGGCCCATCGGCTGGCCCAAGACAGGTGAGGGCCAGCCGATGGGCCCCAAGGCGCGAGATCTGCCTGCCGTTTGGATGGATTTGACGATGGAGGTTCCGGGCGTCGCTCCGCCTTCCTCCGCCCCCAAACCCCACGGGAGTCTCTGGAGGACAAAGTTGCGCGGCGGGGGGGCGGATGGCATGACTCGGGAGCGCAATCGGGCCGCCCCATGCCTCTCATCGAAGCGAGAAATCTCCCCCGCCACGTGGGCATCATCATGGACGGCAACGGTCGCTGGGCGGCCGATCGCGGAAAGCCGCGGCCCTTCGGCCATCGCGAAGGCAGCAAGGCCGTGCGCCGAATCGTGCGCGTGTCGCGGCGGATCGGCCTCGATGCCCTGACGCTGTACGCCTTCAGCTTCCAGAACTGGGCCCGCCCCGATGACGAGGTCCAGGCCCTGATGGCGCTGCTGCAAGAGTACCTGGTGAGCGAGCGGGACGAGATCCTCGAGCGCGGCATCCGGCTAGCTGCTGTCGGAAGGCTCGAGCGGCTCCCCGGGCCCGTCCGAGCGCTGCTCGATTCGCTGTGCCAGGAGTCGGCCGCCAACGACGGGATGACCCTGACCCTGGCGCTTTCCTACGGCGGTCGCGAGGAGATCGTCGAGGTGGCTCGAGCGCTGGCCGCCGAGGTCGCCACGGGCGAGCTCGACCCGCAGGACATCGACGCCGAGCTCATCGGCAAGCGCATCCCCAGCCAGCGCGTGGGCGAGCCGGATCTCATCATCCGAACGGGCGGCGAGAAGCGGCTCAGCAACTTCCTGCTCTACGGCTCGGCCTATGCCGAGCTGCACTTTTCCGATCGGCTCTGGCCGGACTTTGCCGAGGCCGACCTGTTCGAGGCCATCTCGAGCTTTCAGCAGCGCGAGCGGCGCTTCGGGCAGGTGGGCAAACGCGGCCCCGCCAAGCCGGAGGCGACGGGCTGACCATGGCGATGTCCAACCTGAGCACCCGCCTGGCCACTGCGGCCGTGGGCGTGCCGCTGCTGCTACTTCTGCTGTTCGCGGGCCCGCCGTGGGGCCTGCTGCTGCTGCTACTGGCCGCGGCCGCGGTGGCCGCGCACGAGCTGTACGCCATGACGCACCCGGGCGAGCGGATCGCCCCGCTCGTCGGCACCGCCATGACCTGGGCCATGATGCTGGCCGTCTGGTTTTTCCCTGCCGAGCGGCGGGCGGTCCTGGCGGTGGCGCTGCTCATTCCCTTCGTCGGCATCGCCGTCACGCTGGCTCGGCTCGGCGACATCCGCACGGCCGCCCTGCGCACGGCCACTCAGAGCTTCGGCCCGCTATACATCGGCGCGGGCCTAGGCGCGCTCGCGCTGGTGCGCAAGCTAGACGCCGACGAGGGTGCTGCGCTGGTGGTGCTGTGTCTGGCGCTGGCCTGGGCGTCCGATACGGGGGCGTATTTCATGGGCCGCTTCTTGGGCAAGCACAAGCTGTACCCGGCCGTCAGCCCCAAGAAGACCTGGGAGGGCGTGTTGGGCGGCGTGCTCGGCGCGGTCGTCTCGGCCGTGGTGGCCAAGCTCCTGTTCTTGCCCTCGGTCCCGCTAGGCCACGCCGCGGCCCTCGGCGCGGTGGGCAGCGTGGCCGGACAGATCGGCGACCTGGGCGAGTCGCTCTTCAAGCGGTCGGTGGGCGTGAAGGACTCGGGCGGCATCGTGCCAGGCCACGGGGGCATTCTGGACCGCATCGACGCGCTGCTGGTGACCTCGCCGCTAGTGCTGCTGTATCTGCTGTGGCGCTGACGGCGGCCGGACGGCAGCCGCCGCGCGCCTCACGGCGCCCAGCCCGTGGCCTGCTCGAACAGCTCGGCCGTTTCGGGCTCGGAAAAGTCGAACGAGCAGGCCAGGGCGTACAGATACTCCTGCTCGCGCTCGCTGAGCACGCCGTCCCAGGCGCAGAACATGGCCGCCATGCGAAAGGCCACCCTTCGTAGCGCCGTCAGGCGGATGCGGTGGGTGACCTCGCACAGCCAGCGGCGCCCCTGCTCGGTGCGAGCGCCCGTGCGGGCCAGCATCATGCTAACCTCCGAGTCGGTCATCCCACTCCAGCCGGGCAAAAGCCGCAGCGTCGTCGTCAGAAGATCGACCTTCTGGGGCGAGATCGTGCCGTCGAGCATGGCGGCCACGGTGCCCACCTCGGCCACCATCATCACCTGCTCCTGTTCGTCCGCGAGCGGGAAGCGGGCGGGGTCGGCACAAAACAGCTCTTCGCAGGGGCAGCGGCAGCGGTAGTCCATGGCGATGGTGGTGATTATCCCGCAGCTCGTCGGCCGAGGCCACCGCCGAGCGACAGCCCGCTCGGCCCACGCCGAAACCCCGCCACGCCGCGGCCTCGCTGGGCGCCGCGCGATTTGAACGCCGACGCCAACGCTGGTACACCCAGAGCGCCGCAAGGGTATGGGAGGTGGCGATGAGCTCGATGCGATGGCCCATGTGGTTCCGGATGCTCTACGGCGAGCTTCCCACGATGTTCCCGCGCGCCAAGGCCGACGAGGACCTCACGGTCTGCTGGCTGCGAGGCAGCCGCTCGGCGCAGTTCTGGCGGCAGCGGGATGCTGGCAAGGCAACGCGCTACTCGATCGAACCCTCTACCGGCGAGAGCACCGAAGAGGAGACGACAGCTCGACGGCGTCCCCAGATGTGCATTGTCGGCTCGGCGCAGCCCACGGAAAAGCAATGGGAAGCCGCGGGCGTCGGCAGGGACCGAGCCGAGCACAAGATCCTTCTGTCGTATCTCGTTCAGGAGCGCATCATCTTGCTCCCGGACGGCGGTGGAGCGGGCCGGAAGTGGGCCTACCTGAAGGACTTCGGCGCGGGCAAAGGCGATCTGGCCCAGCGGATCAAAGAGCAGACCAACCAAGGCGACTGGCGCTTGTGAGCAGCTGAGCTGAGGCGCGGGCGAGGCCGAGCCC
>CAYTYV010000244.1:0-1321 GCA_964441055.1 uncultured Polyangiaceae bacterium | reverse complement strand
GGGGGGCGGGGGGCGCCCCCCCCGCCAGCCTTGCGGCCGATCGCCCGCTCCCTTATATCGGCAGAGGGGACAATGGCGAACCAAGGCAATCAACGAGGTGGTTTTCTAAGAGGCGCCCTGGGCGCGTTGGGATCGTTGCTCGCTGGCAGGCTCGGCTCGCTGGGCGACATGGTGCGCGGGCTGAAGACCGGCGAGACCCTGCTGCAACTGGGCTTCGAGTCGGGGGAGGAATCGCTGTCGGTGCGCCATTTCAGCGTCAGCGAGGCCCTCTCCATGCCCTTCGACGTGTCGATATGGGCGATGTCCCCCAAGGAGGACATCGATCTGAGCAGCATCGTCGGCCGCGGCGCCTCCTTTCGCATCGTCGGCAACTTCAAGCACTCTTCGGGAGGGCGCAGCTGGACGGGCGTGTGCAGCTCGATGGAGCTGCTCCGACCGCTGTCCTCGGGCCTGTCCACCTATTCCATCCGCATCGCGCCGAGCTTCTGGCTGCTGGGACAGAACTGCAACCACCGCATCTTCCAGCACATCGCCATTCCCGACATCATCGACAAGATCTTGGGCGAGTGGAAGATCAAGCCCGTGTGGAAGATCGCCCGCGGCGAGTACCCCAAGCTCGAGTATCGGGTGCAGTACGGCGAGAGCGATCTCGACTTCGTCATGCGGCTGCTCGAGGAAGCGGGCATCTCGTACTACTTCGAGGTCGACCGCAAGGAGGACACCAAGCTGGTGCTGTCGGACAAGCCGCAGGCCAATGCGCCGCGACGACCGGCCATCCGCTACATCGACGACACCAGCTCGGCGCAGGACAACGAATGGGTCACGGCCCTGCGGGTAGGCGAGGAGGTACGGCCGGGGCGGCTGACCATTCGCGATCACGACTTCCGCTTGGCGCCCGACTACCGGCTGCTCGGCGCCGCGCCGCCCGCCCGCGGCCTGGATGCCGAGCTCGAGCAGTACCACTACGCCCCTGGCGCCTTCTGGCAGGAAGGCGGCAAGGGCGGGGGCACGCCCGTGGCCGACGACAAGGGCGTGGCCCGCTCAAACGAGCCGGACGGCAAGCGCCGCGCCACCCGCAATCTCGATGCCGCCAGGCGCGGCAAGCGCGAGGCGACCTTCTCCATCAACGTCACCGACCCCTATCCGGGCTCGGTGATCTCTGTCAGCGACCATCCGCAGACCCGAAAGCCGCTGCTCATCACCGAGTTCACCATCGAGGGCTCGGCCACCGAGGAGTGGACCATCAGCGGCAAGGCGGTGTTCAACGACGTGCCCCACCGCCCCCCGCTGGTGACGGCCAGGCCGCGCATCACGGGCATGC
>CAYTYV010000243.1:0-9701 GCA_964441055.1 uncultured Polyangiaceae bacterium | reverse complement strand
GCGCCGATCGTGGCGCGTCTCGGCTTCGAGGCGCACGGCCACATGACCTATTGGGACCGGCCCGCGGGCTAGCGCTGCTATCCAGGCGCGCTTCGAGCTCGGATCATTGGGGGAAGCTCGGGCCGCCGCCCCAGGGCTGCTGCATGGGCACGGCCATGGCCACGGCCGCGGGCGCAATGGCGACCTTCATGGGATTGGCAGGGTCGACGCGCAGGTCCACGTTGGCGCCGACCTGGTAGCGCGCCATTTCGAACAGCGGCACGATCTTGGTGAGCTGTGTCTGGTAGGCCTGTCCACCTTGCGGAATCACCTGGATCGTGAAGATGACTTGGGGGTTGTTGTTCACCAGCGTGCCGGTCTGCTGCGCCGCCATGATGCGACCTTGAGCAGGGTGGCCCGTGGCCAGGATGCGCTGCTCGTCCTTGGCCTGCTGGTGCATGCCCGTGAGCAGCTTGAAGACCCAGAAGCCCATGGGCACGACCGAGGCGAGCACCACGATGGTCACGACGATGGGGATGATGAAGCCGAATACCGATGCATCCATGGCTGCGCTCCTTGAGCTGAGGTCCTACCGTATCCCAGGACGATGCCGCGGACCAGCTCTCCAGCTCCGCGCTGCGTCCGCCGCTTCTCCGAGCCGTCAGGGTGCCGCTGCGCGCTCGGCGATTTCGTCGGGCCGTAGCGCTCGCGGATAGAGCCGCACCTCGTCGAGCACGCCGCGGTAATTGCCCCAGTGACCGCCGCCCAGCCACAGGCCCGTGAGAGCCAGGTGATCGGTCCAGGCACCCGAGTTCGTCCCGCCCGTGCCCGCCTCGGCGCCGTCGAGGTAGATGAGCACGCCCGTGCCGTCCTGGGTGACCGCCAGGTGGTGGAAGGCGCCGTCGTCGCTCACGGTGACCGAGGAGCTGACCGATACCAGCCCCTGGTCGTCGTCCTCTATGCGCACGTAGATGCGACCCTGTGCGTCGCGCCGCACCAGCAGGTAGTTGTAGTAGCCGTCCTCGAAGAGGTTGACGATGTCTAGGTTCTCGTCGAAGGACTCGGGCCGCAGCCAGAGCTCGACGGTTCCTTCGCTCGTGGCCAAGCTGGCCGGGTCAGCGCAATCGACGTAGTCGTCGTCGCCGTCGAAGTCGAGCGCGCTGCCTGCGTAGCCGGCCACCCAGCAGCTCGCCGGATCCATGTTGGTCAGAGCGCCGTCGTGGTCGTAGCTCGAGCTATCGGCAGCGGTGCTGCCCATCCCCTCGTCGAAGCTCCATTCGGCGAGCGGGAAACCGTGCCGATAGGCCTGAGCCACCGCGCTCTCATCGAGGGCGTAGGCGTAGACCGCCACCTCATCGAGCGCGCCCGAGAAGTGGCCCGCGCTTCCCCCGCCCAGCCAGGCGCCCGCGGGGCTGATGTGATCCGTCCAGCGGCCGCCGTTATCGCCGCTCAGCCCTGCCTCGGTGCCGTCGAGGTAGATCCGCACCCCCGAGCCGTCCTGGGTGACGGCCAGGTGGTGGAAGGCGCTGTCGGAAATGGCGTCGGACGAGAGCAAGTCGATGGTGGCAGCGCCCTGCTCGGTGACGAGCACCCGTACGCGCCCGTCGGCCGTACGGTGGATCGCCAGGGCGTTTTCGCCCCCGCTGTCGAACAGCTCCAGCAGCGCTTGCTCGCTGCTCGGCGCTGCGAGCCTCAGCCACAGCGAAACCGATCCCTCGGCCGAGGCCAGGGCCGCGGCGGGGCCACAGTCGACATGGTCGTCCATGCCGTCGAAGACGAGCGCCTTGCTCATAATCCCTGAAGCCCAGCTATTGGAGGGGTCGGTGCCAATGAGCGTGCCGTGATTGCCGTACAGCGAGCCGTCCTGCGCGGTCACGCCCTGGCCCTCGTCAAAGCGCCAGCTACCCCGCAGTTCCGGGGAGACCAGCGGCACCGATTGGGTGATCTCGGCCCAGGCGCCCGCGGGGCAGGGCGTTGCGTAGGGATAACGAATGAGATAGGCCCAGTTGCCGCTGTGCGGCTCGCGGCTCGTCGTTCGGCCCGACCAGGACGCTCCGCTCTCAGCGTAGGTCCACGCGCCCGAGCTCTCGAAGTCGCCGCCGCCCAACCGGCCCCCGAAGAGCGTCGCGTCGTCCCAGAACACGTCGAGCTCGATGAGCTCCTGGTCGTCGACCGCGTTGACGTTCTGCACGCGAAAGGTGACGTCCACCCGCTGCTGGTCGGTCGCGATGTCACCCACGTCGACCGAGACGTGCACCCAGCCCTCGTCGCCCGCTACGTCGTCTTCCCATACGAGCTGGCCGCCCAGCAGCGCCTGCTTGCGATAGTAATCGGCAAGCGGGCCCGGATAGCTGTCCTTGACCCAGAAGTCGAGCAGGTAGCCCGCCGCGCTGGGCGAGGCCGTCACGGGCACGAATTCGCTCGCGGACACGCCCCGGTCGTCGAGCACGGTGGCGCGCAGCAGGTAGCGCCCCGGCTGGGCAAGCTCGTGCCCCACCGTGGCGCCATCGAGCACCTCGCCGTCGCCGAAGTCCCATTGGGAGGCGGCGATCCATCCGAGCGGCACCGAGCTCTCCGAGCTGTCGGCGGTCAGCGCGAGCGGCGCCTTGCCAAAGGGCGGCGTCGCGGTCGCGTGGGGCTCGGGCAGCATCGTGCCGAGCGGAACCTCGGTGCCATAGTGGTTTTCGTAGACGTCGAAGTTGCCCTGGGCGTTGAAGTTGCCCTGGGCGTTGTGCTGGCGTATCGCGCGGTCCGGATCGGTCATGTGGAACCAGTTGTGGTGGATCCACGCCCCTTCGGCCGGCTTGCCCCGCACGATGATGGCCGCTTGCTCGACGTCGCGGAAGGTGTTGTGGTGGATGCGGATCTCGTTGCCCGCGATGTCCGGGTTGCCGCCGTGGTGCAGCGCCACCTCCTCGGCCTCGAGCGCCCGGCTGTAGACGCGCGCCTCGTCCAGGATACCCGCGAAGTAGCTGCCGCCCGGTGCGCCGCCCAGCCACGCGCCCGCCAGGCTCAGCTGCTCCGTCCAGTAGGCCGAGTTGGTGCCCGTGGCGGTGGTGGGCTGCCCGTCCAGATAGAGGACGGCGCCGCTGCCGTCCTGGGTGATGGCCACGTGGTGGAAGTCGGTATCGGCAATGGCGGCCTCGGTGCTGAGCGCCACCTGTTCGACGCCGCCGTCGGCGATGGTTAGGTGGATGCGGTTTTCTGCTGTGAGCCCGATGGTCAGATGATTGGCAGCGTCCTCGAAAAGGTGGACGATGACTCCGTCTTGACCGAGGCTCGCTGGCTTCAGCCAGAAGTAGATACTGCCCTCGGCTGAGGTCAGGCTGGCGTCATTGCCGCACTCGAGGTGGTCGTCGACGCCGTCGAGCTCGAGCGCGGTGTTGATCTGCCCCGACACCCAACACTGGCCCGGGTCCATGTTGGTCAGGGCGCAGTGGTTTAGGGGATGGTAGTGGCCGATGGAGGTGTCCAGGGCGAGGTCGCCCTCCCCCTCGTCGAAGCGCCAGATGGCCTTGGTGTCGTACTTGTCGTAGTCGCGGGCGCCGTGCATGTCGAAGCCATGGCCGTTGGCATGCTCGAGCACCAGGTTGTAGGCGGCCTCGTAGCTGGTGCCGATGCGGCCCGTGGCGGCGATGTGGTGGCGGCACGTATCGAACACGTTGCCCTCGATGAGCGCGTCGGCCTGGTTGAGCACCACGCCGTAGCCCAGGCCGGCTCGTCGGGTGTGGTGGATGTGGTTGTGGTGGACGTAGGCGTCGAGCGCGCCCGAGCGGAGCGATACCGCGCTGGTCCCCCAGGCCCACAGCTCGCAGTTGTCCACTTCAAGCGACGGGTGGTAGCAGGACAGCGCGCTCGAGTGCGGCACCAGCGCGTAGTCGTGATCGCCGATGTCGGGATTGGGCCCACGCATGCGCAAACCGGTCACGCGCACCGCCTCGCCTTGCACCCGAAACAGCGGGTATGGATAGGAGTCGCAGGTGATGAGCCCGCCCTGGGAGCCCTCGCGGCCGCGGCCGCTCGCCAGGGTGACGCCGCCCGCGATGTCGATCTGCTCCTGGCCCGTGAGATCGATGACGGCGTCGTCGTCGAGGTAGACGATGTCGCCGCTACTCGCCTCGGCCAAGGCCACGAGCAGCTCCGCGGCGGTCGACACCACCCAGCTGGCCTCGGCTGGATCGGTGATGTCGCCGTAGCCGATGCCGCCGCCCAGGGGATCGCCGGTCAGATTGATCTCGGCGCCGTAGCAGCAGTCCGTGCAGGGCGCGTCGGTGTAGTCGTCGTACACACAGCCGCCGTCCACGCAGTGGCCCTCGGCGTCGAAGGTGCGCAGCGTGGACTCGTCCAAGCAGATGGGCGGCGGCGCGGGGCAGCTCACGCCCGCGCACGGATCGGCGCCGCCCTGCCCTGCCGCTCCTCCTGCTCCGCCTCCGCCCCCGACACCGACGCCGCCGTTTCCTCCTCCCCCATGGCCTGAGAATAGCTCCTCGTCGTCGCCACAGCCTTCGCAGCCGCCAGCGAGCAGGGCAAGGGCAGCGGCGCTGGCGACAAGGGCGGTGATCGTGCTCGTGGTCCGATACTTCATGGCGAATTCCGCCTCGCCCGCAGCAACGAACCGAGGCGACCAGCTCAGGATATCGAGGTGGACCTGGGTGCTGTCAACACCGCCTGCTACGATGCCCGACCGAGCCAGGGAGGAGCCGATGCGAACCGACACCATCACCAACTGGGACCGCACCCAAGCCTGGACGCCCGAGCGGGTCCACGAGCCGCAGAGCGAGGCGGAGATCGCCGAGCAGATCCGCCGCGCAGCCGAGGCGGGCAAGCGGCTGAAGGCCATCGGCTCGGCGCTGTCGTGGTCGGACTGCATCGACATGCCCGGGCAGGCGATGCGACTGCCCAAGCTCTCGCGGGTGCTGGAGGTCGATCGCGAGGCGCGCACCGTGCGCGTGCAGGCGGGCGCGCCGCTTCACGCGGTCAACGACGCGCTGGCCGAGCACGATCTGTCCTTCGACAACTTCGGATCCATCGTGCTGCAAACCGCGGCGGGCTACCTCGGCTCGGGCTCGCACGGCACGGGCGGCAGAACGCCCATCCTCTCGGACTACGTCTCGGCCATGCGCCTTATCGACGGCAAGGGAGACATCCACCAGCTCGACGCCGAGCACGAGCCCGAGCTGTTCGACGCGGCGCGCGTCCACCTCGGTTGCCTGGGCGTGGTGAGCGAGATCACCTTTCGCTGCGTGGAGGCCTTTCGCCTGGAGGAGCGGCTCGAGCTCGTCGACTTCGACCGCGTGCTCGCCGACCTGGACCAATGGGTCGAGGAGAACGACTACCTCAAGCTCTGGTGGCTGCCCTACACCAAGAAGGTGCAGGTCTATCACTTCAACAAGACCAACCGCCCGGGCCGCAGCTACTCACTGAACGAGGTCCTCGACCAGTCGGGGCTGAGCTCCATTGCCTTCACGGGGCTCATCGAGCTGAGCAAGCGCCTGCCGCGGGTCATCGCGCCCATGCACGAGCTGGTGCAAACGCTGCAATTCAGGCCCCACACCCGTTTCGACCGAAGCGACCGCATCATCCGCTATGCGGGCACCATTCCGCGGCATCAGGAGACCGAGTACGCCATTCCGCGCGAGCGCGCGGCCGAGGCCATCGACCGCACGCGGCGCCTGGTCGAGGCTGCCAGCTATCGAGTGAACTTCCCGATGGAGGTGCGCTTCGTGGCGCGAGACGCTATCCCCATGAGCCCGGCCTACGGGCGAGATTGCTGCTACATCGGCGCCTACGTGAGCAGCCTCGAGTGGGCCCCTGGCTATTTCGCCGACTTCCAGGAGCTCATGCGCGACTACGACGGGCGCCCCCACTGGGGCAAGACCTTCGACCGCACGGCCGACGAGCTGCGCGCGCTCTATCCGGCCTACGACGACTTCAACCGCCTGCGCCGCCAATGCGATCCCGAGGGCCTATTCCGCAACCGCTTCGTCGACCGGGTCTTCGGCGAGGGGTAAGCAGTGCGGCCGATCAACTCGTATGCTCAGCGATACGCCAGCGCTGCGGCGCGCCGCACCAGGAAAGCCTCCACCTCCTGCCGGGTCATGGCTTCGATCTGCGCGGCACTCTTGCCACGCTGGATGCCGTCCAGCAGCCGGTCGCTGGCGAGCAGGGTGGCCATCCCACGCTCCTTCCACTTTCGACCGTATAGCCGACGGATCTGCACCGCCAAGGCCAAGCCAGTGCGCACGGAGCGAATGGCATGGGCTGCCGTCACGCGCAGGTGCACGCCGCGGCATAGAAGGCCCGCGTACTTGCTCGCCGTTGGCGTAAAGCGCGCGGGCTCGACCGCAAGGCCGGGCAGGCCCAAGGCGGAGAGGCGCTGCGCGAGGCGCCCGTCCATCCAAGGCGCGCCGACCAGCTCGAAGGGACGGTCCGTGCCTCGGCCCACCGACACGTTCGTCATCTCGAGCAGCGCTACGCCAGGATAGAGCATGGCCGCCTGCGGCGAGCGCAAGTTGGGCGAGGGACTCACCCACGCAAGGCCCGTGTCCGCAAAGGTCATGGGCCTGCGCCAGCCCTCCATGGCGATGACCTCGACCGCCACGCCTAGCCGACGCTCGCGATCGATCAGCCGGGCGAGCTCGCCAAGCGTGAGCCCATGGCGTATGGGAACTGGGTGCGGGTGAAGCAGCCCGCTCGCGCCGAGCTTCGGCAGCGGACCTTCGACCAACACGCCGCCTGAGGGGTTCGGCCGATCGAGAACGACGATGCGCAAGCCGTGTTGCGCGGCCGTCTCGAGAGCGGTCCGCAGGGTCGCTAGGTACGTATAGAACCGCGCGCCCGCGTCCTGCAGGTCGACCACGATGGTGTCGACGCCGACGAGCTGCTCGCGACGTGCCGCGCGCCGCGGACCGTAGAGACTGTAGACGGGTAGCGCCGTGCGCGCATCGCGGCCGTCGGGCACGGCTCCGTCCGCGCTTGCGTCTAGCCCATGCTCGGGAGTCATCACGGCCACCAGCTCCACCCCGGGCGCATGGTGCAGCAGGTCGAGCGTGCGAAGGCCGTCGCGGCCTATCGCGGCGGCATGGGTGATGAGGGCGACCCTAGCGCCGCGCAGCGCGGAAAACCCGTCGCGCCGCAAGACGTCGACGCCCGTCAGCACCCGGGCTTTCGGCGGCGGGGCCACCCTGGGCAAGGCCTCGACCGCGATGCGGCGAAGCTCGGCGCAGAGCTCGTGGACGCGCCCTTTTCCATCCGGGTGAAGCCGGCTCGAGAGCACGATCAGGAACAGGTCGGCCTGCGGGTCTAGCCACAGGTAGGTGCCCGTGAAGCCACCGTGCGCAAGGCTATGACGCACGGCCCCGGTTTGCCGATCGCGGATGGGCACCACATCCCAGCCGAGGGCGCGAGGGTGTTGCGGCACGCCTTGCGGGCGGAGCATCTCGCGGACGGTGGCGGCGCTCCACACGCGCCTGCCCGCGAGCTCGCCTAGGTGCAGCAGCGAGGTGACAAATCGGGCGAGGTCGTCCGCCGTCGAAAACAGCCCAGCGTGCCCGGCCACGCCGCCGAGGCGCGCCGCCCTGGGATCGTGGACCCTGCCTACGAGCCACGCGCCGCTACGGCGTTCGGTGGGTACGGCTCGCGCGCGCAGCTCGGCGCTGGGCAGGAACGCGGTGCGGCTCATGCCCAGCGGGGCGAAAATGGCTTTGCGGGTGTAGGGAGCTAGACTTCGGCGAGCGAGTCGCTCCACCAGCGCGCCCAGCACGACGTAGCCGAGGTCGCTATAGCGGTATTGCGTGCCCGGGCGGGCCACGAGTTCGACCGCGGCGATGCGCCCGAGCGCGTGCTCGAGCCCTTGGTCGTAGTCGGAAAGCGCGCTGGCCGCGGGCAGCCCCGAGGAATGGGTGAGCAACATGCGGGCGGTGATCTGCGCGTGAGCTCCGCGGGCCAGGACGGGCAGGTGCGCGGCGACGGGGGCGTCGAGGTCGAGCAATGCGCCGTCGTGGAGAAGCAGCATCGCTCCCGCCGTTGCAATGGGCTTCGTGAGCGAGGCCAGGTCGAAGATCGCATCGGCGTGCATCGGCTCCGGGCGAGGCTCGAGCGCACGATGGCCGTAGGCGCGGCGAAACACCGTGCCGTCGCCGCGGCCGACGAGCACCACGCAGCCTGGTATCTCGCCCTTTTCGATGGCGCCGCGCACGGCTAGGTCGATGCGCCTCTGGTCGGCGGGGGCCAAGCGCACGACCGGAGGGACTGCCGGGGTGCGCCTGGGTGGGACGGCGGTCAACGGTGCGGCCTCCCCTTCCGCCGAGGGCGCGAGCGCAGAGGCCGAGGCCGCAGGACCAACGCGCTCGGCGCTTGGCGGATGGCATCCCCACGCGAGCAGGGTGAGATGCCATGCGAAGATGACGCCCAACCGAGGCCCGCCTGCCCGCCCGCGTTGCGGCGCTCCGCCCTGGCCGCGGGAGCCATGACGCTGTCTCGGCCGCGGCTCGCAGCGGGCAGAAGCGTGCGTCTGGTCCTCGGCCATACGCACGGAAACGCCCTTTGGCCGAGCTGGCATTCCCGAGCGCAGGCGCTTGGCTCGCAGGGAAGTGCGGGCTGCGTCGCTCAGCCTTGCTCGCCCGCGCCGCCGCCGTCCTCGGCTTCGGTCTCGGCCGCAGCCGTCGCGCCTGCCGTCCCCGCTCCGGTCGCGCCGCCCGCGGGGTACGCTGCTGCCGCGGCGGCCACAGCGTGGGCCGGATAGGCCGCGCGAGGCGGGCTCGCGAGCTTGCGCCCCATCCACCGCAGCAGCCGCCAGCCCGCCCAACCGAGCAGCAGCAAAAGCGGCAGCCAGGGCAGCAGCGCGACCAGCACCACCAAGAGCCCGCGGCCAAAGCCCACCAGCGCCTGCCACGAGCGGCCGAGCGTGCGCGAGAGCTGCTCTCCCAAGCTCTGCGGTTTGCCTGCGGAATAGACCTGGCGCGTGGTCAGCCGGAGCTTGAGGGTGCTCAGCGCCACCTGCTTGTCGTACAGCCGCAGCTTGCCCTCGAAGCGCTCGATCTTCTCCCGCACGCGGGCGAGCTCGCGCTCGACCTCGAGTAGGTCCTTGACCTCGTCCGTCTTGGTGGCGAGCAGCTCGAGCAGACGGACCTCGAGCTTGCGCGCGTTATCGAGCCGCGCGCGCAAGTCGTAGTACTCCTCGGTGATGTCGCGGGTGCTCACGCTCTCGTGCAGCACCGTTCCCAAGGCGCGGCACTTGGCGACAAAGCCGTCCAAGCCCGCGGCCGGGATGCGGAGCTCGAGCTCGGCGCTCGAGGCCACGCCCTCGCGGTGGTCGATGCGGGCGGTGGCGAGATAGCCCTTGGAGGCGGCCAACAGCTCGCCCACGGTCTTGCGCGCCTCGGCATAGGATTGAACCTCCAGGTGGAGCTCGGCGTCGCGGATGAGCTTGCGCTCGGTGTGCTCATCGGGCCCGCGCAGGTGATCGAGCTCGACCGGCTTGCCGCCCTGGTCCTTGCCGCTCGCCTCGGTGCGCCCCTCGCCCGACTGCGGCGCGACCGCGGCTACGCGCTCGGCTTCCGCCCGCGGCGGCGCCATGGCGTCCTCGGCCTTGCTGAAGCAGGCGCCCGTCCAGGGCAGCAACATGGCCAGCGCCACGATCGCCCATAGCTTAGCGCTCAGCCAACGCCTGCGGCCCGCCTGGGGCCGCGCAGATCTCGCCTCGAGCTCGCATTGCGGATGGT
>CAYTYV010000242.1:0-9706 GCA_964441055.1 uncultured Polyangiaceae bacterium | reverse complement strand
CGAGCCGAGCTGCTCGGAGAAGGTCCGCTTCTTGGCGTCGTCGCCATAGCCCGAGACCATTTCCATCGAGACGGTGATGTTGCCACTCGGCGCCGAGCCTTGGTTGGCCAGCGTGCCCGATTGTGTCACCGTGGTCGACCAACCCCACAGGGTGAGCTGCTTGGGATCGAATAGATGCAAGGGAAGCGCCTTGCCGTCCTCGAAGTCCAGGTTGCCGAAGGTGCTCGAAAGCCGGATCCAGTCGACCTTCAAGCCCTTGTCCTTTTGCGAGCTCGCCGCAAAGGCGACCGGGCCGATGTCGAGCTCGAGCTTGCCCTCGTCGATGCCTTCGACCGAAAGCGCCTTTTTCGCGGTCTCGAGCAGGCGCGTCACCAAGGCCTCGGCGCCCTCGTCGTCCCCCAAACCGACCCCGACGGTGACGACCATCGTCTCGCCATCGCGTAGCTCAACCTCCACGGCTGCCTTGTCCAGCGCGGTGGCCGTGGCCACCTCGGCCTGGATCTCGTCGGCGCGAAGCGCGACCGGCTGGCGCCCGAGCGATAGCGACCCCTCGTTGCGGTCGGTGACGTAGAGCGCCACGTCGTCGTGGGCCGCGCTGTAGCTACCGTCCCGCGTGGTGTCGACCAGGTTGCCGATGAGCATGCGCCGCTTGCTCGAGTCCGCCGCGAGCAGCGCGTAGGCGTCGAAGGGACCCTCGAGGGTGGCGAGATCGACCCGCTCGCGCGGCTCGTCCTTCGCGGGGCGAAAGGCCAGCAGGCTCGCTTGGTCGTCCTTGGGAACCAGCAGGTAGACCGTGCCCTTGGCGTCCACCGCAGCCAAGACCCGCGACCGCGGCTTGGACGGCGCGGCAGCGTCGGCCGAGCCCGCGTCCGCCGCGGCGGCATCGGTGCCCGCGTCCGCGACGATCCGGTCGGCCTTCCACAGGGCGCGTGACCCACTGCCGTCGGCCTCGGTGAGCCACAGCCCTTCGTCGACCCGCCACAGCAGCTGTTCGCCAGCGAGCCCCACGAAGCCGTAGGCCTTGGCCTCGATGCCGTCGTCCAGCGCAATGGTCGCTGGCAGCTCGGTCGCCTCCTTGGATTCGACCACGACCAGGCTCAATCGGTAAGGCGAGTCCTTGTCCTCGTCCTCGGCCTGCTCGGCCTTGTTCGCGCCCGCGTCGCTCGGACCTGCGTCCCCGCCGTCGTCGCCACCGCTCGCGGCCTCTCCGCCCTCCGTCTTGTGGAGCAGCACAACCTGGGACCCGTCGGGCGCTACGGCCAGGGGCTGGCCGTGGGTCTCGAGGGCAATGGGCTCGCTATCGGGGTCGTCGTCTCGGAGGAAGACCTCGGCCTCGTCGGCCTTGCCATCGGGCTCGCCGACGGCATAGGCAAGCCAGCGGGCACCTGGCGTCGAGCGCACCCCGAAGCACCGCTTGTTCTCAGGGCTGAGCCGCTCGAGCTTGCCCTCGTCGCCGATCCGATAGAGCGCGTTTTGCTTGTCCACCTCGGCGCGATGCTTCTTCAGGGCCTCGAGCCGCGCGCTCAGGGCCTCGAGCGTGTCCGCCTCTTCGTCGTCCGCCACGAAGCGCTGGTAGCCGTCCTGTCGCCGCACCACCGCGTGCTGGCCGAGCACGGCCAGATCGAGCAGCGGCAGCTCGGAGCGCAGGATCTCCTCGCCAGCTTGCTCCTCGTCGCCGAGCGCGTAGCGCACCACGTGGTGGGTGCGCTCGGGCGTTGCCTTGTCGTCTTTTTGGGGCTCGGCCTTGCGCGTCAGCCAGGCGAACAGCGTCTTGCCGTCCGCGGAGAAGGCAGCCGAGCGCAGCCGAACCGGCTCGCCGCCGAGCTTGCGCAGCGATCCGACGGAGATCCGCCCACGGCAGGCGTCACAACCCGTGGCGAGCGAGCTCCAAGCCAAGATGACAGCAACGATCCAGACCCACCTGCGAAACGGCATTGCGCCCCCTCCTCATTTGCGAGGTCCGCGCCGACGACCAGCGCGGGGGCCCATCAGAGACGGCCCCGCGCAGGGTGTCAACCAGCAGGCGTCTCGCCAGGAACGACGCGGTGAGCCATCCGGGCTCAGAACCAGGTGTAGCCCAGCGAGGTGCTCAGGCCCATGTGGTGCTTTCCGTCAACGTGCGCGTGGAGCATCTGCAAGCCCAGGCTGAGCCCCGAGGTGGGGAAGAAGGGGATGTGGAAGTCGACGCCGTACAGCCAGGCGAGGCCGAGCACCGCGTCGATGCCGTCGTCCTGGATGTGGATGCCGCCAGGGCCCGCCGCGACCTTGGCCACCAGATCGTCGTAGCCCAGGGGGATCTTGAGCTCGGGCATCCAGCCGCCGAACAGATCGGGGCCGCCGTGCTCGGCGAGCACGCCCTTGTTCTGAATGAAGGTGTGGAGCAGCGCTAGGGTCCAGCCGTTGGGGAAGGTCCCGCCGATCTCCATGGCGTGGAAGACGCCGGAGCTGTCGGGCCCGCCTCCCATGCCGAAAGCCACTTGGAAGTGGAAGCCATCCCGCAGCACGGGCCGGTATGTGAGCGTGGGAAGCGGTCCGTCCTCGATGGCTTCGGCCGGCTCTTCGAGCGGCTCGTTGGGCTGCGCCGACGCGGTGATCGAGACCAAGCCGAGCGCCGCGAACGCCGCAACGGTGAGCCCCCGCCGGACGAGCTCGCACAGAGCGCGGCGCGGCCGCGTCGTGCGTCTCGATAGCGGTGTTGGGGGGGAAGGGTCGGGCATGATCGCGATGGGGATGCGGTTTTCCGGCGGAGCTCGAGGCTCGGGGCCGCTACCATCAAGGTAAGTCGGAACCCCGCAGGCGCCAGCCGCCGCGGTCGGGTGCAGCCTCATGAAACGATCCCGAATAGGCACGTTCACCGTCAGAGCGGCGTTGTTGGTCGGCATCGCCTTCGTCTACGCGGGCTTCTACTTTCCCGATCCCGTCTACTACGAGGACCGCGGCACTGACGCCATGCGCGTCTGGCTCTACGCCCTGCGCGTGGGCATTCCGTTGCTCGTGCTGGCGGGCGCAGCCGCCACCGTGGCGGTCAAGCGCAAGCGCCTGGACCGCCGCCTTCCCGTGGTGGGCGGCGTAGGAGTATTCTTGGCGCTGCTGCTGTTCTACCCGTTGGCCGAGCACTGGCGCCAGTCAAGGGCCCGCGCGCGACTGGCCGAGTTCCACCCCTTTTTGCAGCTCGATCCGCCCGAGCTCGGAGCGCGGGCCGCGGCGGCGCAGCGCCCGGCCTATCGCATCTTCTGCCTGGGCGGCTCCACCACGGCGTGGCCCGATTCCCAAGGGGTGGGCTGGCCCGCGATGGTCGAAAAGCGGCTGCAGGGCCACTCGGAGCGCTACCAGGCCGAGGTCCACAACCTCGGCAAGGAGTGGTACACCTCGCAGCATACGCTCCTCAACTACCTCTTGAATCTGCGCTCGCACAAGCCCGATCTCATCGTGGTGATGCACGCCATCAATGACCTGCTCGTCAATGCGGACTTCGGACGTTTCTCCCATCGCTCCTTTCGCGGCGACTACGGCCATTTCGCGGGGCCTGCGGCGTTTATGCTGAAGCCCAGAGCGCTGACGGCCAGCGTGTTCGACAAGCTGGCGGCGGCCTGGTACCACACGCCGCGGCAGGAGCTCGACGTGCACGAGTTCCCCGGGCTTGTCGCGTTTCAGCGGAACATCCGCAGCCTGATCGAGACGGCGTCGGTCGACGGCACGACCGTGCTCCTGGTCACCCAGCCGCATTTGTACAAGGACGCCATGACGCCTGAGGAGCAGGCGGCCGCCTACATGGTGCGCTACGAAGCGGTAGGCGAGACGCAGCGCTGGTCGCTCGGCACGGCGCAGCGGGGCATGAATCGCTACAATCAGGCGCTGCGCGATCTCGCCGCCCGCGAGGCGGTGGGGCTCGTCGATTTGGAAAACGCCATCCCGAGGTCCCTCGAGTACTTCAGGGATGAGGTCCACTACACCGACAAGAGCTTTCCCCTGCTGGCCGATGCGGTGGCCGAAGCCGTGCGCAAGCACCTCGCTGCGGGCGCGCCGCGCGCGACGAAACGACCGCGCCCCCGCTGAGGGCAGCTCGGGCTGGCGGCGGCTAGAACAGCGTGTAGATGAACGGCGCGGCGGCCGTGCCTCCTAGGGCGACCAGTAGCCCGAGGACCAGCAGCGTCACGATGATGGGCGTGAGCCACCACTTCTTGTTCTGCAGCAGGAAATCCACGGTCTCGCGGGCGAAGCTCTGGGGCTTTTGCTGCGCTTCGCGGATGAAATCGTCGGCGTCGTTGCGTTTCGGGTCGGTAGACATGGCTAGGCCCTGTCAATATTGGCGGAAGTACGAGGCGGCGGAGCGGCGGGCGGCTCGCTCTTGCCAGTAGCTCGGTCGGTCAGGCTCGCGCTTTTTCTGCATCGGATCATAGCGAAAAAGGCGCATCAGCAAGCCCACGGGGGTGAGGACCAGGTAGTACACCAGGGCGAGCAGCAGCGTGGAGACGCACCAGCCGATGGGATAGGCGGCGTAGATCCAGCCGAGGTAGATCCAGCGCCGCCACGGCGGCACGGCATAGTAGACGACGCAGAGCAGCGCACCTGCTCCGACCAGCGCCGAGGCCGCGAGCTGGCTCTCGGACCGCCAGTAAACGATGCCCGCCACCAGCGCGAAGAAGGCCAGCAGCAGCAGCCCGAACAGGCGCAGCTCCTTGGGCGACGGGTCCGTTTTCAGCTCGATGAGCGCCATGGGCAAGAGCGGGTCAAGAGGGGGATGCGGCGCGGCGGGCACCGCGATACCGATCAATCGAGGGGATACTGTCCGAGGTAGTCGTCGATGGCGAAGGTCTTGGCGTTGGGCTGCTCGGTGCGAAGCAGCAGGAAGCTGCCCATGGCCAGGGCGTCCATGCTGGTGGCCAGAAAGCAGCGGTGGGCGTCCTCGGGCGTGCACACGATGGGCTCGCCGCGCACGTTGAAGCTGGTATTGACGATGACCGGGCAGCCGGTCATCTCGGCGTAGCGCTGGATCATTCGGTGGTAGGGGCCGTGGCGCGCGGAGTCGACCGTCTGGACTCGCGCGCTGCAATCGACGTGGGTGATGGCGGGCAGCTGTGAGCGCGGCTGCTGGAGCTTGTCGAGGCCCTGTAGCGCTCGCCCGGCGGCCGGAGGATCGAGCCGCTTGTCGTCGCGCAGCGGTGCCACCAGCAGCATGTAGGGGCTCTCCTGCCCCTCGTCGAATTCGAAGTACTCGGCCGCGCGCTCCCGCAGCACCGAGGGCGCGAACGGGCGGAAGGACTCGCGGAACTTGATCTTCAGGTTGAGCACCGACTGCATCTTCGCGCTGCGCGCGTCGCCGACGATGCTGCGGCTGCCGAGCGCCCTAGGGCCGAACTCCATGCGGCCCTGGAACCAGCCCACCACCTTTTCCGCCGCGATGAGCGCGGCAACCTCCTTGGCGAGCTCGTCGGGGTCGTCGAAGCGGCGGTAGACGGCGCCCCGCTCGTCGAGGAAGCGGCCGATGTCCTCGTCGGAAAAGCTCGGGCCGAGCAAGGAGCCTGCCTGGCTATCGTCCGTATCGGGCTCGCGCGGCTTGTCGAGCAGCTGGTGCCAGATGAACAGCGCCGCGCCTAGGGCGCCTCCCGCATCGCCCGCTGCCGGTTGGATCCAGACCCGCTCGAACGGCCCCTCCCGCAAAATGCGACCGTTGCCCACGCAGTTGAGCGCCACGCCGCCCGCCAGGCACAGGTTGCTCATGCCCGTGCGCTCGTGTACGTGCCGCGCCGTGCGCAGCATCACCTCCTCGGTCACGCGTTGAATGGAGGCGGCCAGATCCATGTCGGATTGCGTGAGCTCCGTTTCCGGCTTGCGCGGCGGCCGACCGAAGAGCGCGGCGAACTTGGGGCCCGTCATGGTGAGGCCCTGGCAGTAGTTGAAGTAGTCGAGGTCGAGCCGAAAGGAGCCATCGTCCTTGAGGTGAACCAGCTTGTCCAGGATCAGGTCCACGTACTTGGGGTCGCCGTAGGGCGCCAATCCCATGAGCTTGTACTCGCCGCTGTTGACCCGGAAGCCCGTGAAGTAGGTGAAGGCGGAGTAGAGCAGGCCGAGCGAATGGGGAAAGCGCAGCTCGTGGCTGAGCTCGATGTGGTTGCCGCGGCCCGTGCCGAAGGTGGTGGTCGCCCACTCCCCCACGCCGTCCAGGGTGATGATGGCGGCCTCGGCGAAAGGCGAGGGGAAGAACGCGCTCGAGGCGTGCGACTCGTGGTGGTCGGGGAAGACGCAGCGCTTGTTGAATCCGCCGCCGAGCCCCTTACGGATTTCGCGCGGCAGGTGGAGCTTGTCGCGAAGCCATATCGGGATGGCGGTCCAGAACGAGCGGAAACCAACCGGGGCGAAGGACAGATAGGTCTCGAGCAAGCGCTCGAATTTCAAAAAGGGCTTGTCGTAGAAGCCCACGTAGTCCAGCTCGGACGGCTCGAGGCCGCCCGTCTCGAGGCAGTAGGCGATGGCGTGTTTGGGGAAGCCGGGGTCGTGCTTCTTGCGGGTGAAGCGCTCTTCCTGCGCGGCGGCCACGACCCGGCCGTCGATCAGCAGGACGGCAGCGGAGTCGTGGTAGAAGGCGGAGATGCCCAGGACGGCAGTCATGGCGAATACCGCGTCAATCCGTCGTGACCTCCAAAGACATCGTGAAGTAGATCGGATCCAGCCCGTAGTTGTCGCCGGGTAGATCGATTTCCAGGTGCAGCACGCTCGCGCCGTCGTGGTGCTCGAGCGCAGGAATCAGCCGGTTATAGGCATCGGAGGCGTCGAGCTCGTCCACTGCGACGCTGGTCGGCGAGCCGTAGCGCGCGGGGATGTCGATGGTGGTGTACAGCCGACTGCCGCCGTCGTGGAACTTCTCCCAGATGGGGAAGTAGACGTCGGGCTTGTCGAAGACCAGCTCGACCGTGAAGGTGCTGTCGTCGACCTCGGTGATGGTCGCGCTGGCGAAGTTGACCTCGGGGGCGCTGTCGTCAGCGAAGGGGCTGTAGAGCGGGTCGCCGAAGTAGATGCGATTGGCCTTGCCCGAGAGCATGGCCGACTCGCCGAAGCCGAAGTCCTCGGGGTCGTAATCACCCGAGGGCAGCGTCTCCCACTGGTAGGCGCTCTCGCCCTGGGTGTAGAGCTTGAGAGCGGGCCGATTGCCGAGGAAGGCCATGACCACGGCGTCGATGGTCCGCTTGTAGATGTCGCCCAGGGGCTCGTTGTAGCGGAAGGCGGTGTAGACATCCTCGCCCTGGTCGTTGGCGTTGTTGGAGCCGTTGGGGGCGAAGTAGCCCGTGATGCCGGTCTGCAGCATGGCCAGGGCAAAGCTGAAGCCGTCGCTCATCTCGTAGAACTGAACGGTGCCGTCGGTATCGCCGAAGGTCGCCAGGATGTCGCCTTCGACCAGCGTGCGCTTGGGCACGCCGCTGTGACAGGCGCCGTTGAAGGCCACGGCCGGGTACAGGTCGAGGTCGCGGATGTGATCGGCGGACAGGCCCAGCCGTTCGACCGGGGGGGTCTCCACGAGATCGGGGTCGTAGTCCCAAGTGTCGGGCACCTGGTTGCCGCCCTCGAACAGCCACAGCATGTGGGGATCGCCGTTGTGGCCCACGTCGAGCAGCTTGACCCCGCTCAGGTAGTGGGCGTTTTCGGCGAAAAAGCCGAGGGACTCGGCGTTGCCCGTCTCGAGCGCGATGTTGCTGGCGGCGACCGGATTGAGGTAGCTCAAGTAGGAGCCGTCGCCCATGAAGACGTGGTTCAAGCTGCTGGCGGCCCAGCCGCTGATGGACAGCGGCTGGTCGGCAATGCCCTCGGATTCGGCCTGGATGATGCCGTCGACGAAGGCCACGGCGTCGGCTGCGGTCGCTCCGGTGATGTAGCCCAGGCCGATGTCGAAAAAGGGATCGGCGTCGAGCTTGGTGCATTGCATCACCATGCCGCGGACCAGGTTGATGTCGAGATCGAGCGGCTTGAGCACCACCGCCACATAGCGCGCGCCCCGCTCGGCGAGCGTGTCGGCCAGCCCGTCGAGGTCGGTCGGGTCGAAGGCGAGCACCACCCCGTCTCGGTGCTCGGCCAGCGTGGCTACGGCCTCGTAGTAGGGATCGGCCGTGTCGATGTTGGTCAGCACCAGGTAGCCCGAGGCGCTGCTGCCCCCGCCGCTGCCGCCCGTGCCAGCGCTGCCGCCCGTGCCAGCGCTGCCGCCAGCTCCGCCGCCATTGCCATCGCCGAAGCTGTTGCTGCTGCTGCCGCAGCCGACCAGCGCCATGAGCAGCCCCGCGCTCCACCACTTCGTTGCCAGCTTCATGACTCTTTCTCCTACATGGTCTCGTCGAAGATCGGCGACCAGTCCTCGACCTCGCTACCGACCAGGGCCAGCCTGAGCAGCAGCCAGCCGATGCCCGCCGCGCCCAGCTTGAGCCCTGGCGGGTACCAGATGTAGCCGTCGTCGTCGGGGTAGTTGTAGTTGGTCCACATGGTGCCGCCGCGGTCGGGCTGGCCGCGGTCGATGAGGTAGTCGGCCACGTCGCGGGCGAACTCGAGGTAGGTGGCATCGCCCGTGCGCAAGTAGATATCGAGGTAGAACTCGCCCACCGAGGAGGCGCCGCAGCAGAAGCTGAGCCCCCAGAAATCGGGCGAGGGCAGGTTCGGGTCGGCCACCGCCATACCCCAGGCGGCGGCGTCTTCGGCCATGGCGAGGTGGCCGTCGTCATCGGTCAGTCGGTGCAGCAGCAGGAACAGCCGGGCGGTTCCCGCAACGCCGTGGCACCAGCCCGTGAGATAGGTGTCCTGGCCCGTGTCGGTGTTGTGGAACCAGCGACAGCCGAGCCCGTCGCATAGCGCCTTGTCCTCCAGCCACAGCGCGCCCTTTTCGGCGGCGTCGAGGTAGCTCGACTCGTCGCTCGCCTCGTAGAGCCGGGCCAGCGCATAGGAGACTCCGGCTACTCCGTGGGAAATGCCCGGATAGATGGTTTCGCCGCCCTCGCTGGCGGGCCAGAAGTAGCCGCCGTTTTCCTCCTGGGCCAGCGCCACCAGCCAGTCGCCCCCGCACTCGGCGGTCTCGAGGTAAGCGGCCGTGCCCGTGGCGTCGTACATGTCGAGCAGCGACAGGATGATGCCAGCATTGCCAGCGATGATGTCGGTGCTGCTATACAGCCACGAGCAGCCGTCGGCGTCTTGGTTGGCGCGGGCCACCAGGCCGTCGGTGGCGCTTACCGCGAGCTCGCGGTAGGAGGCCTCGTCCAGCCGTTGGCCGAGCCACCATAGCGCCGTGGCCACGCCCGCATTGCCCGTGTAGAAGCCCTCGAAGTCGTATTCGATAATGGTGCCGTCGCTGAGCTCCACCTCGTGTTCCCAGCGGTGCCCTCCTCCGTCCGCAATGGCGGTGGCGACCAGCCGCTCGGCCGCGGCAATGGCCGTTGCGCCGTGATCCGGATCGGTGCTGACCTCGCTGAGCTTGAGCAGGAAGAAGCTTATGCCAGCTACCCCCGCGTAGACGCCGACCTGATGGGCGGCGTTGCCCTCCCACTCGGGCACGCCGACGTACTCGGGCCACCATGCCTCGGCGCCATCGCGGATGGCCACCGCCTCGATCCAGCGCGCGGCGCTTTCGGCGTGGCCCAGAAGCTCGGGGTCCACGCCATCGGGAATGCCGCTGCCGCCCGCGCCCGCGCTGCCGCCGCCGCCCGCGGTGCCGCCGCCCGCGCTGCCCGCCGTG
>CAYTYV010000241.1:0-9759 GCA_964441055.1 uncultured Polyangiaceae bacterium | reverse complement strand
CACGATCTACTGGCCTCGGCGGGCTTTTTCTTCTCGAGCAGCTTCTGAGCGCGATCGCGTACCGCGTCCTCGGCCGCGGCCAGTAGATCGTGGCCTAGCCAGCTCTCGCCCGTCTCGCGCGCGCAGGCCACGGCGTCGGCCAAAAGCTCGGCGTCCTTTTCGCGAAGCTCGGCGATGGCCAGGGCGTGGCGGCAGCCGAGCGCGGGCTTGCCCGCCCAGCGGTGCAGCCGCGCCAGCCGCTTTTGCGAGGGCACGTCGCCAGGCCTTACGTCCACTACCGAGCCCAGGATGCGAATCGCACCGTCGCGGTCGCCCGAGCGCGCTGCCAGATCGGCGCGCGCCGTCAGCGCCTCGGGGTCGAGGGCGTCCTTTTCCGACCAGCGCGTGGCCACCTTCTCGGCCAGGTCGACCTGACCGGCCAGGAAGTACAGCGTGTACAGCTCCTTGACGGCCTCGCGGCGGTTTTCGTTGTCGTCGAGCTGGCGCTCGGCCTCGGCGATCTTGGACACGCTGGCCGCAGCGGGCACCAGCCGAGCCGTGGCCACGCTGCCCACCCGCTGCCAGACTCGCCGCATCGGGATCCAGCCGGGCCCGCGCGGGCGGCGCCTCGAGCGACGGTCGTCGACGTCACTGGCGAGCGGGTCGCCCGGCATGGCGGCGGGCGGCTGGGCAAAGGCGGGGGCGGCCGGCTCCTCGTCTCCCCACGGCTCGGGCGCGCTCTCGGCTTGCGCGCGCCCAGCGCGGGGTGCCTTTTTGGCCTTGCGCTCCGCTGCCCCTCTGCCCACGCCGCCTGCTCCGTAGAAGGCGTCCTCCTCCTTCTCGGGCCCGAACGCGAGAGCGCCGTCAGCGCGGCTGCTCTCGGTTTGCTCCTCGCCTGTCCACTCGGCCACCCTGCGGGTGTTGTCCAAGCCAAAGGCGCGGAACATGGCCGGGCTCTCCAGCACCAACAGCGAGGTGTAGCGGCTGGCCACGTTGAACGCGCCCGAGAGCTCGACGGCCTCCTTGCGCGCTCGGGCCGTGCCTTCCCGCTCCAGATCGGCGATGCGCACGGCAGCGTAGAGCCGCGGCACGAAGGCGTTACCCGCCGCGCGAGTGGCGCGCAGATCGAGCGGATAGCGCTGCTCAAAGGCCTTGTCGCCGACCTTGCCGCGCAGCACGGCCTCGCCCGAGACCTCGGGCCCGGTCATGCGAGCGACCACCATGGTCTCGCCGCCAGCCGCAATGGTGTCCAGCCGCTTGGGCGCCACCTCGACCAAGCCCTCGGGAAGCTCGAGCTCGATGTCTTGCAGACCCGTGCCGTAGCAGGCGCCCAGAATCGCGTAAGCCGCTTCTCCCACCCGCTGACCTGGCACGTAGGGAAGCACCACGCCGCCGCCGCCGCGCGCCAGGGCGGCAAGGGCATCGAGATCGGCATCCGCGCCCACGGCTATGGTCGTCACCGTGCCGCGGCCCGAGGGGAGCGACCGCGCGACCGCCTTGCGGATGCTGCCCGGACGGATGGGCCCCACGGTGGGCGTGCCGTCGCCGATGTACACCACCCGCAGTGCCCAGTCGTCGTCCGCTCGGCCGAGCGAGCTCGCCCTTCTCACCGCTGCGCTAAGGTCTGAGCCGCCTTCGGGCGTGATGCCCTCGAGAAACTGCCGCGCCTCATCGGCCGCCGCATTGCTCGGGTTGCGCAGCCCACCGGAAAGCTCTTGGCAGGTCGTGTCGCAGGCCAACAGCGCAAAGCGGTCCAGCGGGTCGAGCTCGCGCACCAGCCGCGTGGCCAGCGCCGTGGCGCGCCGAAAGCGCTCGCCCACCATCGAACGGCTCGAGTCCACCACCAGCACGAAGGCCCGCTGCGCCTTCTCGGAGCGACGCGGCAGCGCGGGCCGCAGCGCCAGCGCCACATAGGGACGCTCGGCCGTTTGCGAAGCCTCGCTATCCTCCGCACCAGCGTCCGCCCCCTTCGCCTCGACCGGAGCCGGCTGATAGGTCCAGCTCGTCAGCTCGCTGTGCCGATTCGGCAGGGCGTACTCGAGCACCAGGTCGCCGCTCGGCACGAACTGCTGAGCGTTCATCCCCAGCCGCTCGGCCTCGGACGAGGCCTCCGCGCCCTCCAGGGCGTAGCCCATGGCGCTCACGCCGAGCCCGCGGTCGTGGCCCTTGACTTGCGCGTCCAGCGAGAACTCGTCCACCTCGAGCGCGCCCGACGGATCGTGGGCCAGCGGATAAACGTAGCGGCGCACGCCGCCCGTGGGCTTGACCACCTGGGTGTAGCTCAGCACCACCCGCCGCGAGCCCTTGGCTGGGATCGGAAAGATGCGCAGCTCGAAGCGCCCACCACGCTGCCACTCGAGCAGGGCCGGATCCTTCCAAGGACCAGGCACCCAGATGATCTCCTCGCGCAGCGGTCGGCGCTTTGGCGCGGCGTTCACGATGGCCCCTCGCCAGATGGCCGCGGCGCGATCGCGGTCGACAAAGGCGCCCTCTTCCATGTGGTCGTCCACCTCGAGGGCCAGCCGCTCGATCTGAGCGTCGGGCGGCAGGGGAAAGCGGTAGATGCCCTCGAGCACCTCGTCGGTGGTGTTGGTGAACACCTCGTCGACCTCGGTGCGGGCAAAGCCGTCGACGATGCGGATCTTGACCCGATGGGAGCTGAGCTCCACGGCGTCCGCTTTCTCGACGTCCGTGCCAGGCTTTTTGGCGCGGAGCTCGCCCAGGCCACGCACGGCCACGTCGCCGTCCTCGTCGCCCGGCTCGCTCCAGGAAAGCGCCTCGCCAAGGGCAGGCGCGTTCGAGGCGTAGGGGGGCACGCCCGCGTAGAGCCGCCCCTCCTCGCCCGCGCGCACCACCACGGTACGCCCCTCGGCGTCGGCGAGCTGGACCTCGCCGCGGCTCACGTCCACGGCCGCGGATTCGTCGGCGGCCCGCAGTGCGAACTTCGTGCCCAGCACCTGAACGTGGCCCTGGGGCAGCTCGATGCGCGCTTGCTGGTCATCGAGGTGGGCCACGTCGGCCACCACAGCTCCCGTGCCGAGCTTGGCCTGGCGGTCGGCGTCGGCCACGAGCGAAAGCTCGGTCGAGCGGTCCAGGGCGAGCCGCGTGCCGTCGTCGAGCTCGAGGTAGGCGCGCGTGCGGTCGTCCGTGCGCAGCAGCCTTCCGGCCGCCACCCTCTGGCCAAGTGCAGCCGGGCGGCAGTCCTCGCCGCTAGGCGCGCACAGCTCGAGCCCGCCCGAGCCGCCCGCGGCCCGCGAGATCTCCACCACCCTGCCCTGCCAGGGAATGGTCGCCGCGGCCTTGCTCGGACCGCCGTCGCCGCCGACGACGACCAGGGCCACGGCCGCGGCAGCCGCCGCCGCGGCAGCCAGGCCCATCAGCGCTAGCGTGCGCGGCCTGCGAAGCTTGCGGCCGAGCGGAATCACTTCGGCCTTGGGCTGAGGAGCATCGGCGGGTAGCGCTGCACCCGCGTCGCCAAGGGACGGCGAGGCCGCGGCGGCCTGTGGCCCTGCGGCCACGGCTACGGCAGGCGCCTCGGCTACGGCGGGCGTCTCGGCTACGGCGGGCGCCTCGGTCACGGCGGGCGCTTCGGCTGCGGCTACTGGCTCCGCCGCGATCGTGGCAGCAGGCGCTTCGGCTGCGGCTACTGGCTCCGCCGCGATCGTGGCAGCGGGCGCTTTTTGCGGCTCCTCAGCGGCCGCAGGGCTCGCCGCGGACGCTGGCTCCGCCGCAATTGTCTGCGCCACCGTCGCAGCCACCGGACTCGCCGCGGACGCTGGCTCCGCCGCGATCGTCTGTGCCACCGTCGCAGCCACTGCCTGGTCCGTGCCTGCCGCGCGCGCATCGAGCGCCGCGAGCACGCGCTCGGTCAGGTTCTCGGGCGCTGCGAAGTCCGCGCCTGCGCCAGCCACGAGCTCGCGCGCCCGCTCGGCATCGTGGCGCGCATCTCGGCAGCGGTCGCAGTCGGCCAGGTGGTCGTAGAGCTCGTCGGGCGCCGTGCCATCGAGCAGCTCGGCCATCCGCTCGTCAACCTGCTCGCAAAGCCCCTCTTGTCCGTCGCGTTCCGTCGTCATGGCTACCGTTCCTACTGTTTCGTCGCTTGGCAGAGCACCGCGTGCGGCTCGCCGTCGAATACGAGTGGCGCCCAGCGGACGAGTTGTGACGGGATTTCTGGAGCGCGGCAGGCCCACTGTGCGAGCTCGGTGGCGGCCGCCACCCTCCGCCGCCATTCCGCCACGCAGTCGCTGCCGTTCGCCACGGTAACCCCGCAGAACCGCTACCGCGGCATCTTGGCACGATCGGTGAAGGGGAAGGGCTCGCTGCCGCGCCCTCTCGCCACCGCCCTCGCGGCCGACCTCGCCATGCCCACCATGAAGCACGAAGCGCTGCTCATGCTGCTGCGCAACCGGCCCGAGCTGGCCCCTGAGCTGCTCTCCGAGCTGCTCGGCGTCGTTCTCCCGCGCTACGACGAGCTGCGCCTCGAGTCTGCCGAGCTCGGCGATATCCAACCTGCCGAGTATCGCGCCGACCTGGTGGTGGTCCTCGAGCGCAGCGGCAAACCCGTACTGGCCATCGTGGTCGAGGTTCAGCTCCACCTGGATGCGCAGAAGCGCTATGCCTGGCCGGCGTACCTCACCGTGCTGCGCTCGCGGCTGCGCGCGCCAACCCATCTGCTGGTGATTGCGCCCTCTCGCTCGGTGGCTCGCTGGTGCGCCCAGCCCATCGCGCTCGGGGCCCCGGGCTTCGCGCTCAAGCCGCGGGTGCTGGGCCCGGATGGCATTGCCGTCGTAACGGACGAACAGCAGGCCAAGCGCGCGCCCGAGCTCGCCGTTCTGTCCGCGATCGCCCACGGCCAGGGCGAGCACGCTCTGCCGGTAGCCCTGGCCGCGCTCGGTGCTGCGAGCGGCCTCGACGAGGAGCGGGCTGGGCTCTATGCTGACCTTGTGATGGCGTGGCTCGGCAAGGCCGCGCGCCGTGCCTTGGAGGAGATGATGGAAAGCGGCGACTACCAGTACCAGAGCGCCTTCGCCCGACGCTACGTCGCCAAGGGACGGGCCGAGGGACGGGCCGAAGGGCGGGCCGAAGGGCGGACCGAAGGCGAAGCCAAAGGAAGGGCCCAGGCTGTGCTGACCGTGCTGCGGGCGCGCAAGCTCGACGTAGGACCCGTGGCAGAGCAGCGCATCGTCGCCTGCGCGGATCTCGCCCAGCTCGACGAGTGGGCTCGCCGTGCCGTGACAGTGCAAGCAGTCGAAGAGCTGTTCGACTGACTCGCTCTTGGGCCAGCCCCCCCGCGTTGAACCGCGCTCGCGCCGCTGTTAGGCCTGCGCCATGTGTGCGGCCTACGTCCGATCCTTCGACCACGAAAGCGAGCTGCTGCGGGACAACGCCATGGGCGATCCCCACGTGCGCAAGGTGGCGGTCTACCTGCCGCCTGACTACTCGAGCCGCCGCAAGGAGCCCTACCCCGTGGTCTTCTTGCTGGCGGGCTGGGGCCGCCAGGGCGCCAACTTCTTCGATGGGGGCGGCGCCTTCTCGCAAGCGTTGCAGGACCGGCTGGACGAGCTCATCACGGCCCGTCAGATGCCGCCCGTCATCGTGGTGGGCCCGGACTGCAGCACCCGCTTCGGCGCGAGCCAGTTCGTCAACTCGCCCGCCACGGGCAACTACATGGACTACCTCTCGGACGAGCTGGTCGACTGGGTGGACCGCCGCTTCCACACCCATCGAAGCCGCGACTACCGCGGGCTGGTGGGCCACTCGAGCGGAGGCTTTGGCGCGCTGGTAACGGGCATGATGCGCTCGGACCGCTTCGGCGCCATCTGCTCCTCGGCGGGCGACAGCGCCTACGAGTTCCTCTACGTGTTCACCCTGCCCGCCGCCATCCGGGTGCTCGCGCAAGCGGGCGGGGTGGAGCCCTTCATCCATCGCTTTCTCGCGAGCCCCAATCCGCTCGGCTTGCTCGACCGCGACCAGGTTCACACCATGATGAACCTCGCCATGTGCTCGTGCTTCGCACCCAACGTCCACGTGCCGCTGCTGCACGGCGATCTGTACTTCGACCTGGAGACGGGCGAGCTCGTCGCCGATACCTGGAAGCGATTTCTCGACTGGGATCCCATTCGGCTGCTCGATCGCCATGTGGCCGAGCTGCGCAGCCTGCGCTGGATCCACCTCGAGGCGGGCACCGAGGACGAGTACGGCCTGCACCTCGGCCATCGACGGCTAAGCCGCAAGCTCCAGGCCCACGGCGTGGAGCACGTCATCGACGAGTACCCCGGAGGGCACGGCGGACACCATCACCGCATGCCCGACCGCATTCGCCGCATGGTCGAGCGCATGGTCGCGGGATAGCGACACGATCTCCTGGCGGCCTCATCGTTTTTTTGCAATAGCTCGGGCATGTCGAGCCCGAGCGCGCTCCAAAAGCTTCAAGAGCTCAGCACCATCGTCCCGGACACTGCCGATCTGGCTCGAGTCCGCCAGCTCGGCGCGACGGACGTCGATCTGTGCGCCTCGCGGATCAACGCCGCCGCCCAGATGCCCGAGCACGACGACGTCGTCGATGCCACCATCGCCTGGGCCCAGCGCCAGGTCGGCAAAGGCGGCAACCGCAAGCTGGTGGCCATTCGCGCGGTGGAGCGGCTGCCGCTCGCGTTCGGCCTGCGCATGC
Source organism: uncultured Polyangiaceae bacterium (assembly GCA_964441055.1). Classification (GTDB taxonomy): domain Bacteria; phylum Myxococcota_A; class Polyangia; order Polyangiales; family Polyangiaceae; genus JACQWT01. The sequence goes on along the minus strand of CAYTYV010000241.1, from coordinate 3,110 downwards.
TGGCCATCGTGCCCGGCCGCGTCAGCGTAGAGCTGGACGCCCGGCAGGCCTACGAGACGGCCTCGCTGGTGGAGAGCGCGCTCAAGCTCAGCGAGCAGTTCGCCGAAGGCGGCGCCGAGCCGGACCGCGTGCTGGTCAAGACGCCCGCTACCTGGGAGGGGATCCGCGCCGCTCGCAAGCTCGAGAAAAAGGGCGTGCACTGCGCCATGACCCTGGTCTTCGGCCTGCACCAGCTCGCGGCCAGCGCCGATGCGGGCGCGACTGCCGTGGCCCCCGCGGTCGGCCGCATCAGCGATTGGCACCGCAAGAAGGCGGGCGTCGAGCGCTTCGAGCCTACCGATGACCCAGGCGTGCAGGCGGCCGCGCAGATGTACGCCTACCTAAGGGCGCACGGCTACGACACAGCGCTCATGCCGGGCACTTTCCGCGGCGAGGACCAGGCCCTGGCTCTGGCCGGCTGCGACTACCTGGTCTTGCCCCCGCGCCTGCTCGAGCTGCTCGAGGCCGACCACGGCGAGGTGGAACGCCGACTCGGCCCCGAGCTCGGCGCCGAAGCCGCGCCCGCCAAGCTGGAGCTCGACAAGGCTGGCTTCGCCAAGATGCACGCCGACGATGCCCTGGCTACGCGCAAGCTCGCAGGCGGCGTCAAGAACCTCATCTGGGCGCGCGTCTCGCAGCAGACGCAGCTCGTCGACTGGATCGAGTGCCGCCAGGACCGCGCCGCGCACGCCTCGGCCATCGCGCTGTTCAAGGTCTGGGACTACGACGGCGACGGCTTCATCGACCGCGAGGAGTGGGGCGGCACCGACGAGGTGTTCAACGCCCTGGACCGCGACAACAACGGTCGGCTCAGCCTGGAGGAGATGGCCGTCGGGCTAGGCGCCCCGTGCCGACCTCCCGAGGACGAGGGCTGAGCTAGCGAACCGATCCCGGCCCGCTGCCCTTGTCCTCTCGCAGGAACTCCTCGAGCACCTTGGCGGCGACGTCGAGAAGCTGGCTGGTCTCGATCATACCCTCCAGCCGCCCGTCGTCGTCGACCACGCACAAGCAGCCCACGTCCTTTTGCCGCATCATCTCGAGCGCCTCTAGGGTGGGCATGTCCGCCCGCACCGTGACCGGATCCGGGGTCATGATGTCCTCGACGATGACCGGTCCGTTGGCCGCGGACTGGCGGGCGTCGACCAGGCGCAAGAGCGAGCGGTAGGTGATGAGCCCGGCCAGCCGACCGTGGCCGTCCTCCACGACCACATAGCGAATGCGACGCCAGTCCATCATCTTGGCCGCCAGATCGACGGGGTCGCGACGGTGCACGGTAAATAGCTCGGTGCTCATGAACTGGCCCACGGTGCGGTAGCTGGGAAACCAATCCCGCGAGCGATAGAGCTCGGCCAGGGGCCACTCGTGGATGGGCTTGCCGCTCCGCTGGTGCTTGTAGATGGCCCAGGTCAAGCTGCGCAGGCGCACGTCGGTCGGCGCCTCGGCCATCGCGCTGAGCGAGCGCAGGGCCCACTGCGAGCCGGTCTGCCGTCGCCGCACGCGCTCCTCGACGATGCCGAGGTAGCGGTCGACGTCCTCGACGTCGATGCCGTGGTCCGTCAGCCCTTGGCGGGCCTGCGGCAATAGCTCGTCCAGCACCAGCTCGTGGGCGGCCATGGTCTTGCCGCCCACCCAGGTGAACTGGGCGTTGAGACCGTGGCGGGCCGCGGCAAAGAAGTTGTTCTTGGCGTCGTCGAACTCCATGACCGTGTCGATGCGCGGGTACTCGCGCGACAGCGAGGCCATCAGGCCGAAGAAGAAGGCCGCGTTTGCCACCTCGTCGAGCACCGTCGGCCCCGCGGGCAGCACGCGGTTTTCGATGCGCAGGTGGGGCTGGCCGTCGTGGACGCCGTAGCAGGCGCGGTTCCAACGCCATACCGTGCTGGTGTGCATGCGCAGCGCCTCCAGGGCGGGCACGCCCCCCTCGTCCAGCACCTGCATGGGGTCTTCGACCGAGCCGCTGCACGACAGCAGCATGCGGAAGCGGGTGATGTCGTCGCGGTAGATCTCCACCACCGAGCGCTCGATCCATGCATCGCCGAAGCTCACCCGCGGCGGATTGGCACGGCGGCGATGGGCGGCCGAGCGCACGTCCACCGAGCGCTGGAACAGCGCCACGCGGGTCTCGTTCCACAGCCTTTGGCCGAAGAGCAGGGGCGAGTTGACCGCCGCGGCCAAGACCGGAGCCGAGATGGCCTGCGCGAGGTTGTACAAAGGGGCGAACTCCTCGGGCCCCACCTGGAAGTGCACCTGGAAGCTCGTGTTGGCCGACTCGAACATCACGTTGTCATGGGTGATGTCGAGCTCGTCCAGCCCCTTGATGACGATGTGGAAGGCGCCGTCGCGGAGCTGGCTCGTGGCGCGGTTCAGCTCGTGATAGCGCGGGTGCGGCGTCATGTTGTCGAGCGACAGGTGCGCGACGCGCAGGGTGGGCAGGATGCCCGTCAGCACCACGCCCGCCTCGAGCTTGGCCGCGGCCTCGTCGATCTGCGCGATGACGGCGTCGAGCTCGCGCTCCATCTCTCGTAAGCAGCTCGCGCCGAAGACCTGCGGGGTCAGGTTGGCCTCCAGGTTGAAGCGCGCCAGCTCGGTGGTGATGCGGCCATCGCCCGAGAGCCCTTCCAGCACCTCCATGGCCACGGGCGCAGGCTGGCGCGAGCGATCGATGAGGAACATCTCCTGCTCGGCGCCGATGCGGCGTATGCCCGTCTCCAGGCGCCCGAGCTCGATCAGCCGCTCCAGCGCCTCGAGGTCGTCGAGCACGGCCCGCGTAAAGGCCCGCATCCTGTCTTCGCCAGCATCGGTTTCGACGTTTTCGCTGCCCATGGCGATGGTCCTCTCGCCCTTCAGACGCGCAGCCGCTGGTCAACGGCTCGGCCCGAAGATCGTCGGAAGCAAGGAGCGTCCAAAATAGCACACCCGGGCCGAAGGCCGATCTTCCTGTCGAATTTGTCGCCCTCGATGCTAGGCTCTTGCCGCTCGGCCAGTAGCCCCCGTCACCACCACCACGACGGCTGGAACTCGTACGCCCCCATGTCGGCCCACGGCGGGCCCACGCCCGTGTTGGGGCTGTT
>CAYTYV010000240.1:0-9801 GCA_964441055.1 uncultured Polyangiaceae bacterium | reverse complement strand
CCCAGCCGCATCCACCAGACGGACAGCTGGCTGAGCCCGCCCACGGTAGGGGAGCTGAACGGCGGCCCGTTGTCCGTGCGGAGCGCCGTCGGAAGGCCAAACTCGCGAAACGCCGATTCGAAGACTCGGCGGCTCTCCTGGTGCCGCGGACGGCTCAACGCCGCACAGCGCAGCAGCATCCGTGAGAAGCCGTCGGAGATGGTCAGCGGATGGCACTTGCTCCGACCGGTCCGGAACCAGCCCTTGAAGTCGGCACACCAGACGTCGTTGGGCGCTTCGCAGCCAGCAAAAGGCGCGGTGAACGGCGGCACCTTCGCACGCCGCCGCTTTTTCGGCGTGATCATGCCGTGGCGCTTGAGGATGGCCGCGACGGCGCTGAGCGAGGGACGGCGTAGGTGAGGGTATTGCTTATCGAAGGCCCAGCGCAGCTTCTTCGGGCCCCATAGCGGCATGCTTCTGCGTAACGTCAGGACGGCATCCACCACGGCATCGGGCAGCTGCTGGGGTTGACGATGAGGTCGTCGCGAACGGTCCTCGAGCGAGCTCAGGTCGCCAGGAACGTAGCGACCAAGCCACTTGTAGCCCGTCCTACGGCTGACCCCGAAATCGCGGCACAGCGCTGCGACGTTGACGTGGCCCTCGAGCAGCTCCCTCTGCCTCTCGTACTCCTCGACGAACTTCAGCCGTTCGACCACCGGACCGGTCTCCTTCCAGGGCATCGAAACCTCCTTGGCTCGACGCCGACTGTTACCCATGTCCATGGACTGCTTTTGCGACCTGTCACCCATGTCCATGGAACGAACTGATACCGATCTACGTGGATCGTACCCTTCGGGTCGAAATGGGCTTGCCATTCCGCAAGAACTTGCTATGCTCAAAATCAAACATGACATCTCGTTCAACATCCGTCAAGACCGCCGCTCGCAGGCCTGCCAAGCGTCGACGGCCCCGTCCTCGGCAGCTCGCTCTGGCCGCGCGGTGCCGCGGCGGCTATCGCGCGGGGGCGGGTCGACCGCGGGGGCGGAGCGGGCACTACGTGCCGCACGTGAGGCGGCCGCAGGTCAGTCGGCATGCCGCCGTGCACGTCACGATGCGTTGCGTGGCCGGGCTGCTGAGCTTGCGTCGACCCGTGCCGTTGCGGCTCATCAAGGAGATCTTTGCCGAAGAGGGCGCCCGCAAGGGCTTTCGGCTGGCGCATTACGCCATCCGCGGCAATCACCTGCACCTGGTATGCGAGGCCAACGATACGCTAGCGCTGTCGCGCGGGGTGCAGCGGGTGGCCTCGCGCATTGCGCGTACCCTCAACCGGCGCTTCGGGCGGCGCGGGCGGCTGTTTGCCGACCGTTTTCAGGGAATCGTCGTCAAAACGCCGCGGCAGATGCGCAACGTGCTCTGCTACGTGTACCTGAACGCGCACAAGGATCGCGCCAAGCGGGGCGCGACCATGCGGGGCGTTGACCCGTACTCCTCGTACCGCTGGTTCGACGGCTGGGCGCACCTGCGCTGCCGCCCGCCGCAGCCCTCCGCCCGTGACCCGGTGACCGAACCTCGCTCGTGGCTGCTGCGGACGGGCTGGCGGCGCTACGGGCTGGTGCGCACCGATGAGAAGGCGCCTCGGCTCGGGCAGGTGGGCACCAGCTGAGGCTGGTGGCGCCCGGGCCCCGCCGAGCTGCCGCCCTATCCCAGCCGGAAGCTGGCCATGAACTGCATCACCGTGCTGATGCGGAAATGGGTTACCGAGCGCGAGACCAGCCTGCCCGAGTCGATCTCCTTGACCGTGCCGAAGCAGGTGGTGTGGGAGGTGGGTAGGTTCCAGGGCAGGATGTTCACCTTCTCGCCCACGTAGGCGTAGTCCCGGCCGTCGGCGCGGAAATCGAAGGAGTAGCGAATGGTGCGCTTGGTGAAGTAGCGCAGCTTCAGCTCGCCCTCGCACGGGGTGCTGTCGCACAGCCCGCCCATGGTCATGATGCCGCTCAGAGGCTGCGTCATGAACGCCGGGCTGGTGGGATTGGCCCAGGTGAAGAAGTCCTTGGGCCCCCAGGTGATCTTGAACTCGAACGGGAAGGTGCCCGACGGGCCGTAGTCCGGCTCGAACTCGTGCGTGCCGGTCATGATCTCGTCCATCAAAAATCCGACGCGGCGTTCCTGGATCATCTTCCTGAAGTCAGTGAACTTCTTTCCGAGCAAGTCGAGCATGGCTCCGCTATCCCCTCTCTCTCAATTCCAGTTCCTCGATGAAACCGCTGTTCCCATTCCCAATGTCCGTCGTTTTCTGGCCGATCCCTGCGATCGCTACCTCTTTTTGCCGAGCGCCAGCATGGTGACCATGCTCATTACGTCGGTTGCGCCAGGGACGAAGCGGATGTACTTGGCGATGTCGTTGAGCGGATGAACCATTTCAATGGCTTTGCGCCTGCGAATCGCCTTGAAGATGACCTTGCCCGCACGCTCGGGCGTCATCGAGTAGTAGGGCAGAAGCCGCATCGACATCTTCTGCCCCCAGCTCTCGCCCTCGATGTCGGCATAGAAAGGCGTGTTGACCATGAACGGGTAGACGGTGGTCACGCGGATGTTGAACTTGCCGACTTCGTAGCGGAGGATCTCCGAAAAGGCGCCCAGGGCCAGCTTGATCGTAGCGTAGGGACCCCAGGTGGGCAGCCGGAAGAAGGCCTGGCCCGAGGAGACGTTGACGATCTGTCCACGGCGGCGCTCCACCATCGCGGGCAAGAAGGCGTAGACGTGGTAGAGCGCGCCCCAGAAGTTGACCGCCATCAGCTTCTTCCAGGTCTCCAGGGGGGTGTCGACCATCTCCTCCGAGTGTCCGATACCGGCATTGTTGACCAGGATGTCCACCCCGCCGCACTCGGCCTCGGCCCAGCGGGCCAGCTCCTCGACGGCCTCGCGATCGCTGACATCCATGGCACGCGCGTGCACCTGGGCGCCGAGCTCGCGGAGCTTTTCGGCCGCCTTGCCGAGCGCCTCGTCGTTGATGTCGGTGATGATGAGCTCGCTCTGCGCTTTGGCGAAGTTCTCGGCCAAGCACAGCCCGATGCCGCTGGCGGCACCCGTGATGAGCACGGTCTTGCCCCTGACGTTCTGCATGATTCGATCCTCGTGCCTTTCGGCATGTCCGCTGGCCGGGTGACGCCGACTTTGCCGGTTGCTTGCACCAGCAGGCCGCGGCGCGGCCTGGGGATGGGTAGTGGCCGCAGCCTTCCCGCCCCGTGTCATGGAGTTTGCCACGCTTGGCGCGCTGCGTCATCCGCGATGTGGGTCGATGTCGTCTGCCGGGATGCTGTGGCGCAGATTACGGCTTAACTGGCGGATTTGCTTGGCGTTGTCTCGCGCCACAGGCAGGCCGCCCCAGCCCCTCGACCTCTTGCCCCGCCCCTCGACCTCCTCGTGAGGCCGCTTCAGGGCCCGCTCTGGCCTACTCGGGAACCGGCGGAACCACGACCTCGTTGATGGGCTGCACGCTGGCTCCTGCGGGGTAGGCGTAGGAGACCCAGGAGGTGTACCACGGCGGGCAGCAGCTCGCGTAGCCGCCCCAGCCCCACACGGTCACGCCAAAGGGCAGGTTGCTCGTCATCTCGTGCCGCCCGTTGGAGCAGTTACCCACGTTCTGGAAGTCGCCCGTGACCAGATCGATGCGCGTGTACTCGTAGTCCCCGACCGGCTGCCAGCCCACGAGCGGGCCAGCGCAGTCCAGCGTGACGTCGGCGAACTCGCCGGTCTGGGAGGGCCGACGCACCACCACCAGGCTCGTCTCCGAGTACGTGGGATCGGTGAAGAACACGTAGTGGTCGAGGTACTGATCGGTGGGCACGATGTTGACCCACTCGGGATCGCCCTCGCCAGCGGATTCGCTGCCGGTCATGTACTGGGCGATGTAGAAGGGGTGATCGCCGTCCTGGCTGCGCACCGCAAAGGGTCCCGGGGCGCTGAACTCCACCACGTCGCCCAGGTTGATGGCGGTCGGCGCACCGGGTGGCGTGGCGGGCGTCCAGCTGAGCTGGGTGCCGTTGACCGCGCCGACCATGCGCCACGGCGGCGCCTCCTCGCCCATCGCAAAGGCGCGGTTGCGATAGCGAACGCCGACGTACGAGCTTCCCAGGGCCTTGACTGGTGGGATCTGCTGATGGGCCGAGTCGCAGGCCGCCATCTCCGGGGTCACGTTCAAGCAGCTCGCCGCGCCCCAGAGCCCGATGCGCTGGTTGGCTTGGATGGGACTGCCCGTGAGCTCCACATCCTGGGAGAGCTGGAGGTACTGCCCCGCGCTCAGCGTGTACACCGTCGGCGTGTTGGCGGCAGCAGGCGCTACCCCGGCGCCTCCCACGATGGCCGCCTTGGGCAGGATGGTGACCTCGGTGCCGTCGGTGTAGGCGAGGATGTTGAGCGATGGCTGCGCCTGCGGCACGATCTGGCTCTTGCGATAGGCGTTGACCGCAACGTAGTTCACGTCCCAGGCGCTGGTGGGCAACAGCAGCGTGGCCGAGGTCGCGGCCGAGGGCCCGCCGCCGTAGGGCAGGATGCTGTAGGCCACCACGGGCCGATCGGTGACGATGTTGAACGCCTGTCCGAGGCCCGTGCCGAGCACGCCGGACTCGGCGTTCATCGCCGCCGGATGCGGACAGGCAGGGACCATGGCGGGCGGTGGGTCCTCGTGAGAGAGGAACACTAGGGCCACCTCGCCGACTGGCAGCCCGGCCACCGGATCGTAGGGAGAATAGGTGATGCTCTGGCCCTGGCCCTGCGGGATGTAGATGAAGCTCGTGCCGAGGTCGACGCCTTGCCGCGCGACCTCGATGTGGACGGGGACCGACCAGGTGTTGGCCACGTAGGCGGCGAAGCAGGCACCCTTGGCGTCGGTGATGACGTCGGGCTTGACGGCCCAGAAGTTGCAGCCGTAGGAGCTCTTGGCCGCCTCGGCCGCGCCGCAGGGATCGTCGGTGCACTGGCCGCCGACGCAGGCCTGGTCGCCTGGGCAGGTCTGGATCACCACGCCGTTGCAGTCGATGACCTTCTTCAGGTCGGCGCTGCAGGTGCGGTCGCACGCGCCGCCAAAGCCGCCGAAGCTCATGCCGCCTGCGCTGGAGGCGCCCGCGCCGCTGGCACCTTGGGCATCGTCGTCGTCGCCGTCCGAGCCCGAGCTGCCGCCAGCCGAGCAGGCCCCAGCCAAAGCCAGCCCGAGCGCCAAGAAGGCCGCCAGTATCGCCCAACCAAGCTTGCTCATCGCGCCTCCCGCCGTCTTGTCCGCTAGCCGAGACGATGAGAAGTGTATCACGGCCTCCGCGCAGCTGCGATGTCACCCCCAACGCGACCTGCGACGAGGATTGCTAGCCAAAGTGGTCATAGCCCGTGGGAGCGAGGGGCTCGATGCGGCCATCGGTGCGCGCCAGCACTAGGGCTGGGCCCTCGTCCGGCAGCGGCTCGCAGCGGCCGATCTGCACGAAGCCCGCGGGGGGCTCGGGGGCGGCGCCCGCGACTGCCAGCGCGTCGTCCTCGCCGCCATTAAGAGCCTGCTCTCAAGGGCGGCGGCCCGAGCCCTGGGCCGCACGGCAGAGCGCTTCGCCTACGATGGCAGCCTCGTCGATGACCAAGCGTAGCGGAGCAGCATCGCGACCGCGGTTGCTCGCCTCGAGCAAGCGCCCGAGGTCCAGGGCCAGGCCGTCGGAGATGTCGATGGCGGCCTGGGCCCAGCGCGCCGCTCGCAGCCCCTCGGCGACGCGGGCCCGCGGGCGCCGCCAGGCTTCGATGGCCAGGGCTCTCGGATCGGCTGGATCCCGACCCGTCGTGCCCGCCTCCAGATGCGCCAGGCCAGTGGCGGCCAGGCCGACCCGTCCCGCAAGCCAGACGGCGCTGTCCGCGGCCGCACCCGAGCGGGGCAGGGGGCGCGGGGCAGAGCCGAGCACGGCGGTGGTCACCGACAGCGCGTCGCCACGCGACAGGTTGCCGCCGACTAGCGCGGTGCCGAGCTCGCGGCAGGCCTCGGCCTGACCTCGGGCGAGCTCGCCTAGCTCGGCATCGCTGAGCTCGGCGGGCAGGATCAACGACGATAGCGCGCCCCGCGGCCGTGCCGCCATGGCGGCCAGATCGCTGGCGGCGGCCATGGTGGCGCGATAGCCCAGCTCGGCCAGGGTCAGCCATTCGCGGCGGAAGTGGACCCCTTCCACCATGACGTCCACCGACCACACCAGCGGCTCCGCGCCAGGAGCCAGCACGGCCGCATCATCGCCGCGGCCGATCAGCACGTTGGCGTCCTCGCACGGCCCCAGCACGCGCTCCAGTAGCTCGAAGCGCTGATCTTCGCTGCCGTAGCTCGCCGACTGGCCGGGTCCCGCGTTGCGCCGATCCACCTAGAAGATCATACGTCCAAACGGGCGCGGCGTGTGAAGCTCGCCGAGCAGGGGGCCCCGGTCGGCGTGCGCTCGCGACCGCGGCTCTGGAGCGCGATGGGCTTGAAGGCTACCGCCTTGCCCGGCATCTGTGCTCTATTTAGGGCATGAGGTACCTCGTTCCAGTCGCCATCGCCGCGTGGATCCTTTCCTGCTCGGCCGACAGCAAGAAGGACGTCAGCCCGCCGAACGGCTCCGGTGGAGCCGCTGCTACGGGCGGTCAAGGAGGCGTAGCGCAAGGCGGGGGAGGCGCGGGCACGGGAACCGGAACCGGGACCGGCAGCGGCACGGCCACGGGCACCGCCACGGGCACGGGCGGAAGCAGCACGGGCGGAAGCGGCACGGGCGGCGCCACGCTCGGCTGTCCGCAGGGCGCCATCGTCTGCGACGGGACCATCGCCAAGGTCTGCGACGGCAACGGCGGCTACCTGAGCGAGGAGGAGTGCGCTCCCGGAGTGTGTGCGCCCAACATCGGCTGCGCCGTCTGCGTTCCGGGTGAGGGAAGTTGCGACGGCGAGTTCGCCACCGTGTGCAACCCGGACGGCATGGGCGTGACCGAGCAGCACTGCGACCCCTTGCAGGGCATGAGCTGCGACCCCGATTCCGGCACCTGCGTAGGCGCTTGCGCGCCGCAGAACCTGGAGCTGAGCTACGTCGGCTGCGACTACTACCCGACCATCACCAACAACGACTGGTTGGACTACTACGGCGACAACCGCTGGACCGTCTTCCGCTTCGCCGTGGCCGTGGCCAATACCACGCCCGCAACCGCCAACATCACCGTGACCCAAGGGGCCACCACCATTGCCACCGAGGTCGTGGACCCCAACTCCGTCCAGATCATCGAGCTGCCTTGGGTAATGGACTTGGCCGATGCAGTGGAGCAGGGCACCAACACGGCAATCGTGACCGATGGGGCCTACCGCTTGCGCTCCGACCAACCCATTACCGTCTACCAATACAACCCGCTGGACTACACCGATGGCGGCAGCATGTTCACCTACACGAACGACGCCTCCCTGCTGCTGCCAGCTACCGCCTGGACGGGCAACTACCGCGTGGTGACTCGCAACCACTTCTCCGGAATCCTCCCCTCGATCTACGCCGTGACGGCGAGCCAGGACGGCACCACCGTGACGGTCACCCCGTCGGCCACGGGCGGCACCGTGTACGCGGGCGCGGGCATCGGCTCCGACGGCGCGGGCACCGTGACGCTCGACGAAGGCGACGTTTTGCAGGTGCAGTCCACCTCGGGCGGGAGCGACCCCGATCCATCGGATCTCACGGGCACCCTCATCACGGCCGACAAGCCGGTCCAGGTCATCGGCGCCCACATGTGCGTATACATCCCCCACACCCACAGCGCTTGCGACCACCTCGAGGAGTCCATGCCGCCGCTCGAGACCTTGGGCCTGGAATACATCGTGAGCTCGCCGCTCATCAGCCCCAGCAGCACCAAGGGCCGCATGGTGCGGGTCATCGCGACCCAGGACGCCACCACCGTCAGCTACGATCCGCCTCAGAGCGGCGCACCCGACTCGCTCACCAACGCGGGCGACTACTTCGAGATCGCCGTCACCACGGCCGACTTCAAGGTGAGCGCGGACAAGCCCGTCCTGGTGGCGCAGTACATGGTGGGCCAGAGCTACCCGGGCGGCTCGACCGGCGACCCGGCCTTCACTATGGCCGTGCCCATCCTCCAGTATCGGACCGACTACCTGTTCCACGCGCCAACCAACTACGAGGCCAGCTACGTCAACGTGATCGCGCCCACGGGTACCGAGGTGACTTTGGACGGCGCAGCCGTCACGGGCTGGACCACGGTCGGCACTACCGGCTTCGACGTGGCCAAGGTGCAGCTAGACGACTCTGGCAACGGCAACCACGTCATCACTTCGGCCCTGCCCTTCGGCGTCACCGTCTACGGCTACGGCCAGTACACCAGTTACTGGTACCCAGGCGGGCTGGACTTGACGCCCTTGGGGCTATAAGCGCGCTGTCATGATTCGCATTGCTAGTCTTGGCGGCCCCAAGCTGTTGTTCCGCGGCCTGCTCGGGCTCTGGTCCCTGGCCTTGCTGGCGGGTTGCACGGCAGAGACGGGAGGCGGCGGAGTCGTCGCCGACGGAGGCGTAGCCGGTCACGATGGGGGGACGGGCCACGCTGGCGGCGACGGACCGGTGGGTGGTAGCGGCCAAGGCGGCGGAAGTGGCAATGCTGGCGGCAGCGGCGGCAGCGGCGGCAGCGGGCTCGAGGGGGGAAGCGGCGGCACGGGGGGAGCCGTTCCCTGCCTGGGCGTCGCGACCGATTGCCCCGACGACGTCATCTGCGTCACCGGCTTTCCCTGCGAGCATGTTGCCACGACCACGGGCGCGGTCTCGGACCAGCTCGACAGCTACTCCTGTGCGCCGTCCACCAACGAGTCGGGCCCCGAGGTGGTCTACCGCGTGGACCTTCCCCAGGACGGCTTTCTGGCCCTCGAGCTGCCCGAGGCTGCGATGGACCCGGGCGCCGACATCGACGTGCACTTGCTGCAGGAGCTGGATGCCGGGACCTGCCTGGACCGCGGTCACTGGCGGGCCGGAGCGCTGCTTTCCGCGGGCAGGTACTGGGTGACGGCCGACACCTGGGTCTCCGGCGGCGGGCAGGAGCACGATGGCGACTACACGCTCACCTTTGGGCTCACGACCGTTGGCGGTCTGACGGCCATGGGCATGGCGGCCGGAGTGGCTGCCGACGCGCTGTGGGCCTTCGACGCAGCTTGGACGGAGGGCGAGGCCGAGCACTTCGCCTACGCGGTCACCGACTTTTCTCTGCGCTCTGACCAGCGGCGGCTGTGGGTCCTAGACCTGGCCTCGGGCTCGCTGGCACATCAGCTATACGTGCCCCATGGCGAGGCCTCGTCCGATCCCAACGACTCGCGGTGGGCCATCGACTTCTCCAACCAGTCCGGCTCCCACAAGTCCAGCCTGGGCGTCATGCGCGGCGCCGAGACCTATACTGGCTCCTTCGGCTACTCGATGCGGCTCGACGGGCTAGAGCCAGGCTACAACGACAACGTGCGATCGCGGGCCATCGTGGTCCACCCCTGGGATGGATCCACCGAGAGCTATGTCAACGCCTGGGGAGAATGCGCCCCCACGTGGGGATGTGCGGGCCTAGATCCGGCCATCTGCAGCGAGGTCGTCGACTTCCTAGCCGAGGGCGGCCTGCTGCTGTTCCACTACCCCGACGGCGACTGGTCCGAGAGCTCGGCCTACCTGCCGTGAGGCGTTGTCACCTGCCCGAGAGCTACACGGGATCGAAGCGGGTTGCGCCGTGGTGAGTCCCTAGGACTACCCGCCTCCCGCGCCGCCTGCGCCGTTGCCACCCGGGCCGCCGCCGCCTGGGCCGCCGCCGCCTGGGATG
>CAYTYV010000239.1:0-9810 GCA_964441055.1 uncultured Polyangiaceae bacterium | reverse complement strand
GCTAGAGTATAGGTCATTGGCGGAGTAAGTCAATGGCTTATTTCGGCCCACGCGACACCTCGCACCGCCACGCGAAGCGCCGGGCGCAGGCCGACGCTTCGCGGAATCCCCAACAGGGTGAAGTCGCCCGCGAATCGGGCCGCAAGCCCGGGAGTCGAACCCGGCTGGCAAACCGCTCACCCGTTAAGGCGTCCCTCCCGGGACCTTTTCGGCGGTGCTTGCGGATACGTGGCGTTGGCCAGCGAGGCCTCCGCCTACCTTGTCAGTAGGCCATGCAAGGACCGTGCCCCCACGGACATCCACCCCTGTACGGCCTCTTCACATGGATGCAATGGCTCCCAGTGTGCAAGTTTTTCGCATTTCCTCGGTCCTTCGGCCACGGATGCCAGCTTTCGGCTGATACGATTGCCCCATGGGACGCCGAAGCGGTCCGTGGGCTCCCAGGCCCACTGTGCGTGTTGTGCGACACGGGATCGCGGTGAGCTTGCCGTTGGCGCTGGCCCTGCTGCTTGCGCTTGCAGTGGGGGTCGCAAGCTGCTCATGCGACGGCGCCGCCAGTGGTCTGAGCGGTGCTGGCGGCGGGACTGGCGGTGGCGGGAATCAAGGAGGATCAGGCGTTGGGGGCGGCGGCCATGCAGGCCTGGACGCTGGAGCCGACGCACCGCCCGATGGCGCGGGCGGCAGCTCCTGCACCGACCCGCCCGAGCCTCCGCTGGTCAACGCGCGGCTGCTAGCTGGCGACGAGATCCTGGCCTTGTATCCCGCGCCCGAGCCCCAGACGGGCGGCGTGGGCTTTCGGCTCGAGGGCTCGACCCTCTCCGCGTTCGACGCCGAGGGCGCGCCTCTTTGGTCGGTCGACTCCGAGCCAGGAGCGCTCTTTGGCGGCTTCGACTTCGACCACGACGGCTGGCCCGATCTCGGCGTGGTGCACAGCCAACCGCTCGGTAGCCTGTGCGGCTCCACGCCCATGCGCGAGACCTGGATCAGCATCGTGCGCGGCCAGGACGGCTCGGTGGCCACCGTGCTCTCGCCGCTGGACGATATCTGCTGGACCTTCGGCGGCACGAGCTATCCGACCTCGCAGTGGACCGTGCTCGGCGTGCTGTTCGGTCTGGCAGGCTCCAACATCGCCGTGCTGCCGTACTACGCCACCACGGGCTGGTTCTTCTACTGGGACAGCGGCTTCGTCTCGGAGCACTTTTTCTACCCGTCGACCAGCTCCTACGATAGCTCGTACATAAACGACCTGCCCAACCCCTGGAACACGGGCACGAGCTATCTGGAAAACTCCCACGTGGCCAATGGCCTCCTCGTCGAGGTGGACGGACAGCAGCGCCTGGTCTTTTTCACCTCGGGCCGCGCGGTCCAGTATGCCGTGAGCCCCTTCAGCTCCTCCCAGCTCGTCTACGATCGGCCCTACCTGACGGCCGGCCGCACCGATCTGGCGGGCCGCAACTACGGCCTGGTGGCGCGCGACCCAGGCTACCCCGACCACTTGGTGCTCATCGCGGGCACCCACGGCCACACCCTGTACCTCGACCGGATAGCTGGCCAGCCGGGCAGCGACGACTGGGGGCAGATCGAGCGGCACGTGAGCATCTACGACTTGACCGCCAATACGGTGGTGGACCGCTTCTTCTCCTATGCTCACGATGACGACGACGGCCACAAGTACGAGGGGAGGGTGGCCTATCCCAACTCGGCCTTCGTGCGCGTCGGCCCGACCGAGCCCTCGCGGCTGGCCTTCAACGTCTTTGGCGCGGGCAGCTGGACGCTGCACGTGACCGAGGCGGGCTCGGTCGACGATGCCCTGACCATCGACGACCTCTACCTGTGGGACATTCGCGACCTCGACGGCGACGGCACCGACGAGTGGATCTGCTCGCCCACGCCTGGGGGCTATCTGCCGGACTGGCAGATCGAGCTCTATCACTGGAACGAGCAGGCTGAAGACGTTAGCCTGGTGCACAGCTACCCGGGCCGGCTTCCCGCCCAGCGAGCCTTTTTCCGCCAGCCGGAAAAGACCACCTCGCTTGCCTTTTTCTACCCGACCCTCACGGTCGCCCAGGACTGCCAGCTCATGCTTCTTTCCCGCACGCAAGCGGGCGCGCTCGAGGCGGTGGCGCTGCCATGATGGGCGTCGGGTCGATCTGGCCCCCCGCGCGTGTGCAAGGCGAGAAGGCAGTTTTCTAGCTGCCCGCCTCGAAGCCGAGATCGAGTGTCGCGGCTGCCGCGGCCAAGGCCTTGTCGAGCGTCCACAGCGGGCAGCTCGTGAGTCGTGCGGAGGCCAGCAGATGAACGTCGATCCACCCGAGCCCGCGGCCGTACAGCCGCCCCTGGTCGAGCAGGTACAGGACCTCCTGCTGCTCGGCCAGGGTGGCCGTGGGCAAGGCCTGCAGCAGGCGCAGGATCTCGGTTCTGTTCGCGGGATTGCCGCAGGCCAATTCGCCTACGACGAACGGATGGCAGAGCACGGCCCCCTGGTCCAATTGGGCTGCCAGCCGTTGATGGCCGTGCCGCAGGTGCTCCACCCACACCGAGGTGTCGACCAGCACCACTACGACGGACCCCGGCGGCGGCGGACCGGTCGTAGCTTTTGCTCCGAGCCGCCCAGAGCGGCGAGCCTGCGGGCGGACTGGAGCGACACCAAAGCTTCCAGACCCATCCGAACCAAGGCGGTCTTCTCCCGGACCCCCGTGAGGCTCGCCGCCTTTTTCAAGAGCTCATCATCGATGTTGAGCGTGGTTCTCATGCATACAAGTATGCATCATTTATGCACATCACTCAAGACCTGGCGCCCGTGCGCTATCCTGTTCGCATGTGCGGATTCGAGCGGGCGCGATGGTGGGTGTCGGCTACGGCTGTGGCAGCGGCCTTGGCTGGCTGTACGGCAGGCGATGACCAGGTGGACGCAGGACCGCCCGAGCCCGAGCCCACCTTCGACTATCCCCTCGACGACGTCCTGCGGCTGAACCACCTGCAGGCCAAGTCGACCCACAACAGCTACCACATCGAGGGCGAGGAGAGCGGCATCCCGGACTGGGCCTACACGCACGCGCCGCTCGACGTGCAGCTCGGCGAGCAGGGCGTGCGGCACTTCGAGCTGGATCTCTACTTCGACTACGATCGTGACCGCTTCGAGGTCTTCCACCTGCCGCTGGTCGACGAGCAGACGACCTGCCGTTTGCTGACCTCTTGCCTGACCGTCATCAAGGCGTGGTCCGACGAGCACCGCGCCCATCACCCCATCGTGGTCCAGGTCGAAGGTCGGGGGGCGTTTCCGACAGGCATGGTCGAGCACTACTTCCAGGTATTGGAGGCGGAGATACGGAGCGTGTGGCCGCTCGATCGCATCGTGACCCCCGACCTGGTACGGGGAGAGGCCGCCACCCTGGCCGAGGCCATGGCCAGCGGCGGTTGGCCCAGCCTCGGCCAGCTTCGGGGCAGGGTGCTGTTTGCCTGGAACGACATGGGGGCCATCCGCGAGGCTTACACACGCGACTTGACCAGCTTGGACGGCCGGCTGCTATTCGTCGAATCGGTGCCTGGCGAGCCCTTTGGCGCTTATGCCGTGCACAACGATCCCGTGTCCGGAGCCGATGCCATTGCAGCGGCCTTGGCCGCGGGTTTTGTCGTGCGTACTCGTGCCGACTCGGGTGGCGTCGAGCCGCGTGCAGGAGACACCAGCAGGCTGCAAGCCGCGCTGGCCAGCGGAGCCCACTTCATCTCCACCGACTTCCCAGCGCCCGTCAACGGCATCGACTACTGGCTGGACATGCCCGAGGGCACGCCCTCGCGCTGCAATCCGCACACCGCACCCGCCGAGTGCTTCGCCGAAGCCATCGAGGATCCGGACTTCGTCGGACCGTAGCTGGCTGCCGCAGAGCTCAAGGCACGAAGTCCACCACGACCGGGAAGTGGTCCGAGTGGGTGTCTTCCCAGTCGTCGTATTGGCTCTCCGGTACGCTCACGATGGTGGGCGTTGCGGTGCTGAAGCGGTCGAGCAGGCTGCCGGTTGCGATGGCGTGGTCCAAGAACTCGCCCGTGATCTTCTCGTTGCCCACCCAGTGGTACCAGCTCACGCTGGTGACCGATTCCGGAGGCAGGGAGTGGGTGATGAAGTGGTAGTCGGGCTCGGCATCCAAAAAGGTGTCCACGAAGGAGTTGTCTGCGGGCGGGTCATAGGGATCGTCGTTGAGATCGCCGATGATCAGCACCTCGGGCGCGGGCTCCTCGCGCAGATACTCGTCCAGTTTCTGGCAGGCGGCCCGACGGCGGTCCACCGAGTCGGCAAAGGCCTTGAGATGGAGCACGATGACGCGTAGCTCGATGCTCTGCTCGCCCTTGTCGACGCGCACCGTGGCTTCCAGCGGCGGTCGGGGAAAGGCCCAGCTGTTGTTCGGGAACAGCGTGGTCCAGTCGAGCACAGTGGTGGTGGCCGACTTGGTGAGCAGGCCCACGCAGGTGTCGTAGCTCTGCCAGGGGTTGTGCACCCCGTCGTAGCCCTCGAGTTCGTCGAGCAGGGCATCCCAAGCTTGCGGCGGATCCCCCTCGGTGCCCTCGGCCACCTTGATCTCCTGCACGGCGAGCACGTCCACGTCGAGCGTCTCGATCATGGCAGCGATGTCGTCCAGCCGCCATTCGTTGGGCCCATAGCGGGAGAAGTTATGGAGGTTCCAGGTGGCTGCTGATACGGGCGGGATGTCGCTAGCCGAGCTGCCCCCGGTCGCGCCGCCGCCACCTGTGGCCGCGCCCCCGCCGCTTTCGCCGCCGCTTCCCGCGATCCCGCCCGCGCCCGCTGCGCCGCCCTCGGTGCTGCTTGGCGGCGTCGTCTCGTCGCTGCCCGAGCACCCAGGCGCGGCCCATCCGAGCAAGACGAGCGCGGCCAGCGTCAGGGCTCCAGCAGCGCGAGCGCCGCGAGCCCGACCGCGGCTCGTCGGCAAGTCAGGCCGTGGCGAGGCCATCGAACACTGCGGCGCACAAGCCCATACCATACCTAACTTGCGTATCACGCCCGCCTCCCAAAGGACAGGTCAGGTGGCGTGCGGCGAAGACCGCGCCATCACCACGGCTCGGCAGCGCTCCCCGCCCTCACGGCGCCGCGGGCAGCAGCACGCGGTGCGGATGGCTGAACAGCGTGGCGCGGCTCTGGCGCACGAAGGCGCACAGGGTGATGCCGCACTGCTCGGCGACCTCGATGGCGAGCGAGGTGGGCGCGGAGATCGCGCTCAGAAGCTCGATGCCCGCTCGGGCGCACTTGGCCACCATCTCCAGCGAGGCGCGCCCCGAGAGCACCGCGCCGCAGCCCGCGGGCGACCTGCCCTCGAGCAAGCACTTGCCAATGGCCTTGTCCAGGGCGTTGTGGCGGCCCGCATCCTCGGCCCACGAAAGGAGCGTCCCAGCAGCGTCGAAGATGCCCACCGCGTGGCAGCCGCCCGTCGCTCGAAAGCACGGCTGCCGATCGCCCAGGGCATCGTTTGCGGCGCGTAGCTGATGGCAGGGCACCCGCAGCGTGTCGGGCACCTCGGGCAGCGCAGCGAGCTTTTTGCCGAGGTCACGCGCGCCGCACAGCCCGCAGGAGGAGACGATCAACAGATTGCGCGTCTCGTCGTCAATGCGCGGCGGGCCGTCTGCTCGCAGCCGGACCCGCAAGATGCTGGCGTCGTCAGCACAGGGCTGGATGGAGGCCACGTCGTCGAGCGAGTCGATGATGCCCTCCGAGCAGAGAAAGCCCACGGCCAGCGCTCGGGCGTCGTCGGGCGTGCAAAGCAGCGTGTACGACTCGATGCCGTCGACATCGATGCTAAGGGGCGCCTCGGCAATGACGGCAACCTCTTCGTCCACTGCCTTGGCCGTGGTCCCCTCGGTCGAGATGCGACGGGCTCGAACGCGGCGCAGCGCGGCCCGAGGGGGCTTGGGCTCGCTCATGGCCGCGGGATGAGCTTTCGCTTGACGTTCTTGGAGTGCATCAGCCGACCGTCCTCGCCGACCTTGCCCCTGCGGGTGAGCTCCACGGCCGGGCCGCCCTGGCGGGGCAGGTAGCGCGCGATGCACTCGTACCACTGGGCGGCGGTCTCGTCCGTGCCGTACTCGATCTGAAAGCGCTGCTCGGTGCGCAGACCGAACTGCAGACAGCGCCACTCCTCGGTGTCCCAGTCCTCGGGCGTCGACTGATAGGGAAGCTCCGTCAGGCTCTCGGGCACGGGACCCGCGTCGTAGCAGAAGCGCGGGCCCGCCGCTGCCCCGCTGCCAGGCGTGGCGCTCACGTCGATGCTCATCTTCTGGCTGCCGTAGGTTCGGTCGACCGAACGGGCGCAGGAGTGCAGGCTGGCGCGCGCCTGCTCCTCGGCGGGCTCGAACGCAAATAGCTCGTGGCGGGCGTTCTTGGTGAACAGCTCGACGCAGCGCTTATGCTCGGCAGGCGAAAGAACACCTGGCTCGGCGAGCAGCTTCAGCCCGGCTGCCAGAGCCTGCTCGTCCAGCTTGGCGGCATTCGGCTCCTCGGTCCAACGCTCCCCCACGGTCCGCTTGGCCGCCTTTAGCGCCTCGTAGAGCTGCTCCTCGATGGGGCTACACGAGCCAGCCATCTCCTTTTTCTCGTTGGCCGTTAGCGCGGGCGGTCCTTCGGGCGCTTGCAGCGTTGCAGAGGGCGCCGCAGACGCCTCGGACGCCGCGGCCCCTGCTGCCGAGGGATCGCGAGCCGGGCTGCTCGACGCCGCACCGCAGCCGACCGACAGCAGCAGGGCAGCGACGGACGCGGCAGCAGGCGCGAAAAACGCGCGAAGAAGTCGCAAGCGCGGCGCCAAAGGGACGAGCTGACGCGGCCACATGGATGCTTTGTGGGTTGGGCTCATAGTCGCCTCTCCAGAAAAGCTCGGCCGCGCCCACAAATCAACCCCGGTCAACCCTGGCGAGGGCTGGTGCGGGCTATGACGGCGGCAGCAGGCCGATACCGGGCTTGGGCGCCTTGGGCCGAGCGGCGCGACGGAACTGAAAGCCCGCGATGTTGAGCGTGGGAAGCGCGCCCGTCACCAACACGGCGTAACGCAGGAAAAGTCCGCCAGCGAGCCCCAGCGCCGATGCTAGAGCGGCCACTGGCAGGGTGGCCGACGGCTCGGCATCGGCCCAGGCAAAGCCGAGCAGCACCATGCCCAGAGCGGGCACGATGAGCCCCAGCAGCACGTAGCCGTAGACGAACAGCTGCATGCCGAGCAGGCGCTCGGCCGACTCGCGCGCGTCGGGCGACTTGTAGGCCGCCTGCAGGTAGAAGACGATCGCCAGCGCTTCGAGGATGACCAGCCCGAGCCCCTCGAGCGCCATGGTCTGGAGCCAGGCCGCCGCCTCCGGTCCGCCGTAGAGCACCGAGCCCAGCATGATGGTGAAGTGCCCGGTGACCAGAGCCGAGACCACGAACACGATGGGCACGATGCCCGAGCGCCAGAACGGGATCCCCTTGGAGGCGCCCAGCAAGATCCCCGTGTAGGCCATGGTCGCCACGGCAAAGCCGATGCCCAGGACGGACAGCACCGCGAGCAGCGCGCCGCTCACGTCCGCGAACAGCCGCAGCAGCAGGTGGACGAGCGAGACCACCATGAACGCGCTGATGAACCAGAAGCCGCGGGCGATCCACGAGGTGCGAACGTTGATGCCCGCCTTGATGGCGCGCATGGGCGAGCCGAGATCGGCCAGCAGCGCCAGCGAGCCGATGAGCAGCGCTGGAAAGCCGATCGCCAGACCGATGGTGGTGGGCAGCTCGAGCTTGTCGCCGAGCAGGCCGTTGATGGCGCCGATGGTATAGGCGCCCGAGCCCACGCCGCCCAGGAACAGGTAGATCGCGATGAGCCAAGCCCATTCCCTTTGCAATTGGCCGTTTGCTTTAGGATTCATGGTAGTGCTCGCCCCCTTGTGCGTTGAGGGATGAGGTCCGCGGCGATGCTGTTTCAGCGCGGATTGAGATAGTAGACCTTGGGCTGGTTGCCGATTTCCGGGTTCAGGACGGTCCCGCGGTGGGTGCGGATGAGCACCGAGGCCTCGCATTCCAGGTCGTCGAGGTCGCCGATGGTGCGGGCCATGGCCGGGCAGGCGGTCACGCAGGACGGCTCCTTGCCCTCGGCCATCCGATCCAGGCAGAAGTCGCATTTCGTGGCCACGCCGATGCCGGATTTCTTCTCCCAGGCCTGCTTGGCAAACTCCTCGTAGGGAGACAGCGGCAGCCCGTCTGGGAAGTAGCTCTCCCAATCGTCCACGCTGTAGCGGGCGCCGTAGGGGCAGGCCATCATGCAGTACTTGCAGCCCATGCAGTCTTCCTTGTTGACGACGACGATACCGTCGTCGCGCTGCACGGTGGCGCCCGTGGGGCAGACCTCCAGGCAGGAGGGCTGCTCGCAGTGCATGCACAGCACGGGCAGGGCCTGGCGGACGGTGTTGGGGTAGGTGCCCGTCTCGCTCTTGAGCACCCGCGACCAGAACACCCCGGGTGGCGTGTGGTTCTTCACCTTGCACGCCATCACGCAGGCGTAGCAGCCGTAGCAGCGTTTGAGGTCGATGACCATTCCGTAGCGTGGCATGTTGGGCTCCGATTTAGGCCTTGTAGATCTTGACGCGGCAGCAGATGTCCTGGTTGAAGGTCAACGGATCGGTGTGCTCGAGATCCATCTCGACCAGATCGTTGAAGAAGGCGCCCTTGCCCTTGGCGATGGGCATGTACTTGCCCCAATGGCCCGCCACCGCGGCAATGGCCAGGTGGTTGGGCTCGATGCCCTCGGCCAGGGCCACCCAGCCCTTGACGCGATGGCCCTGCGGGTTCTCGAGCCAGATGAAGTCGCCTTCGGCGATGCCCTTTTCCGCCGCCGTCTGCTTGTGCATCTGGACGGCGTAGACATAGGGGTCGTCCTGGGAGATCTCGTCCAGGTACGGGTTCTGCTGCGTCATCGAGTTGCAGTGCATGACCGCGCGCCAGTAGAACGTGTACATGTCGTACTCGTCGTTCTGCTCGGTGTGCGAGGGGCAGGGGTACCAATCGGCCAGCGCCTTGAAGCGCGACCAGTCGAAGTCGAAGTATTTATCGCCCTCGTACTTCTTCCACAGCTCGGCGATCTGCTCGCCCGAGTCGATGAAGTACTCGAAGTAGATCGGCACCCGCGAGGGGTTGAACCACTTCCAGTAGACGTCCTCGGGTCGCTTGGGCCAGGTGAACGCCGCGGTCTTGCTCACGTGCTCGAGGCCGTGCTCCTCGCCGAAGCGGTCCTTGAGCATCCGATCGGTGACCTCCTCCCAGGTGTGCTCTTCGGAGCCGTCCTCGCACAGCTTGTACTTGTCCTCCATCGGGCCGCCGTAGCGGACGTCCACGCCGTCGTTCAGCCCCTTGTAGAACTTGTGCAAGATGCCCAGGCGCTTGGAGATGTCGAGCATCACCTCGTTGAAGTCGCGCCGCTCGTACTGGGGCTCGATCACGGGCTGGCGGATGGTCCAGCCCCACTCGCCCTCGCCCTGCGGGTGCGAGAAGGTGGACGGGAAGCTGACGGCCGGGGTGTAGCGCTCGAGGTAGCAGGCGTCGGGCAGCACGATGTCGGCCACGGCCTCCTCGAACTCGGTGACGTACAGCTGGAACGAGAAGATGAAGCCGAACTTCTTTAGGAAGTTCTCGGTCACGGCCTCGGCATTGCCCATGGTCATGACCGAGTTGGAGCCGAAGTTGACCATCACGTCCGGGCCGTAGCCGAGATTGAAGTGGTCGATGATCTCCAGCCACTTGGGGCTGCAGATGACGAAGGCGTTGTAGATGGACGTCGGAAACATGTCGTGGAGATC
>CAYTYV010000238.1:0-9813 GCA_964441055.1 uncultured Polyangiaceae bacterium | reverse complement strand
AACTACCCTTGGGCGCACGGCGATGCCGCCGCAGCAGGGCGGCGCCGACATCGGTGGAGGGGAGAAGCCATGAAGCTGAGGCACAGCAAGGGACGCAAAGACTATCACCCGGAGACGTTGGCCCTGGGCTACGGCTACGACCCCACCCTGTCCGAGGGCGCGGCCAAGCCGCCCGTGTTTCTGACCTCCACCTTTCAGTTCCGCAGCGCCGAGGAGGGCAAGCAGTTCTTCGAGCTGGCCTACGGGCTGCGCGAGCCAGATCCGGGCGAGCAGCCAGGGCTCATCTACAGCCGCATCAACAACCCCAACCTGCAGATCTTCGAGGAGCGGATGGCCGCCTGGGATCACACCGAGGTCGGCGCCACCTTCGCTTCGGGCATGGCTGCCATCTCGTCGTCGATCCTCGGCGTGATGCGCCCGGGCGACGTGCTCATCTCGACCTCGCCCGTCTACGGCGGCACCCACTACCTGTTCGAGAAGATCTTGCCGCGCTTCGGCATGCAAGCGCTGCTCGTCCCCGCGGGCACGGAGGCGCCCGAGCTCATGCGCGAGACAGCCGCCCGCGTCGGCCCCGACAAGGTGCGGCTGCTGTTTCTGGAGACGCCTGCCAACCCGTCCAACGCCCAGACCGACATCGAGGCCGTGGCGCGGCTAGGACGCGAGCTGAGCCAGGGTCGCGAGCGGCGGACGCTCACCATGGTGGACAACACCTTTATGGGGCCCGTGTTCCAGCGTCCGGCCACCCTGGGAGCCGACTTGGTCGTTTACTCGGCCACCAAGTTCCTCGGCGGCCACTCTGACCTCATCGCAGGGGTGGTCACGGGCACCAAGGCCGGGATGCTGCCCGTGTTCGAGAGCCGCACCATTCTGGGCACGATGGCCAACCCGTTTACCGGCTGGCTGCTGCTGCGCTCGCTGGAGACCGTCTCCATCCGCATGCGGCGACAGGCCAAGACCGCGCAGAGCCTGGCCGAGACCCTGGCCGCCCACGCCGCGGTGGAGCACGTCAGCTACCCCGGCTTGCTCGAGCCGGACGACCCCCAGTACAGCATCCACCAAAAGCAGTGCTCTGGCGCGGGATCGCTCATCTCCTTCGAGGTCAGTGGCGGCCAGGAGGCGGCCTTCCAGGTGCTCGACTCGTTCGAGGTCTGCCGCCTGGCCGTGTCGCTGGGCGGCACCGAGACCCTGGTGCAGCACCCGCGGAGCATGACCCACGCCGATGTGCCGCCCGACGAGCTGGAGCGGCTGGGAGTGACGCCAGGCATGATCCGCATGTCGGTGGGCATCGAGCACGTGGCCGACCTCCGCTACGACCTGACGCACTCCCTGGACAAGGTGCGGTAGCGACGTCGTGACGCCAGGCGACGGCCATAGCGCGGGGCCGCCACGGGCTGCCCCTCCTGGCGTGCCCCTCGCACCCTCGCGGCCGAGGCGGCTGCTCGGCTGGTTGGGCCGTGGGCTGCGCAGGCTGGGACGAGCCACGGCCCAAGAGCTATGGCCCAAGCTGCGTGGCTACTTCGCCGAGCATCCCCCCACCGTCTGGGCGGCCTTCACGCCGCTCGTGCTGCTGGCGCTGGTGCTGTTCACCCGCTCGCCCGCGACCAACTACATCTTCGACGAGCAGGAGGCGCTGCTCGCCAACCCCTACGTGAATCGGGTCGATGGGCTGCGACTGGTCGACGCCATCCATCGCGACTTCTGGGGGCTGCCGCCCGAAGCTTCCATCGGCTCGTACCGCCCCATCCCCAGCTTGCTGTGGCGGCTTCTGTGGCACGTCTCCCAGCATCCGTTCTTCCACCACCTGTACAACATCGTCTTCCACGCGCTCAGCGGTGCCATCCTGGGCTCCTTCATCTACGCGGTCAGCAAGCGGCGTCGGCTCGGCTGGCTGGCGGGCACGCTGTTCGTCAGCTCGGCCATCTTGACCGAGGCGGTGAGCGGCATCGTGGGCATCGCCGACGTGCTGGGCGGCTTGGGCGCGGTGCTGGCGCTCTGGCTGTTGCGGCTTCCCGCCTGGGCCATGCCCGCCGCCGTGTTCGTCGCCGTGGGCTTCGGGCTGTTCTCCAAGGAGAGCGCGATGGTGTGCGTGCCGCTGGTGCCCGTGGCAGCGCTGCTGACGGCGCCAGCGCTGCACCCTCGCCGTCCCGCGCGCTGGGCGCGGGCCCTATTGGCGCTGGCCGCCGCTCTCGGGGCCTTCGTGCTCTACGTCGAGCTGCGCAAGCATTGGTTCCCCTCTCCGCTGCCCGCCGCGCTCAAGAGCCCGCTCGCCGCGGACGCCTCCGCCTTTCAGCAGCTCTACCGCGATCTGCTGCTGTGGTTCCACCAGGCGCCCATGCCGCGCGATCCCCTGAACAACCCCCTGTCCACCACCGACTTCCCCCACCGCCTGGCGGGCGCGCTGCGGGTCTACTGGCGCGGGCTAGTGCAGGTGCTCTTCCCGCTGCGGCTAAGCGGCGACTACTCCTTCCCGCAGGAGCCCGTGCCCGAGCGGCTCTACGGCGCAGAGACCATCGCGGGCGGGGCCATGATGGTGGGTCCGCTCGGCGCTGCCGCGGCTGTGACGGTGTGGGGCTGGCTGCGGGAGCGGACCGAGCGGCTGCGACTCGGCTCGGCCCCCGCGGGTGAGACCGACGCAATGCAGCGCCTGTCCACCCGCTCCTGGCGCTGGCCGCTGCTGGCCATCGGAGCGAGCTTGGCCGTCCTCGGCGCGGCCGTGGTCGTTGCCGAACGCGCGCTGCCATTCGCGAGCGGGCTGACCTCTTTCCCGCTCTGGCCCTTTGGCGCTGCCGTGCTGATCGTGGGCTTGGGGCTCGTGGTGGAGGGCTGGCGCTCGGTCGCCGTGCCCATGGCGCCGCGCGAGTCCGGCCCGCTGCGGCATGCCGCGCCTGCGCTCCTCGCCCTGGGGCTCGGCTGGCTGGTGATCGCCTACTTCCCCCACTCCAATATCCCGGTCGTGCTGCCGACGGTGCGGGCCGAGCGGTTCTGGTACTTCCCGGTCATCGGCACCTCGCTGATGCTCGCGCTGGCCTTTGACGCTGCGCTGGCGGCATTCGGCGGCCCGGGGCGCGGCTGGCGGCTGTGGGGACGGCGGATCACCGCACCCGCCGTGGCGCTGGCGGCCTTCCTCGGCTTTCAGTGGACCCAGACCTATCGCCACGCCATGGACTACCGCAACGACCTCGACTTCTGGCAGGCGACCAAGCAAGCCGTGCCGCGCAGCGCCAAGGCGCACCTGAACTACTCGGTGATGAAGGGCGCTCGCGGGGATCTGGAAACGCGTCTAGTCGAGAGCAAGATCGCGCTCGAGCTGGCGCCCCAGTGGCCCATGGCGCACGTGTACACGGGCGATACGCTCTGCCGCATGCATCGCCCGGACGAGGCCTGGCCCCACTACCGCTCGGGCTTCGACCTTGGGCCGAACGAGCGCAGCCTCATCGCCTTGGCCCTGCAGTGCCTGTGGGACGAAGAGCGCATCCCCACCTACGAGGAGGGGCTCCGCGCGCTGGCCACCAAGCACCCTGGAAGCTGGGTCGAGTTCCTGGTCAACGACGTCCTGCGGGACGGCGAAAAGCACCAAGGCGTCCAGCCCAAGTACCGCCCCCGGGGCTACAACGAAGGCCCCAGGAAGTGAGGAGGGGCGGAAGCCCCTCCACGTCGACCTACGCGATCTTGCCCTGCATCAGGTACGCGATGAGCAGTGCGAACAGCACCAGGGACTCGATCATTGCGAGGCCCAGAATCATCGCGGTCTGGATCCGCGGCGCGGCGCTCGGCTGGCGGGCGATCCCCTCCAGCGCGGCGGCGGTGGCGCGGCCTTGGCCCATGGTGCCGCCGAGGGCGCCCAGACCGATGGCGAGACCAGCACCAATGCCTACGAATGCC
Organism: uncultured Polyangiaceae bacterium; assembly: GCA_964441055.1. GTDB lineage: Bacteria > Myxococcota_A > Polyangia > Polyangiales > Polyangiaceae > JACQWT01. The sequence goes on along the minus strand of CAYTYV010000238.1, from coordinate 5,931 downwards.
TTCGTGTACGAGTCGTTGTATCCGCCCGCCTCGGCCGCAAACGCGATGGCCGGTACCAAGACGATCGAGGTGATCACCGCGACGTACAACGACAGCTTCCTCTTAAGCGACATTCGATCCTGCTCCTTTCGAGCTCCGATCCGTGGCTCGGACCGGGCGTTTCCTTCAGGTGGTCACGTGGGCCACGGGGCTGCGGATGGCGCTACCGTGTAGTCTGAACTCGCCAGCCTGGCTAGCCCCGTTTCGCTCTTTTTGCTCCTCGCCAAGCACCCCGCCTAGTGGTGCCCCTCCTCGTGCGTCTCGGTGGCCAGCCCGATGTAGACGCAGGTGAGTAGGACGAACACCAGGGTCTGCACGCAAATAACGATAATGCCGAGGAAAAATAGCGGCAACGGCACCAGCAGGGCGAACAGCCCAAAGAAGATCCCGACCAGCACGTGGTCGACCGACATGTTGAGCATCAACCGGAAGGACAGGGTGACCGGTCGGACGCACAGCGAGATCGTCTCGATGATCAGCAGCGGAATGCCCAGGGCCAGGCTCGGCACCACGCCCTTGAAGGTTCCCCAGCCCATCATGTGCTTGATGTAGCCGATGCCGTTGGCCTTGATGCCGTAGTAGTTGAACAGGATGAACACCAGCAGCGCACAGCCGATGGTGACGTTCCAGCTCGAGGTGGGAGGGCTGAAGCCCGGGATGAGCCCCAGGCAGTTGGAGACGAAGATGAAGATCGCCAAGCTGCCCACCAAGGGGAAGTGCTTTCTGGCGTTCTTCTCGCCCATCGCATCTTTGGCGGTGTTGTAGAAGAAGCTGAAAAACACCTCGAAGAAGGTGCGCACGGTGAGCTTGTCCTCGGGCACCGTGGACAGGCGCAGCTGGCGCAGGGTGCGGCGCACCCCAGCGAGCACGAGCGCGAGGCCGATCATCACGATGAGGCCCATGGCAAGCGGCTCGAGCGCGCGGTACTCCACCGCGTGGGCGTCCATCACCGAGGTGGTGGCCCAAGGGGGCAGCGCCTCGAGGTGATCGACCAAGCCCAGCTGGGCGAGCAAGTAGTGCAGAAAGGTGGTGTGCTCGGGCATGGTTCCCGGTTTCCTTAGTCTGACGATTCGTCGTCATCGGTCGACGACGCCCTGCCTCCTATCACCTCTTTTCGATCGCCGCCAGTGTCAGCCTTGTCCGAAGGAGCCTCCGCTCCACCGCGGGGCCCGAGCAGCCCGCCTAGGCCGATGCCTACCGGAAGGGCGGCGTAGCCCACGATGAGCGGGAGCACGGGAACCAAGTCGCTCTGCACGAGCCAGAGCACAAACCCCAACAGCGCGAAAACTTTAACAAAACCAACGACACCCCAGATCCGACGGCGCCCTCCGCTGCTCTGCAGCACGCCCCTGCCGATCCAGGCCAGCGCCAGCAGGTTCGCCACGGCGATGCCCCCGCCCACGGCCACGCCCTTGGCCGAGTCCCAGCCGTAGAACGCCAGGGCGCCGATGGCGAGCACGAGGGCCGTAGCGGCCACCGCCACGATGGCGGTCGTGGACCCCGAATCGCCGCTCGGCGGCGCGGGGGACGCATCCGCGGACTGCTGCGCTCGAGCGCCGTGGCTTTTGGAAACAGGCTCGCTCATCGCTCCTCGTCTGCGCTGGAGGCCCCCCTGCCCCATCGCCTCTTGCGGGCCTTTTGGCCGAGGGCGTAGCGCGCGGGGCGATCGGTCATGCTGCGACGAAAGCCGTCCTTCTTCATGTCGCGCTGGGCCTCGCGGTGTACCCGCATGAGCGCCTTGATGGCTGCGCCCACGCCCAGGGCAAAGCCGATGGCCGTGAGTATGGGCGCGGTCTCGAGCTTGCCGTCCAGCCAGCTCCCCACCCACCAGGCGAACAGCACCGACAGGACCATCTCCAATCCGAGCGTCCCGTAGCTGCCAACGGCTTTCCAGTCCTGTCGCATGGCGTGAGCGCGCTACGAGCGCGGGGTTGGCGGCTCGGCCTGGCGCGCGCGCACCAGCGCATCGAGCCTAGGCCGCATCTGGGCCAAGGCGCGGGCGCGGTGGCTGATGCGGTTTTTCTCGTCCTCGCCGAGCTCGGCCATGGTGCGATCTCGGCCTGCCACAATGAACAGCGGGTCGTAGCCAAAGCCCGCGCGGCCGCGGGGCTCGCGGGCGATGCGGCCCTCGCAGCGGCCTTCCACCACCTGCTCGCGCTCCGGCTTCGACGGGTCCACCAGCACCAGCACGCAGCGAAAGCGCGCCGTGCGCTCGCCGCCCTCGACCTTGGCCAGGGCCTCGAGCAGCGCGGCGTTGTTCTCGGCATCGGTGGCGCTCTCTCCCGAAAAGCGCGCCGAGCGCACGCCCGGCTTGCCGCCGAGCGCATCGACCTCCAGGCCCGAGTCGTCGGCCAGGGTGATCATGCCGCTCGCCTGGGCGATGACGCGCGCTTTTTTGGCCGCGTTCTCCTCGAAGCTCTGGCCGTCCTCGACCACCTCGGGCGCATCGCCCAGGGCCTCGTCCGCCGACAGAACCTCGACTGGCAAATCGGCGAGAATGGCGCGGATCTCGACGAGCTTTCCCGGGTTGTGGCTCGCCACCACGATGCTCGTCACCGCCTCCATAGCCATGGCTCCAGCAGCGAGCGGCCTCACGAGGCCCTCGGGCTGCTCCCCATCAGCCGCTCGAGATCTATCCCGGCCTCGGCCAGGGTCTGCCGCTGCGCCTTTGCCAGCGAGCCGATGGCTTCGAGCGCGGCATCCAGCATGGCCTCGAAGGACCCGCGGTCGAGCGCGGCCCCTTCGGCCGTGGACTGCACCTCGATGAGCCGCCCATCCGGGGTGGCCGCCACGTTCATGTCGACGCGCGCCGCAACGTCCTCGGCGTAGTCGAGATCCACCCGCACCTCGCCGTCGACGTAGCCCACGCTGACCGCCGCGACCTGGTCGCGCAGCGCGGCTCGCTGGGCCGAGACCGCTAGGCCGCTCCGTTGCAGCGCCAGGGCAAGGGCCACGAAGCCCCCCGTGATCGCGGCCGTGCGCGTGCCGCCATCGGCCTCCAGCACGTCGCAGTCGACCGTGATGGTGCAGCGGCTCATCGCCTCCAGAGCCAGGGCGGACCGCAGGCTGCGGCCTACCAGGCGCTGGATCTCTTGGGTTCTGCCCTTGAGCGCTCGGCCCCTGCCGTCGCGCGACTGCCGTCGCTCGGGGCTGGCGCGGGGGTGCATCTGGTACTCGGCCGTGAGCCAGCCGCCCGGCTGATCGCCCATCCACTTGGGCACATCCTTGTCGACCGAGACGGTGCACAAGACCACGGTGCCGCCAGCGCGGTACAGCACCGAGCCGTCCGCGCTGCGCTGAAAGCCCGGCACCATTTGCACGGCGCGATGCTGCCCGTGGGACCTGTCGCCGCTGCGCTGCATGTGGGCAGGCTTAGCCGCATTTGGGCCGGGCGTCGCCCCCATAGAAGACGCTCCCGCTACTTGCCCGCTCCCGCTACCTGCCGCCGAGATTGAGGTCGTGGCGGCCGAACAAGGTGATGTACAGCACCAAACCGAGCAGCATCACCAGGCCCACGATGTGGATGTGCGCCTCGATGCGCGCATTGGGACGCCGACGGGTGGCCAGCTCGTAGCCCAGAAACCCGAGGCGCCCTCCGTCCAGCGCGGGAAAGGGGATCAGGTTGAAGGCGCCGAGGTACGCCGACAGCACGCCCAGCAGCACCAGCCAGTCGGGCGCGCCGCGGCGGGCCGCATCGGCGAGCTGCTTGCCGATCATGACCACGCCTCCGAGCTCGGCCTTTTCCTTGCCCGTGGCCAGTCGGTACAGGCCCACCCCCAGGTTGCGAACCACCCGCGGCGGCTCGACCACGGCCATCTTGGCAGCCTCGCCCAGCGACACCTCCCGACGCTCGGCCAGCGGGGAGACACCGATGAGGCCGCGCTCCTCCTTGGTCTCCTCGTTCACGATGCGCTCGGGGGTGACCTCGAGGCTGAGCTCTTCAGCCTGCTCCTCGCTGTCCTCGCTGCGACGTTCCACCACTACGGTGATGGGCTTTTCCGGGTGCTGGCGAATGATCTCGGCCATGGCCTTCCAGTCGCCCACCGCCGTGCCGTTTACCCGGACGATCCGGTCGCCGTGCTGCATGCCCGCGTCGTGGGCGCGTCGGCCCGGCTCCACGACGACCGTGGTGTCGGGGTTCTCCTCGTAGACGGGTACCCCCCAGATGTAGAACGCGAAGAAGAAGAACACCGAGGCGAACAGGTAGTTCGCCAAGGGGCCAGCCATGATGGTCGTGATGCGGCCGAACAGGCTGGCGTTGGCGTAGCTGCCCTTGTCCTCGGGCTCGATCTCCTCGAAGGGGTTCATCCCCGCGATCTGGACGTAGGCCAGAAAGGGAATCAGGGCGAGCTGGAAGACGGTCGGCGTATGCTTCGAAGGGGCGTGCTTGCGGAGCCTGAGCCGCAGCTTGCCGCCCAGCATGGTGCACCAGTAGTAGCCGCCGTCCGGAACCAGCTTGAACAGCGTGGGTCCGAAGCCAATGGAGAAGGTCTTGACCCGCATGCCAAAGCGGCGGGCGGCGAAATAATGGCCGGCCTCGTGGACCACCATGAGCAAGGCCAGACCGAGAAGCGCAACTACCCAGGCCATCCTGGGGCAGTGTAGTCACGCGGAGTGGCTACCGCACGCGCTTCTTGGGCCGCGGGCTAGAGTCCTTGAGGAAGGGCATCGTGGACAAATGAGTTTGGTTTGTCCTCCAGAGACCCCTGCGGGGGTTTGGGGGCAGAGGAAGGAGCAAAGCGACGCCCGGAGCCCCCATCGTCGAATCCATCCAAGCGGCAAGCAGATCTCGCCCCTTGGGGGCCATCGGCTGGCCCTCACCTATCTTGGGGCCAGCCGATGGTCCCCAAGGGGCTGGCGAACGCCGCTCTTCGTGGCAAGCGCGACCATCTGCTCGCCCCCCCACGGCGCGTTTAGATAGTAGAGGGGTCGAAGCGCAGCGCCCACGAGCGCGTAGGCTCGGCCTAGCAGCGGACCGACCAGCTTCGAGGGGTCGCTAGGCCCAGGCTGGCGCTGCGGGGCGATGGCCAGGCGCGAGGCCCAGCGCACGGCCGTGCGGTACAGGTTGTGGAAGGGAAAGCCCCAGCCGAGCACGCGGTCGACTCGCAGCCCCGCCTGGGCGAGCAGGCGCTCGAGCTCGCGACGGCGGTAGTGGCGGCGGTGGCCGATGGCCAGGTCGAAGCGGGTCGGGCGGCCGCCAGGCACCGAGACCAGCAGGCGCCCGTCGCAGGCCAGCAGCGAGGCCAGCCGCTGCACTGCCGCGGCATCGTCGTCGAGATGCTCGAGCACTTCGCTGCACACCACCAGCTCGAAGCGACCCAAGCGCTGAGCGTGAGTCTTGGCGAAGTCGCCATCGGCGAGGTCGAGCTCGAACAGCGCGGCTTCGGGGCATCGTCGCCGACTGGCCCGTAGCGCCTCGGCCGCCAGATCCGCACCGCTCAGCCCGGCCTCGGGAAAGCGCTCGCCGAGCTCGGCGAGCAGCAGGCCAGGGCCGCAGCCCACGTCCAGGATGGTGCGGGGCTCTCGCTCGCCTGCCAGCCGCAGCAGCAGCCGACGGCGGTGAAAGGCCGCGGGGCTCTTTTCGTCGAGCGCGCCGCAGCCGCGCCAGAGGGCATCGTAGAACGAGCTTGGCCGCGCCCCCGCTACGGCGGCGCCAGACGGCACGCGGGGCGCGCCCTGGGGGGGCGAGGGCTTGACCGGTGGCGGCGCGCTCATGGTCTCACCCCTGACCGCGTCGGCGGCGGGCCGCAAGCATCGGTTGAGCTGCGGCATGGGCTGCTATACACTTTACCCCTTCGCACTGCAGAGAGCGGTCTGGGGCTCGTCAGCCGGCCGCCACAGCCGCGGTGGGCTCGCGGCAGTCCTTGGGAGTCAGCCATGACCAAACAGATC
>CAYTYV010000237.1:0-9862 GCA_964441055.1 uncultured Polyangiaceae bacterium | reverse complement strand
CGTCGGCCTCCGGAGCCGGAAGTCGCAGGTTCGAATCCTGCGTGGCGCGCTGGACTTGGACGCCATTGGCCGTCGGTTTCGAGCTTCTGCGGCGGACACGGCGTGGACGCGCTCGGCCGCGTGGAGGCTGGAGTCGGGGTACGTTCTAGTTGACCCGAATGTCCAGCGTTCGGTCTCGAACGGTGAGGTCATCGGCGTCGGCCATGCCATGTGGCTGATGGCTCTACCGAGGACGAGTGGTCGCGCATGGATCTATGATTGATAGAAGCAGCAGCTGATGTCACACTGTTAATTATGATTGACAGTAGCCCACTCGAACGCCCCGCATACTGGCCGCGAATCGAGCCCTGGGTAGGCACGCAACTCATCAAGGTGCTTTCCGGTCAGCGGCGGGTCGGCAAGTCCTGCCTCCTCGTTTCGCTGCGCAGGCGACTGCGCGATGCAGCTCCCGACGTGCCCGTCCTCTTCATCGACAAGGAGCGCTCCGAGTGGGCTCATCTCGGCACCGCCGCCGAAGTCCAGACATGGGTGACCGCCGAAGTGCCTGCGGGTCGTGCCGTGCTCATGATCGACGAGGTTCAGGAGATCGCCGACTTCCACGTCGCCCTGCGGAGCCTACTGGCGGAGGGGCGCTTCGACATCTACGTAACGGGATCCAACGCCGAGCTGCTGTCTGGAGAAATTGCGTCGCGCTTTGCCGGGCGGTCCGTCCAGGTGACGGTCTACCCGCTGAGCTACGCTGAGTTCCTCGTCTTCCACGGCCTCCAGGACGACGACGACGCGCTGCGACAGTACCTGCGCTACGGCGGGCTGCCGTTCTTGCGTCACCTGCGTCTCGAGGACGAGGTCGCCTTCGAGTACCTGCACGCCGTGGCCCAGACCGCCATCCTCAAGGACGTCGTGACCCGCCATTCCATCCGCAACCCCGATCTCCTGGAGCGGCTCGTGCTGTTTCTGGCCGACAACGTGGGCTCGCCCGTGTCGGCACAGAGCATCACTCGGTTTCTCAAGAATCAGCGTATCGGGGCGTCCGTGCCAACGGTCTTGAGCTACATCGCCTACCTCGAGCAAGCGTTCCTGCTGCGGCGCATCCGTCGCGCTGATCTGGAGGGGAAGCGGTTCTTCGAGGTCGCCGAGAAGAACTACTTCGAAGATCTCGGCATCCGGGCAGCGTTGCTCGGAACACGGCCGCAGGACGCCGCCAAGGTGGTCGAGAACGCCGTGGCCACCCGGCTGCTCTTCGACGGCTGGACCGTGACAACTGGCAGCGTGGGCGACCGGGAGATCGATTTCGTGTGCCACCGGGGCGACGAGCGCCTCTACGTCCAGGCCTGCTACCTATTGGCAGATCCGGCCACGCGAGCTCGCGAGTTCGGCGCGCTGCTGGCGGTCCACGACAACTACCCCAAGGTCGTGGTGAGCCTCGATCCCCTTCCCGCGGCGGAAAGGGGGATCGCCCATCGCCACCTGCGGGCCTTCCTGCGCGACGGGTCGCTGTAGGAGCCGCAGCCCTGGTCTGTTGACGTCCTCGCGGCGGCGTGATGCCCTCCGCGCATGAAGCCGTATCGAGCACGCGTGCTGGGCGCTCTAGGGTGGATCGCGGTGGTGGCGATGGTGAGCTGCTCGGGCGATGACCCCGACGAGCAGGACTGCAACCCCCAGAACCCGGGCGCGTTTAGCTGCGCGGCCCTTTGCGAGCCGCTTCAATGCTGCGGCGTGTTGCCCGACCAGTGGTGCTTCAACGGCGACTGCTGGCAGCCGGACTGCGAGGCCGAGTGCGCCGAGGAAGCGCAGGACGTGCTGGCTAGCGCGCTCGAACGGCTCCAGGGCTGCTTCTACGAGCGGAGCTGCGACGAGCTCGAGACAAACGGCGCGATCGACGGCTACTACGAGTGCATCGACGAGGTCTACTTCCGGAGCGATGCCCCGCTGGCAGCCGGGCGGCAGCAGGTGTGCGACGATCTGGAAGCGCTGGCGGAGACGGCGTGTACGGGCGAGGACTGCGAGATGAACGTGAGCGCCGTTGGCTCGGTCTGCGCCTCGGTCGCGCGCTTTGCCTCCGATGCCGTCTTTGCCCAGGTCGAGCAGTGCGCCTCCGAGACCGGCTGCTTTGCCCTGGCCGACTGCGTGCGGGACTTTCACTGCGCTCGCGACTACACGGGCTTGAAGATCTGCCAGAGCCCCATGATCGTCGACTGCGACTGAGGGGCAGCCGGGCAAGGGCTAGGCCGTGCGGCTCATCTCCTTTAGCGAGTACGAGGCAGGGGTGCTGGCCCTGGGCGGCACGCCCTTTGGGATCATTGCTATCGGCGCCATGCCCGTGGGCATCGTCGCCATCGGCATTCTCCCGATGGGGCTCGTCTCCTTTGCCTGCGGGATCGGGTTGGGTCTCGTCAATTTCACCTGCGGCGTGGGCATTGGCGCCTACGTGCGCGCGGTCGGGCTCGCGCTGGGTGGAGATGCGGGCGCCGTCGGGCTCGGCTTGGGCCTGGCGGGCGAGCGGCCGAGCGCCGAGGCGCCGCAGCGCAGCACGGTGGCGCCCGAGGACGCGCTCGAGGCCCGCCATGCCTGCTGGGTCCAGACCGAGGTCGACGGCGACGGCGGGCTGCAAGGCCTCGGAGCGCCAGTCGAGCTTGAAGAGCCCGCTCAGGCTCAAGCCCTGGAGCTACGGGGAAAGCCGGTCTTCGCCAAGGTGCAGGCCGTCCACCCCGATCCCGCCCGCCCTGGCGGCTACCGCAAGGCGGCTCGGCAAGCTGGCCCCTTTTTCCGCTGCGCCGAGCTCGAGGATGCCACTGCGCGCGTGCCCCGCGGCGCGCTCGCCTGGTACGGGGCCCGCGTGCTGCTCGTCGCGCTCGTGGTGCTGGGCATCCTCGGGCACGTAGCGCGCGAGCGGCTGGCGCTAACCCGCATGACCCGCGTGGTAGAGGCCACCTGGCAGGTGCGCCCAGTCAAGAGCGAAGGGCTGCACCTCGAGCCCGACACGCGTTGCGTATTGGCGACCCGCTTGCGCAGCGACGGCCACGAGCGGCTCCACGCCGAGCTGTGCCTTCGCTGCGGCTCGCTCCAGCTGTTCAAGCGGCAGCTGCGGTCCGACTGCAGCGTCGAGCAGCAGGCCGTCGCGGGCGGCCACGCCTACCAGCTGCGCTGCCTGGCCAAGCGGATCGCGAGCAGCGTGGACGACGATGGCGACCACCACCCCGAGCAGCCGGGCCTGGAGCTCGACACCATCGCCGCGCAAGGCCGCGCGCGCGTGTTCACCAAGGAGCCGCCGCCGATGAACGTGCTGCTCGAGGTCGAGCCGCTCAGTCAACCGGTGGCGGGCGAGCCGCTCTTGACCAAAGGCCGCACGCGGCTCGACGCCCTTTGAGCTCGCTGCGCCGAGACCCACCGCCAGCGCTTCGTGCTAGCGTCCGCCAAAGCACGCTCAAGGAGGTCGGGACGAGATGAGCGCAGAGATGCAGTTCAAGGGCTTTCCGCGAGGGGCCATCCGCTTTCTCGAAAAGCTCGACAAGAACAACGACAAGCAGTGGTTCGCGGCGCACCGCGACGAGTACGACGAGAACATCTTGGCGCCGTCGCGGGCCTTCGTCGTGGCGATGGGCGCCAGGCTGAGCGCGATATCACCGGGCATCATGGCCGAGCCGCGGGTCAACGGCTCGCTGTTCCGCATCCACCGCGACACCCGCTTTTCCAAGGACAAGCGCCCCTACAAGACGAACGTGGGCATCTTCTTCTGGGAGGGGGGCGGCAAGCGCATGGAGTGCCCGGGCTTCTACTTCCACCTCCAGCCCCCCTCGCTCATGCTGGGCACGGGGATCTACCTCTTTCCCAAAGAGCTGCTCGAGGTCTACCGCCAGGCCGTCGTCGATCCCAAGCTCGGCCCCGCCCTGGCCAAGGCCGTGAAAAAGGTCGGTCCGGCCTTTGCCCGAACCGGCTGCGGCATGAGCCTGAACGTCTACAAGAAGGTCCCCCGCGGCTACGACCCCGAGCATCCGCGCGCCGAGCTATTGAAGTACAAGGGGCTTCACGCGGGCTTTGAGGTGAAGGTGCCCAGGCAGCTGCACTCGCCCAAGCTGGTGGACTACTGCTTCGAGCGGTGGTCCAAGCTCGCCCCGCTGCATTTCTGGCTGCTCAAGATGCTCGCCAGCCGCTGACGGCGCGTCCTGGCGATGGCCAGCGCGGGCTCGGGCCGCTATCCTGCGCGCATGCGTCTTCTGTGGTGCCTGTTCGCCATCCTCTCGCTAGCCGCCTGCCAGGAGCCGGTCGCGCATCCCGCCCCCTCGTCCCCAGCGGACGCCATGTCGGCGCCGCCCGTGGCAGCGCCCGCGCAAAGCTCGAGCCCGAGCGCCGCCACCGCCTTGGCCTCGAGCCCGGCCGCTCCGCCGAGCGCGTCCGCCACAGCTGGCCCGCCTAGCCCGACGAGCGCGGCCGAGCCGAACAAACCCCGCCTGCACGTCCGGCCGCTGCTCGTGGCGAGCTCGACCCGCGACCCGCTCGAGCTGGTGCTGCACTGGCGCACCGAGGACGGGCTAACGCCCCAAGACCACCCGCTCGGCAAGGCCCAGGTGCGCTGGTCCGCGGCTCGCTTTGCACTGCAGATCGAGGGCCCGGACGGCAAGGCCTCGTTTGCCACGGCCGCGGCCGAGACCGCCAGCTTCCAGGCCTCTTTGGCGCAGCATCCCAGCACGATCGCACGGCTCGGCTCGCAAGGGCTAGAGCTCGAGCTGCCACCGAGCTACACCCCTGAGACGCGCACGCAGCGCGCCCGGGCGCCATGGCTCGAGGCGACGCCCGATCTGTCCAAGCCCGGCCGCTACCGCATCCAGGTCCAGGCCACGCTGGAGATCGGCGGCGCTCGCCACCTGTTCGATGCGGCCCCGGTCACGGTCGACCGCAGCGCGAGCCACAAGCCGGTCCAGGAGATCGAGCGAATCGCCCTCCGCGCCCTGGAAGCTCGCCTGGCAAAGCGCGCCGACGAGGCTCAGCTCAGCCACGCCGTGCGCACCGTCGATCTGCCCCCGCCCAGCAGCCAGCGCCTGGTGCGATACAGCATGCCCAGCCCTAGCGGCAGGCCCTGGCATCGCAGGTTCTACGAGGTGGTGGTCGCACCCGACGGCAAGGTGACCGACATCCTGGAGCAGGAGCGCTTCACCTGCGTGGCCCGCGGCACGCCCATTGCCACGCCCTCGGGTCCGCGCGCGGTCGAGGCGCTGCGCCCAGCCGACGCGGTCTGGGGCTACGACCTCGAGGACAAACGACGCGTTGTCACGGCCGTCCGCGCCATCTCCGAGCCGCAGCCCGGGGCGACCCTGCGCCTTGCCCGTCGGCTATGGCTGACGCCCGAGCATCCGGTCTACCGCGCGGGCTCGTGGGCTCGGGCAGCCGACCTAGCTCCTGGCGACGAGCTGTTGCTGCTCGACGGCACCCCGCTCGCCCTGCGTTCGGCAGACCGCTCGCTGCGGCAAGCCCAGGTCTACGACCTGTCGGTGGGCCCGCCGCACAACTACTTTGCGGCGGGCATCCTGGTCCACAACAAGCGCATCGCGGCCCAGCCCGGGCGCTTCGACGTCTGGACCGTGCTCTGGGAGCGGGCCATCGGCGAGTACCAGCTCGTGCCGACGCCCGCCAAAGCCGGGAGCCAGCCATGAGCAAGGTGCTGCAGCCGGGCACCATAAACCCCTGCGTGCGCAGGATGCAGTACGCCGTGCGCGGCGAGCTTCCCATAATGGCCGAGCGCATCGCCCACGAGCTTCGCCAGGGCAAGAGCGACCGCGGCTTCGACGAGGTGCTGTTCTGCAACATCGGCAACCCGCAATCGGTGGGCCAGAGCCCGGTGACCTTCTACCGCCAGATGCTGGCGCTGTGCGACTGCCCGGATCTGCTCGACCACCCCGATGCCAGTCGCCTCTTCCCGGCCGACGCCATCGCCCGAGCCCGCGAGCTGCTCGCCACGATGCAGGGCGGCACGGGCGCCTACAGCCACAGCCAGGGGGTGGCCTCGATCCGGCGAGACGTGGCGACCTTCATCACCGAGCGCGACGGCTTTGGCACCGATCCGGCCGACATCTTCCTCACCGACGGCGCCTCCTCGGGCATCAGCATGCTGATGCAGGTGCTGCTGCGCAGCCCGTCGGACGCCGTGCTCATTCCCATTCCCCAGTACCCCATCTACACCGCGCTCATCGAGCTATTGGACGCCAAGGCCGTGGGCTATGCGCTCGACGAGGAGGCCGGCTGGACCCTGCAGGTGGCCGAGCTCGAGCGGGCGGTGAGCGAGGCGCGGGCGCGCGGGCTGAGCCCCCGCGGCATGGTCGTCATCAATCCGGGCAACCCCACGGGGCAATGCTTTGACGAGCAGACCGTGCTCGACGTCATCCGATTCTGCCAAAAAGAGCGCTTGGTGCTGCTGGCCGACGAGGTCTACCAAGACAACGTCTATGCCGAGAACAAGGCCTTTTGCTCGGCCAAAAAAGCCCTGCGCTCTTTGGGCAGCAGCTACGCCGACTTCGAGCTGGTCTCCTTCCACTCCACCTCCAAGGGGCTGATCGGCGAGTGCGGCCGCCGCGGCGGCTACATGGAGCTGTGCGGCATCGACCCAGGCGTGCATGCCGAGCTGTACAAGCTCGCGAGCGTGGGCCTGTGCCCCAACCTGGACGGCCAGGTCATGATGCAGCTGATGGTCCGCCCCCCCCAGCCCGGCGATCCGTCCTACCCGAGCTTTGCGCGGGAACGCCAGGCCATCTTCGAGTCGCTGCGGCGCAAGTCGGCCCTGCTGGCCCGGACCCTCAACAGCCTCGAAGGCGTGAGCTGCCAGCCGCTCGAGGGCGCCATGTACGCCTTTCCGCGCATCGACCTGCCCCCGAAAGCCCTGCAGGAGGCCGCCCAGCAGGGCAAGAGCCCGGATGTGATCTACGCCATGTCGCTGCTCGAGCATACGGGCATCTGCACCGTGCCCGGCTCGGGCTTTGGCCAGGCGCGCGGCACCCACCACCTGCGGATGACCTTTCTGCCGCCCGAACGGCAGCTCGAGCAAGCGCTCGGCAGGTTCTGCCAGCATCACGTCGAGTTCATGGCGCGGTACCGAGCATGAAGGCCAGCTTCCGCGTTCCGTGGTTCCGCCCCTCGGACCTCGACGGCTTCTTCGGCCTGTTCATCGACAACCTGGTCAACCTGCTCATCATCGCGGGCACCTTGACCGGGGTATTCCACATGCCCGCCGACATCGTCTTCGGCCGCGTGATCCCCGGCTGTGCGCTCGCCATTGCATTGGGCAATGGCTACTACGTCTATATGGCGCGTCGGCTGGCGCGCCGCGAACGGCGAACGGATGTGACGGCGCTGCCGTATGGGATCTCCACGCCCATCATGTTCGCCTACCTGTTTCTGGTGATCGGGCCGGTGTACTGGCAGACCCAGGACGCCGTCCTGGCCTGGCAGGTGGGCGTGGCCTCGGCCTTCATCGGCGGCGCCATCGAGCTCGCGGGCGCCTTCTTCGGTCCGGCCATTCGGCGCAACACGCCCCGCCCCGCGCTGCTCGGCACGCTGGCGGGCATCGCCATCGTGTGGATCGCCCTCAAGCCGACCCTGGGCATCTGGGAGCACCCCCTGGTCGGGTTCGTGCCGCTGGCCATCATCCTGATCGGCTTCATCGGACGGGTGCGCATGCCCTTCGGGCTGCCCACGGGCTTCGTCGCCATCGCCGTGGGCGCGGCCCTGGCCTGGGGCACGGGCCTGGCGAGCTGGGCAAGGCTGAGTGAGGCGTCGACCGAGATAGGGCTCAAGCTGCCCACGCCCGCCGTCGGCACTGTGCTCGGCAGCCTGGACGAGGTGCTGCCCTTCCTCATGGTGGTCGTGCCCATGGGGATCTACAACTTCATCGAGACGATGAACAACGTCGAGAGCGCCGCGGCCGCGGGCGATAGCTATCCCACCCGCGAGGCCATGCTGGCCGACGGCCTCGGCACCATGGTCGGAGCGCTGTTCGGCGGCTGCTTTCCGACCACGGTCTACATCGGCCATCCCGGCTGGAAGGCGGTGGGCGCTCGCACGGGCTATACCCTGCTAAACGGCGGCGTGCTGCTGGTCATCGCGCTGCTGGGGCTGATGGCGGTGGCCGAAGCCATCGTGCCCAAAGAGGTCGCCTTCGTCATCCTGCTGTACATCGCGCTGGTCATCGGCGCGCAAGCCGTGCAGAGCAGCGCCAAGAAGTACGCGCCCGCGGTGATGATCGCCTTCGTCCCCCACATCGCCGCCTACGTCAAAACCCAGATCGATCAAACGCTGACCGCGGCGGGCTCCTCGGTCGATGTCGCTGCCGAGGCCTTGACGCGCCTCGGGGTGCACTATGCGGGCTTGGCGGCGCTCGGACAGGGGGCGATCATCACGGGCCTTCTGCTCGGCGCGGTGGCGGCCTTTCTCATCGACCATCGCTTCTTCGCCGCCGCGGGCTATGCGTGCGCGGCGGCGGCGCTGTCGTTTTTCGGCTTCATCCACGCGGGCGCCATCGGCTGGGCGGCGGCGCCCAGCATTGCGCTCGGCTACGGCCTGCTGGCGCTCTGCTGCCTGCTGTTCGGCCTGCGAGGACGGCGCACCGCGATCCGCGACCGCTCGTCGCCCAGCTCACCGTAAGGCCCAGGGCCGTCTTGAAACGCCCGCTCGCCATCGCCTCTCTGGCAGGCCTGCGCGTCGCGGTCCTGGCAGCCCAGGCACGCGCTGGACCGCAGCTCACCGACCCCGGGAAAGCCGCGGCGCTAGCCGAGCGGCTCGATCCGATCATCGCCCAGCAGATGGACGACCTGCACGTTCCCGGATTGGCGCTGGTGGTGGTCCAGGACAACGCCGTCGTCCTGGCCAAAGGCTATGGCTACGCCGAGCTGAGCGAGCAGCGGCCGGTCGATCCCCACCGCACCGTCTTTCGGCTCGCCTCCGTCTCCAAGCTGTTCACCGCCACGGCCGTCATGCAGCTCGTCGAGCGCGGCAAGCTCGATTTGGACGCCGACGTCAACCGCTACCTCCGCTCGTTCAAGCTACCGGATAGCTACGAAGCTCCGATCACCGCGGCTCACCTGCTCACCCACACGGGCGGCCTCGAGCCGCGGACCTTCGGCCATGCCGTGGCCGCCTCCGCGCCTGCCGAGCCCCTGGGCGCGTATCTGGCTCGGCGCATGCCGCCGCGCGTCATGCCTCCTGGCCGATTCATCAGCTACTCCAACCACGGCTATGCGTTGCTCGGACACCTGGTCGAGCTCGTCTCTGGCGTGCCCTTTGCCCGGTACGCCGAGGAGCACATCCTCGGTCCCTTGGACATGCGGCGCTCTAGCTTTGGGCTGCCGCCCGAGCTGGCGGCCGATCTGGCCGTGGGCTATCGCGTCGCGGGCGGCCGCCACCGCGCTTCGGCCTTCGAGGCCCTGAACGTGGCGCCAGCGGGTGCGCTCAACGCCACCGTGGCTGACGTAGCCAAGTTCGCCATCGCCCACCTCGCCGAGGGGCGTTTCCGCGAGCGGCGCGTCCTCGCGCCTGCCACCACGCGCCTGATGCAGCGCCAGCAGTTCGCCCACCATCCCGAGGTGGGCGGCTATGGCTATGGCTTCGAGATCCATCCGCAGTATCCGCGGCGGGCGATCGGGCACGGCGGCTCGCTTTCCGCAGGTTGGGGAAGCCTGCTGATGCTGTTTCCCGACGAGCGGCTGGGCGTGGTCCTGGCCTACAATCGCGAGCACACCCCCGCCCTTGGCCGGGCCGTCCTCGACGCGGTGCTCGATCGCCAGGGCCACCGCGTAGCGCCGCGAGCCTCGCCCAAACCGACTTCTCCTTCGCCCGAGCGGGCACGGCGCTTTGGCGGCACCTACCGCGACCTTCGACA
>CAYTYV010000236.1:0-9864 GCA_964441055.1 uncultured Polyangiaceae bacterium | reverse complement strand
ATGAGCTCCGGCCGGGTTTGCGCCGCGGCCCAGTCGACCCGCTGGGGCACGTTGTAGAGGTAGCGGCTCGCCAGGGGGCGATCGGCCAGGTCGTAGATCGTGGGCTCGAAACCCCAGATGTAGATCGGCTCGTCAGCTGGGGTGCAGCGGCGCAGCGCTTGGGCCACCGCGCGGTTGGTGCGAGCGTCCACGTCGGCCACCGAGGCGAGCGCGTCTTGCCCGGCCTGGCCGCCCCGGCCGAGGACGAACACGGCCACGCGCTGGGCGGTGCGCTGCCAAAACGAGTCGGCCAGATCCTTGGTGGCCGTGCGGTACCACACCGCCACGGCGAACACCGCGAGCACCACCGCCGCCCCGAGCACGCCGCGGCGCGCCGCACGCTGACCCCAGTGCCACCATCCAAGCGAGGCGACCAGCGCGGTGAGCGGCCAGCAGGCGCCGTAGTGATAGGGGAAGTACTTGCCTTGCAGGGCCACACCCACGAGCTGGACGGCCACGATGGCCAGCGTGAGCCACACGCCCTTTTTGCGCCACAGCTCCGGTCCGCCGAGCAGCAGGCCCAGCAGCCCTACCCAGAACAGCCACGAGTAGGTGAGCAACCACTGCGCAAAGGCGTGGTAGAGCATGGACGAGAAGTTTCGATCCTCCCAGCCGAGGGCGGTGTAGCGAGGCGTGAACTCGAGGAAGGTCTGGCCCAGCTCGCCCAGCGCACCCCGAATGGCGAACCAAGCGAAGGTGGCTGCGAACGGGAGCAGCCCGCCCAGCAGCACCATGCCGATGGGCCACAGCGCCCCTGCGAGGCGGCTCGAGAGCTTGCGGCCTCGGTCTTGCCGCGGACCGTTGTTGCCAGCCTTTGAGTCGGCTCGTCCGAGCAGGGCGCGACCCGCCTCGACCAGGGCGAAGACGGCTCCCCCGCCTGCCAGGGGCGGCTTGAGCAGGCCTGCCAGGCCGAACAGGACGCCGCTCACGAGGTAGCCGACCAGGCGCTGCCGCCCACGCGCGGGCCGCGTGCCCAGGTACAGCGCCCACACCGACAGCATGCCCCCGAAGGACTCGGGCTGGGCGGTGTGCCAGAAGTCGAGCTGAGCGTGCACCAGCGCGGCCAGCGCGCCGCCGAGCAGCCCGATGCGCCAGTCTCCCCACCACCGCTTGCTGAGCCCCATCATCGCGCCCACCGTGGCCACCAGGCCGGCCACCTCCAGCAGGCGGATCCCCCATTGCGCAGGACCGAACAGGGCGCGGGCCAGCATGTAGGGCAGGTAGATACCGGGTGGCTTGAAGTCCCAGGCGTCGCGGTAGGGCATGCCTCCGTCGAGCACGCTGCGGGCCACCACCGCGTAGATGCCCTGGTCGCGGCCGTGTCCGAAGCTGAGGATGAGGAGCAGGCAGCCGCAGAGGCCGATCCCCAAGAGCACGCACAGTGCGATGCTGCGCGGGCCGCGGCGATCCCGCGGCGCCGAGCCCCGGCCTTTCGGGTCGGGTGCCGACGCGTTGCGCGCTCGACGAGCCATCGTGCCCTTGTACCAGGATGGGACCGAGTTCGCTGCAAGCAGAGGCGGCCCTCGGCTAGCTCGCCCTAGGGCTCGCGAGACGGAGTTATTCCTGCACGAGCCGCTGGGCTTGGCAGAGGTCGGGTCGTCGATCTACGGTGGCGGCGCAGTGGGAAAGCCGTCACGAAAAAAGCGCAGGCGCATGCGCCACAAAAAGCGTCGCAGCCCGACCGCGAAGAGCGCGGCCGCCCGCCGCGCGCAAACCCCGAAGCCGAGCGGGCTCACCGACGAGGCGGACGAGGAAGACGAAGGCGACGCCGAGCTGCTGAGCCAGGGAGCGAGGCGCCGTCGACGCCGAGCCGATCGGGCGCGGCCGATCGAGGCCGACGATGCGCCCGACAGCGAGCCCGAGCCCATCTCTGCGGCGCCCGCCAAGCGACGCCTGCCACCATGGCTGCGTCCGCCCAAGGACCGCAAGAAGGCGGCCAAGGCCCTTGGCCGTGGCAGCCGCGCTGGTCGTGTGGCTGCAGTACCGCTCGAGATCCAAGGCCGATACGGGCCGAAAGCCTGCGACCACGGCCACGGCCAAGGCCCCTGCGCCCAAGCCGCCCGCGCTACCGCCCAAGCCGGCCCCCACGGCCGCGTCCACCGCCGAGGCTGCGGCCGATGTGGCACCCTCGAGCGAGCCGACCGCCGAGGCCTCGGCCGACGAGCCCGTCGAGCCGCCCGTCCCGCCACCCAGCGCAACGGCAGCGGCGCAGCCCACCGCGCCTTCGACCGCCACCGCCCCCCGCACGGCGCCCCGCAGACCGCCCACGCCGCCCAAGGCAGATCCCGACGACCCGTACGAATAGGCTCCAGCGCCCGCGCCCGACGGCGCCGTTGGCCCCTCAATCGAGAGTACGCCACACGTCGGCCAGCTCTTCTTGGCAAGTCCTGGTCCGAAGCCCGTAGCCATCCGGCGGCATCGCGCCACCGTTGTACCCCTCGATGTGGGTCAGGAACCACAGGCGGATGGGCGCCCACCATGGCCGACGGAGGCTGTCTGACAGCCGGAAGGTCGGCTCGTCCCACGGCTCCCAGAAGGCCGTCTCTTGCCAGAACAGCTCGCCCCAGCGCGGCGCGTAGACCAGCGTGCGATGGGTGCTACCACCGCTACCGCTATTGTAGCGCTCCATGAGCAGCTCGAAGTGGCCATCGCCGTCCACATCCAACACGATGAGCCCCTGGTAGCGCGTTTCGTGAAGCGGCCAGGTTCTGGCGCGCCAAACCAGGCCGAAGCCGTCGCGGCGCGGGGCTAGCACGCCGTAAAAATCGGCGGCCGACTCGTCCCGCTCGGGCGACGAGTAGCTCAACGCGATCCGCTGCACCCCGTCTGCGTTCACGAAGGGGATCACTTCGTGGATGACATGCCCAGCCAATGCCGGCACTTGGCGGGCCACCTTGCGGGCTGCCACTTGGCCGAGCCCCTCGCCCTGCAGCAAGACGAGGTGGCACTCGCAGCGCCCCGGATCGATTTCGCACGAGCGGCGGAGCAGCGATTCCGCCGTGGCCGCGGCACTAGGCTCGCCATGGCCGGCATCCGCGATGTGTATCGCCTGGTAGCACGAGCGGGCATCTCCCTGGTGGCAGGCCTCGAGGTAGTGCCGCCAGCACGCGTCGATGGTGTCCGCCCGGCAAGGCTGGTGGCGGGGCGCGTGGGTCGACTCGTCCGCAGTGGCTTCGAGAGGCTGGTCGCCAGCGGTGAGCTCGAGCGGATCGCTCGCGTGGGGTAGCTCTGCGTGCGCCAGTCGGGACAGTTTTGCAAGGGGGCGGAAATCGCGGGCTGGTACGCCGCGCAAGTCGATCTCGCGGAGATCGGCCAGCGTGCTCAGCGGCCGCAGATTCTCGACTTGCGTGCGAGCCAGCCACAGTGACCTCAAGTTCTCGAGCTGAGCAAGCGGTCGCAGGTCGGAGACCGGCGTGTCGCTGAGCAGCAGCTCCTCAAGCCTGTCGAGCTGCCGAAGGGCCCGGAGATCTCGCACCGGCGTGTCCCTTAGGTCCAACGTTCGCAGTGTCCGCAGCCCCTGAAGCGCCGACACGTCGTGTACCGGCGAGCCCTGCAGGCTGAGCCAGCGCAGGGAGCCGAGGGCGCTGAGGGGGCCGAGCTCGCTCACCCCGGTCCCGGCGAGGTTCAAGCGCTTGAGCGCCTTGAGCTCGCCGAGCGGCGCCAGGTCGAACCAGTCGCGGTCATGGCACTCGGCTTCCGTGGTCGTGAGGGGGTAGCGTTGGTGACAGAACTCGACGGAGGGTGCCGTCCCCGGACGGTGCGGCGCGGAGATGCTCTCGGCGTGGCCGCGGAGCGCATCACGGTATGAGGACGAGCCTGCGGGCTCGTCCAATCCAGTGGAACTCGAGGTCGTGCCCTCGGCGTCAGCCCAGGCGGTGCGCGAGGTCCCAACCGAAGCCGCAGGTCGAGTGGTGCTCGGCGGTGGTGCGCAGCGCGTGTGGATTGGATCTGCCGCGGGCTCTTCTCGCATCACAGGCGCGGCCTCGAGCTCGGCGCCGTCGAAGCCGTCGCACTCGAGGACCATCTCGGGCTGCCGCTCCAGCACCTCGATCGAGCCCTCCCGGGACACGAGCAACGCGGACACCGGCGGTGCCGCGTCCGCCGCGTCGCTGGAGACGATGAGCTCGAAGTCATCACCTGCCGCGCGGTACGCACCTCGCGTCTCACAGCGATCCGTCCAGACGTGGCCCGCGGCCCTCGCCAGCACGAGCGCCTCCTCGGGCGTGTCGATGGGCTCGAAGAACGCCACCAGCTCGCCGTGCGCGGCAAGGCCGCGGTTGTCATTGCCGGCGTTGACGGCGAGGAAGACCCGAGCATCGTCGTCCAGGCCCCTACGGCGAGCGCTGCCGAGTGCATCGAAGGAGGCCGCGCAGCTCGTCGCGTCGTCCGCTTCGGCGCACTTGTGGCCGAAGGCAATCGTTCCGTCGGGCCCGCGGTCGCGGAGCTCGAGGTAGGTGAACCGCCCTCCGGCCAGCTCGGATAGGTCGAGCTCTCGCCACGCGGGAGCCGGCTCGAACTCGTACCCGACCGAGCCCATGGTGCAGCCTATCGGCACCGCGAGGACGAGGACCAGAACCGGGAGGCGTGTGGCGATGCTCATGGTGATCTGCTACGGGAATGCCCGATCGGCCTTGGCCATTCCACCGGTCTCCTGTTTGGAGCCGAACCGTCCTTCCCCGGCCCGCAGGCTTCGCTACTTGCGGTCCCTGACCATCACGTCATCCAGGGTCTCGGCCGGATTCGCCCTGCGAAACATGCATGTCACGCAGCTGAGCACGGTGAGTTCGCTCTCCCGGAGCTTGGCGATGGTGGCGGCGTCGGCCGGGTCGACTGGCTCGAGCCGTGAGAGCCCCAGCGCACCGTAGACGCGGCCCTCGGGATTGAGCCCACGCAGAACGTTGCGCAGCAGGTCGCGGCGTTTCGCGTTGACGAGATCTCCCATCTCCGATCTTCCTGCCGGAATGTCCCCGGGGTGACCACAGAAGTGTCCAACGATGAGCTCGCTCGTTGGATCGGTCAGCACCTGATACGCTTCGGCCAGCTCGGTGGGGACGTGGACGACGGTGGTGGGCCCGAGTACTTGGGCTACAGTTGCCCGCGCCCGTGCGCGGCCATCGGTGGACCACCACGTGGCAGCGGCCCGACGGCCGTCCTGCTTCAGTCTCATTGTCGCTGGCAGCCGATTCAACGCATCGGTCACGAAACGCTCGATCCGCGGCCATAGATCTTCGTGCCAAGAGCACCGAACGCCGACTGCGACCAGCGCCTCCTGGTACAAGGCGATGGCCACGTCGCAATAGCCGTAGCCACCGCTCAAGGTGCCTTTGGCAAGCGACAGCCCGTAGCCGCGATCCTTTGGAGCCGCGAAGTCCACGTCGGAGCCGAACGCCTCGCGCAGCGCCTGAGCGCCCAGGGGCGTCGCCATCTTCCGCGCGAGCTTCCGTAGCATGTCCAAGTCCTTGCGCAGCAGGTCTGTGCTCACGCTGCTGTCGAGTGCGTACTGCTCAACGTCCAGCTCCGCCAGCGAGCCGCCCGATGCATCTCCGGAGCTGGCCGCACTCGATGCCTTGCGCGCTGTCGCGGTGTCGCCACCGTCGCGACAAGCACACCCACAGGCTGCCAACAGCAGGGCAGCGACGCCGCAAGCAACCATGTCAATTGACCAGCGCTGCATGATGCTCCCCACCGGGCAAGGCACTTCGCTCAGGCGCCAGTGCGCCTACTGCGTATAGTCTCGGTAGCGGTAGAAGGCCGCGCGCAGGCCGAACAGCAGCCCGGCCACGGCCATCAGGCCCGTGAACAGCCAGAAAAAGCCCTCGAGCTCGAGCTGGGCTCCCTTGGCCACCAGCGCCACCAAGATGCTGCCCAGCGCCACGGTGATGAGCCAGAAGCCCATGATGGTGCTCTTCATCCGCTTGGGCGCCTGGGTGTAGGCGAACTCCAGCCCGGTGACCGAGACCATGACCTCGGACAGGGTCATGAGCACGTAGGGCACGAGCTGCCAGGCCACGTGCACCTGATCGCCCGTAGCCAGGCCAGCGTCGATGTTCCGCTGGATCAGCGCCACCGTGGCAAAGCCCGCGCTGGCCAGCAACATGCCCGCGGTCATGCGCCTGAGCGGCGTCATCTTGATGCCCAGCTTCTCGATACCCGGGTAGAGCACGAAGGACACGAAGGGGATGAGCAGCATGACCAGGAAGGGGTTGGCTGCGGGCGTCTGCGAAGCGAGCAAGTCGAAGGAGCCGACCAGCGGCAAGTCGAAGTGCAGGTCCATCATCTTGGCCTGCTGGATCCAGGTCGAGGAGTGCTGGTCGAACAGCCCCCAGAAAAACAGCACCAAGAAGAACACCGTCATGATGCGCAGCACTGCTGGCGGTCCCTCGGCCGCCTCGTGGCCGAAGCGCCGCACAGCAGGCGCCCAGAACCAATGCGCCTCGAGCCGGTCGCGTTCGGCCTGCTCGGTCTCGGTGCTGGGCTCGTCCTGCCGCGCGTTCGCCTCAGCACGGCTGGGCTCGTCCTTGCCCGCGCCGAAGAGCTTTGCCCGTAGCACGTAGACGAGCACCGCCAGAAAGCCGTCGTCCTGCTGCCAGCTCTGGCGCAGCAGGAAGAGGACCAGCCCTACAACCAAGCAGCCCAGCGAGATCAGCACGATGAGCGCCCAGTGCAGCCCGTGGGTGAACACCAGCGAGCCCAAGGTGAGCAGCAAGAACACCGAGGAGAGCGTGTCGAGCAGGCCAAGCTTGCCCCCGGGCTTGGGCGGCACGTGCACGAAGCGATGCCGACCGGCCCAGAACACCACCGTCGCCAGCGCCAGCAGCACGCCCGGGATGGCAAAGGCCACCTGCCAGCCCCACATCTTGCGCGTCCACGGGATGAGCAGCGTCGCAAAGGCCGAGCCGAAGTTGATGATGAAGTAGAAGGCCTGGAAGATCTTCTCCACCCGGTGCCAGTTCCCCCGGCCGAACTGGTCGCCGACATTGGCCGACACGCAGGGTTTGATGCCGCCAGTGCCGATGGCGATGAGCACCAACCCCACGTAGGCCGCCGTGAGGTTGCTCTCGAAGAAGGCCAGCACGAACTGGCCCAGCACGTAGACCACCGAGAGCCCGATGATGGTGTGGTACTTGCCGAGCAGCCGATCGGAGACGATGGCCCCGATCATCGGGAAGGTGTAGCAGCCGGCTATGAACAGGTGCACCGTGGCGGTGGCCTCGCTCTTGGCCGCTTGCTCGACCATGCCGTGCGCGCCGTAGAGCGCCACCAGGTAGATCCACAGGATGCTCTTCATCCCGTAGAAGCCGAAGCGCTCGCAGCCCTCGTTGCCGATGATGAACGGGATGCCGGGCGGCCAGCCGGGGTTTTTGTGATCGGGCTCGGTGCGCCAGCGCGCTTGGGCCATGGGGGTACTCCTTCCGGGGCTGGTCCGCCTATACTCCAAGCGAGCCGCGCGCGCGATCGCCCCTGGCGGAAGGGGAACCAAACCGCGAGCACGCAACATGGTCGATCTGGCAGATCCATCGATAGCCGAGCTGGGGGCGATGCTGCGCGGTGGCGAGCTGCAGGCCGCCGAGCTGGCCGATCTCGCCCTGCGCAACATGAGGCTGGGCGCGTACTGCTCGGTCCAGGCCCAACGCACGCTCGCGCAGGCACAAGCCGCGGATGCCGCCTTTGCCGCAGGCGACGACCGCGGACCGCTGCAGGGCATTCCCATCTCCGTCAAGGATCTGTATGGCGTTCCGGGCTTCGCGACCTTTGCGGGCTCGCCAAAGCGGCTGCCCGCCCGCTTCGAGCAGCCCGGTCCCGTGCTGCAGGCGGTGCTGGCGCAGCTGGCGGTGCTGAGCGGCAAGACTCACACCGTGCAATTCGCCTTTGGCGGCATTGGCACCAACCCGCATTACCCCACGGCCGTCAACCCCTGGGACGCGGACGCCCACCGCGCGCCAGGCGGCAGCACGGCAGGCGGGGGCGTGAGCCTGAGCGAGGGATCGGCCTGGGTAGCGCTGGGCACGGACACGGCGGGCTCGTGCCGCATCCCCGCGAGCTGGACCGCCAACGTGGGACTGAAGACCACCAAAGGGCGTTGGTCCACCGAGGGGATCGTACCGCTCAGCACCACCCTAGATACGGCCGGAGCCATGACCCGCACGGTGGAGGACCTGCAGATCGCCTTCGAGGTGATCGATCCGCACGGCGATGGTGTCGGCGAGCCGGCTGAGCTCGCGACGCTGCGCGCAGGCCGTCCAGACCAGCTGTTGTTCGAGGATTGCTCGGCAGGCGTGGTCGAAGCCGTGGATGCCGCCCTCGGCGAGCTCGCCAGCGCTGGCATGCGGCTGCGCGCGCTCGATTTGCCCGAGCTCGGACCTGCCTGGGAGCTGTTCCGCCAAGGAGGCCCCGTCTCGTTCGAGCTGCATCGTTTTCTCGCAACCGAGCTGCCCGCGTGGCTCGAGACGCTCGACCCGAACGTGCGGGCGCGCATCGGCGATGCCGCCGAGCTGCCCGCGCGCGAGGTCGCGGCGCGGCGGCAGAGGCTTCGACAGCTGGCCGCTTCGGCAGATGAGCGCTTGCGCCAGGTGGATGTGCTGGTCTGCCCCACAGTCGCCAACACACCGCCCCGGCTCGACGATATCGCCACTGCCGAGAGCTATGGCCCGCAGAATCTGCTGTCGCTGCGCAATACCGCCATGCCGAGCTACCTGGATCT
The DNA here is from genome assembly GCA_964441055.1 of uncultured Polyangiaceae bacterium. Lineage (GTDB taxonomy): Bacteria > Myxococcota_A > Polyangia > Polyangiales > Polyangiaceae > JACQWT01. The sequence goes on along the minus strand of CAYTYV010000236.1, from coordinate 1,124 downwards.
ATGCGCCGTGACCCTGCCAGTAGGCCGGGATGACGCGGGCATGCCAGTGGGTCTGCAGCTCATCGCCCGAGCCAACGACGACGCGCGGCTCATCGCCGTGGCCAGGGCTTGCGAACGCGTGTTGGGCACCGCCCGGGACCGGCTAGGCCAGCCCCCGCGCTTGGCGAGCTCGAGCTGCCGCGACCGGCTCGAGACCCACTCCTCGACGGGTTGATGGCGGCTTTGCCGTTGAGTAATCTCGTGGCTTAGTGGGGAAGTCGAGTGGTGCGTGCCGAGCACCGCGGTTCCTTCGGGCTGGTCCTATCTGGAAAACGGCGACCTGCGGCTGGGAGTCAACGTAGACCACGGCGCGGCCATCGGCCATCTGTCCATTGCCATGGAAAACGTGCTCGACAGCGCGGACACGGGTCGACACCTCCAGCAGTCGTTCTACGGCGACGAAATGGGCGGCTCGTGGCATGGCGAGCCGTGGCCCTTCAATCCGGCCCAAGGGGGCTCGGCAGAAGGGGTTCCGAGCCCCGTCACTGACTTCTGCAACGATGGGATACGGCGAGATCGGGGGCGACCACGCCACCTCCTACTTCGCCTTTCTCGATACCTTCGGCCTCACGCCCGGCCTGGTTCACGAGTACACCGTCTACGCCAAAATCGGCCCACTGGCCGAGCTACGGGCGGCGTTCTCGGACCTTCGCGAATCGGGGTTGTGACCGGAGGCGAAAAAACCTGTTGGCGCGGCCTCATCGACGGAGTAGTTCGCCGCCATGAGGATCCTACTGACTGCACTAGCCCTATCGCTCGCTCTCGCCGGGTGCGACTCGGCGAGCAGCCCCGAGCCAACCGAATCGCCCGCGCCGACCGCGACGGCCAAAGCGACGGCCACCGCCACCGCTGCCGCTACGGCCGGGCCGAGCAAACCGCTACCCCCCGAGCTCACCGACCCGTCGCTCGCGAAGGACAAGGCGCCCGACAAGTTCCGCGTGTCCTTCAAGACCACCAAGGGCGACTTCGTGGTCGAGGTGGTGCGCGAGTGGGCACCCCACGGGGCGGACCGCTTCTACAACCTCGTCAAGATCGGCTACTTCGACGACATCGCGCTCTTCCGTGCGGTGAAGAACTTCATGGTC
>CAYTYV010000235.1:0-9886 GCA_964441055.1 uncultured Polyangiaceae bacterium | reverse complement strand
GGACCAAGGCTTTCGGGTAGCGATGATGGCCCTGGACGGCGGCCGCATCGGCATCTCGGCCCAGTCCTGCGGCATCGCGACGGCCGCCTTCGAGGAAGCCGTGGCCTACGCCCAGGAGCGCAAGCAGTTCCGCCAGCCCATCGGCAGCTTCCAGGCCATTCAATGGATGATCGCCGACGGACGCACCGAGCTCGATGCCGCGCGCCTGATGTGCTTGCGCGCCGCCAGGCTCAAGGAGCAGGCAAGGCCCTTTTCGCCCGAGGCGGCCATGGCCAAGGTCTTTGCCAGCGAGGCGGCCGGGCGGATCTGCGACCACAACGTCCAGATCCACGGCGGCTACGGCTACGTGCGCGACTTCGCGGCCGAGCGCCACCTGCGCGACGTGCGCGTAACGCGGATCTACGAGGGCACCAGCGAGGTGCAGCGCATGGTCATCGGCCGCTCGGCGCTGCGCTGAATCGGCGCGCGGTGCGGCGCCACGCGAGCGCGAGCAGGGCGAGCAGCGCCCAGCCGCCCGCGCTGCGGGAGCTCGCGCCACCGAGCGCGCAGCTCCCTTCGTCGCCCGAGCTGCCGTCGCCCGAGCCCGAAGAGCCGCCCGAGCCACCGCCGCCCTCGGACTGGCAGCTCGACGAGCAGCCATCGCCATCGACCGCGTTTTCGTCGTCGCACTGCTCGCCCGCGGTGGCGTTCACGGTGCCGTCGCCGCACTCGGCCGTCGTGCAGTCCTCGTCGCAGCTGGCGGTCTCCTCGCCTTCGTCGCAGTCCTCGCCCGCCGCCGCGTTCACGGTGCCATCGCCGCACTCGGCCGCCGTGCAGTCCTCATCGCACTCGGCCGACGCGCCGCCGTCATCGCACTGCTCGCCCGCCGTGGCGTTGGCGTTGCCGTCGCCGCACTCGACCGCCGTGCAGTCGTCATCGCAGCTGGCGGTCTCCTCGCCCTCGTCGCACTGCTCGTCCGCGGCGGTGTTCAAGGTGCCGTCGCCGCATTCCGCTGCCGTGCAGTCGCCATCGCACTCGGCCGTGTTCACGCCGCCTGCGTCGCAGTCCTCGGTGCTCGGATCGACGACGTCATCGCCGCAGCCGTGGATGTAGTACAGCTCGGCGTAGTCGCCGATCTCCAGCCCCCACGCCCACGGCCGTTGGAGGGTGTAGTCTCCTCCTGCCGAGATCTCGAACACCTCGCCATAGACGGTCAGAGCATAGAGCTCGGCACCGACCGGCTCGAGGTTGGCGAGCGCTGGCACGGTGGCGAAGACCGTGGCTTCGCTCAGGTCTCCGCCGTCGCTAGCATCCAGGACCTGCTCCAGCGAGAACGACGCGACGTACAGCGCCCCGCCGTGCTCGACCGCGCGGCTGAGGGTGCCTCCTTCCCAGGCGTAGGGCGCGGCGCCTTGGAAATCGCCCCCCGCGCTCACGTCGTAGAGCTCGTCCCAGGCGGCCAGCCAGATCGCGCCCGAGGAATCGTGGGAGATGCCAAGGAGCTGATCGGAAAAGCCCCACGCAAACGCTGCCGCGCCTTCGAAGTCGCCCCCCGCGGTGATGTCCGTCACCTCGGGCCCGTCGTGCTCGGCGACCAGGATTTGCGAGTCGGTGCAGTACATCGAGACGGGATTGTCGAGCCCCCAAGCAAAGGGGGCGGTGTTGCTGTGGTCGCCGCCGCTCGTGATGATGGTCACGCAGTCCTCGTCCGGCTCGATCACGTACAGCTCGCCTCCCGGGCCCAGGCACACGCTGGTCGGGTCGTTTAGCCCCCAGGCAAAGGGCTCGGCTGGCTCGAAATCGCCGCCAGCGGTGATGTTGGTCACCTCTCCTGCGCCGATCTCGGTGACGAGCAGTTCGCCCATCTGGGGCTGAGCCTGGGCCGCGGCTGCGCAAAGCAGCATTCCGGCCGTGGTCGTCATCCCTGTCCAAGCCCTACGGGTCTGCCGATTCATGGTGTCTCCCTTTGCTCCCTCGCGCGCGGATTCTGCGTCATCCCCGCGGCACGGCACCACGGAGTGTAGCGCTGGGCCGCAGGCAAGGCGAGGCGACAGCGCTGGCTAGCGCACTGGCACCGTGACCTTGGCCGGGTAGGAGCCGGGGGTGGCAAAGCGGCCCGCGCGCATGGTGCGCACCACGCAGTCGATGGCATCGAGGCCCTTTTCATCCGCTACGGCCACGCCCACGCTCATGGCTTTACCCTTGGGATCGACGTAGAGCGTAAGGTCGAGCGGGCCCGTCCTCGCCCGATGGCGACAAGCCCGCAGGCGCGGCCGCAGTATCCTCAGCCCCATGCCCAGCTGCTCGGCCCCCAGCGGCGTGGGCGGCCGCACGCCCGTGCCCGGCTCCAAGCTGAAGCGCTGCGTGATCTCGCCCTCGTCGCCTCCTTCGGGACGCGGCCAGTCGCGGTCGCGCACCACGTCCAGGATGCACGACTCGGCCTGGTGGTCGCCCAGCGTCGACTCGCGCAGGAAGGTCGCGCGTACTGCTCCCTCTTGGTCGACGCGGATGAACAGCTCCACCTCCCCGCCGACAAAGGGAAGGCGCCGACGGGTGCCCTCGACGCAGCGCTCGAAGGCGGGCATGGCATCCCAGACCGTCTGCTTGACGGCATCCACGTCCAGCGCGCCGACCTCGCCGTGGACCAGGGGGGCCTCGCGCCGCTGCGCTCGCTCGCTCGCGGGCTCGTCCTCGGCTGCGCTCGGATCGGCCGGCTCAGGCGCCGCCGTGCAGGCCCCGAGCGCCAGCGCGGTGGCGGCCGCCACGAGCCGTGCTCGACGCTCCGCTACGCCACTACACATCGACCCCTCGCTCGGCAGCGCTCAGCGCAGCGCGGTCGCGGCGATCACCACCCGCATGATCTCGCTGGTTCCCTCGTAGATCTCGGTGATGCGGGCGTCGCGGTAGTGCCGCTCCATGCCGTACTCGGTGGTGTAGCCGTAGCCGCCGAAGATCTGCAGCGCCTTATGCGTCACCCGTGTCGCCATCTCCGAGGCGTAGAGCTTGGCCTGGGCGCTCTCGGAGCTGTGGCGCGCGCCCGCGTCCTTCATGGCCGCGGCCCGCAGGGTGAGCAGCCGCGCGGCGCTGAGCTCGGTGCTCATGTCGGCGATCATGAATTGGATGGCCTGCAGATGCGAGATGGTGTTGCCAAAGGCGCGCCGCTCCTTGGAGTAGGTGATGGCCTTTTCCAGCGCGGCCCGCGCGATGCCGAGGGCCTGCGCGGCGATGCCGATGCGGCCCGGGTCGAGGGTCTGCATGGCGACCTTGAAGCCCTGGCCGTGCTCGCCCAGCACGTACTCGGGCGGCACCCGCAGGTTGTCGAAGTACAGCGTGCAGGAGTGGGCCGCGCGGATGCCCAGCTTCTCGTCGTGAGGCGACACCGTGAAGCCCTCCATGTCCGGGCGCACGATGAGCGCGGTGTGGCGGACCTTGCCCTTTTGTCGGTCGGTGATGGCGAAGATGATGGTGTGGTCGGCCTCGGGCCCGCAGGTGATGAAGTTCTTCGAGCCGTTCAAGATGTACGAGCCGTCGCCCTGGCGCTCGGCCGCGGTGGTCATGGTCTGGGCATCCGATCCGCTGGAGGGCTCGGTCAGGCCATAGGCGCCGAGCTTCTGTCCCGCGGCCGTGGGCGTCAGGATTTCCTTTTTCTGCCATTCGGTGCCGAAGCGGATGAGCGGGTCGCAGAACAGCGAGTTGTTCACGCTCATGATCACGCCGCAGCTCGCACAGGCGCGGCTGATCTCCTCGAGCGCGATCGCGTACGAGACGTAGTCCAGACCCGCGCCGCCGTACTCGGGCGGGATGGCCATGCCCATGAAGCCGAGCTCGGCCAGGCCGGCCACGATCTCGGTGGGCCAGCGCGCCTCCTTGTCGAGCGCCGCCGCGATGGGCTCGATCTCCCGGGTGGCGTAGTCGCGGGCCGACTTCTGGATGAGTTGCTGCTCTTCGCTGAGGTCGAAGTCCATGGGGGTCCTCCGTGCGGCGCAAGCCCCGACGCAGGCGCTCGGTGGCGCGTCCAGGGCGTGGAAGCCTGCTCGGGCCCCACCGGGCCGAGCAACCGCTTGTGCCGAGCCTTCCGGCTGGGCTCCGACCTTCGTACAGCGCGGGGGCCGATGCAAGGATGACACCAAGGTGGCCAGGCACTATGGTCCCAACCGGCCGGTCGGCTCGCGGTCGGCCAGCCGTCTGGGGGTTGTGCGCGCTGGAGGGAGCATGCTCGAACAGGCCTACCACTCGACACAGCGTCGTGGACCGCGGCGCATTCGGTTCTGGGCTCCGCTAGAGGAGACCGCCCTTGCCGACGACCGGCCGGACGACGAGGACGAGCGTCGATGGGCTGCCCCCGAGGGCGACGCCGATGGGCCAGCGGACGGCGGGGCTGCGCCGCCAGCGGGCGGGGGCGCGGGCAGTCCGCCCGGCTCCGATGACGATGACGACGACGACGGCGCGCAGACCCGGATGGCGCCGAGCCAGGGCGGCGGCGAGCGACAGGCGGCGCCCGACGCGCCCAGCGCTCCGGTGATGAGCGATCCCACGGCAGCGGGCGTGCCGCCCTCGAGCGGAGTGCCAGCTGTCACGGCGGGTGCCGCCCAGGTCTCGCGGCCAGGGCCTGCCTTTGGCAAGGCGCGCTCGGTGGAGCTGAGCCCGGACGAGCTGCGGCCTAGCCGCGTCGGGCCCGCTGTGATCATCGGGGTGCTGGTGGCCATCGTGGCCGTCATCGTGGTCGGCGTCTACTTCATGTTCCTGGCCGAGGAGCAGAAGATGTCGGTCGAGGAGCGGATGGAGATCCAGAAGAACATCTTCATCCTCCCCATCAAGGACCAGCTCCCCCAGTGGCGGAAATGGGCCGCCAGTGAGGAGAACGAGGATCTGCGCTGCGAGGCGCTGAGCCAGCTCGCCTTCTTGCGCGACGACGAGGGGGTCAAGCTGGCCATCCTGGCGCTCGCCGAGGACAGCCACAAGATCCGCGGCACCTGTGCGCAGGTGCTGGCCTACTACGGGCCCAAGGCCCCGGGCATCGCCGAGGCGCGACCCGCGCTGCTCAAGGCGCTCGAGCAAGCCGACGAGAGCGACCGTCGCCAGATCGTGTGGGCGCTGGTGGAGCTGGGCGAGCCGACCGTGTTCGAGACGGCCATGGGGCTGTACCGCACGGGCGAGATCACCACCGTGCAGCGGCTGGACGGCGGCGGCGCTTTCAACCCGATGAAGGTCGCCGCGCTCATCAGCCTGGACGAGCTGGCCAAGCTTTCCGGAGACACGAGCACGGCCGTCAGGCAGCTGGTCGCCACCATCCTGTCGGACAACGCCGAGGCCAAGTGGACCAACGTGCTGATCAAGCTCGTCCAAGATCCGGAGATCGTCGTGGCCCGCGAGGCGGCCAGCGGCCTGGGTCGCATCGGCGACGAAAAGGCGCGTGACCCCTTGCTCGAGGCGCTGCGCAAGGCCGACAAGGACAGCCGGCTCAAGTTCCTGCAGGCGCTGCGCGACGGCATCGGCGGCGAGGGGCTGGTGCTGGCGCTCGAAACGGTCGTCCAAGAGCCCGAGTCGCGCAACTGGTTCCAGCACCGCCAGCTGTTCGACATGCTCGGGATGCTAGCCGACCCGCGGGCGGGCGACGCGCTGGTCGCGTGGGTGGAGCGAGCCAAGCCGCACCCGCACTGGCGCACGGTGGTGGGGCTTAGGCTGGCCGAGATCGGCGACGTGCGCGGGGCCAAGTACATCGCCACGCGCATGACGGTCGAGGGCAAGGACATCTACAGCCGGGAGAAGTTCTGGCAGGCCGACCGGGGCGGCCATCTTCTGCGCACCGATCGGCACCGCGTGATCGGCGCCCGCATGTTGGCCGACCTCGCGGTGGTTCATCCCGAGCAGCGCGACCGGCTGGCCGACGTGGCCGCCGATCCCGTGATGACCTGGCTCACCTCCAAGCCGCAGCCGCACGCGAACGGCCTGCGCTTTTTGGCGGCAGTGGACTACGAGGATGCGCGCAAGCAGATGCGCGACTGGGCCTTCCCCAAGGACAAGCTGCCCGTCGAGGGGCAGCAGCCGCCATTCCCCAAGCCCTTCGAGACGGCGCAGAGCGGCCTGCGTTACATCGGCTGGATGAGGGACGGCCCCTCGCTGCCCAAGCTGCTCGACCAGTTCGACCGCAAGAAGGACAAGAAGATGGACATCACCCAGAGGGGCCTGGAAGGGGCCGGCCTGGCCATGCTGGCCATGGCGCTTCGGGCGGTGACCGTGGGCGCTTCGGACGGGCTCGCTCAGTGGGGCCCGGATGCCGGTGAGTCGGCCGACAAAACGCTCATGGAGTTCATCGAGGACGAGACCTGGCACGAGGAGGCCCGCTTTGCGGCCTGCAACGCCCTGGCCTGGATCGCCTCGGACAAGACCATGCAGAAGGTGGTCGAGAAGGTAGGCGAGTATGCCGCCAAGGACGACCCCAAAGAGCAGCTCATCGGCGGCTGCTACGCCGAGGCGCTCTCGCGTCGGCCCATTCCGGATGCGGTCGAGATGCTCATCGATCTGCTGCGGCCCGAGCTGGAGATCGGGGTCCGCAACCTGGTCGGCTACGCCATCGGCACGAGCGGCTTCGACAAGGCAGGCCCCGCGGCCAAGCAGCGGCTCTACGAGCTCATCAAGAGCCCGGAGCTGCGCACCCCCGCGGCCCTGGCGCTGATCCTGGGCGGCAGTCCCGAGGACGCCTCCCGAGCGATCGCCATGTACGCGGACGTCGAGAAGACGGCCTTGGAGGATCTGAAGGACGTCTACTACCGCGCCTTTGGCTACTGGTCGGACAAGGATCTGGAGGTGGGCAACATCTACCGCTGGGTCGAAAACGCCGAGGCGATGAGCCGCGTCAAGATCGGCGACACGCCCCAGGAGTGGGCGCGCCAGCGGCTGCGGGCGCAGTTCGACAACCTGCAGTTCGACAACGGTCCCCACTCGGAGACGCGCGTAGTGCTGCGCTACCGGCTGCTCCAGCTGGCCCGCACGGGTAGCCCCGAGCAGAAGCGCGGAGCCATCGAGACGCTGAAGTTCATGGGGGAGCAGGGATCGCTCATGGCGCTGCGCCACGAAAAGGGCGAGACCGGCGAGCTCGGGCGCCAGGCCTTCTTCGAGCTCATGCACCCGCGGCTGGTCAAAGCGGACGAGGGGCTGAAGAAGTTCAAGAAAGACAACAAGTAGCGCGAGGTAGCGACGTGACCGGTTGGCGCGACGAGCTGGCAGAGGCGGTAAAGTCCCGCGAAGAGCGCGAGGCCGAGCAGGCCGAGCGGCGTCGGCAGCGCATTCAGGAGGCCTTGGCCGTAGCCGACGATGCCATGGGTCAGGCGCTCGATGCGCTGCGTTTTGCCCGCCGCCAGCTCGAGGCCAAGGGCCAAGCGGTCCGGCTGGGCGAGGAGGCCGACCAATACCGCTTCGAGCTGGGCGAGCTGACCTTGGTGGTGGCGCTCGACCGCGAGACCGCCACGCTCGAGTCCGTCTACAACGACGGCAAGCCGCGGCAGTTCGAGTTCGCCAAGGATCGGCATCTGTCGCCCAAGGACATCGAGGAGTACGTGGGCCGTCGGCTGGTGGAGCTGGCCCGCACCGCGCAAAAGGAAAACCCTTGGTAGCTCGGGAGACGATGCGAGCATGAGCCGGCTGGTGGGCTTCGCAATGGCCGTGACAGCGCTGGCCTGCGCCGCCAGCGGCTGCGAGCGCCGCGAGCCACAGGACCCCTCGGGCTACCGCCAGCCCACGGGCTACGACGCCTATGGCAACCCGGTCTACGGCCAGGGCCCGCCACAGCCGACGGCTCCTGGGCACAGCGTGCTGGGCGTGCCCTGTCAAGCCGACTTCATCTGCGGGGCTTACCGCTGCAATCTGCGCACGGGGCTCTGCGCGAGCCCCTGCCAGACTCACCACGACTGCGCCGCGGGCTTTCACTGCTACGGAGGGGTCTGCCTGCCCGGCGCGCCCGGCCAGGCGCCGCTGAAGCTCGACTCGGGGGGATAGCCATGCGCGCCTATGCTCATCCGATCATCGGCGAGGAGATCCGAGCGATCGGCGGCGGTTACACCACGGTCAAGGAGCGACTTTGGGCCGAGGGCGAGCGGCAGGTGGTGGTCGCGGTGCGGGTGGCGCAGGTCGATTCGAGCTGCTGCGGGACCGGGGGCTGCACGGTGGCCGACGTGCCCGGCTACCTCGTCGAGTACCAATCGAGCGAGGACGAGGAAGGTCGTCCGGTGAGCCTGGTCGAGCCCATCGTCGACGATGGGGTGCGGCAGCGCCTCGCCGAGCAGATCCGGCAGGCGGAAAAGGTGCAACAGGTGCGGTTTTGGACAGGAGGACAACAATGATCGGGGTGACATCCTTTGGCGGCTACATTCCGCGGCTGCGGCTCGAGCGCATGGCCATCTTCGAGTCGGTCGGCTGGCTGGCTCCGGCCATCATGGCCGTGGCGCAGGGCGAGCGCTCGGTGTGCAACTGGGACGAGGACGCGCTCAGTATGGCGGTGGAGTCGAGCCGCGATTGCCTTCGCGGCATCGACCGCCAGAACGTCGACGGCGTGGTCCTGTGCTCGACCACCTTGCCCTACGCCGACCGGCAGAATGCTGGCATCGTGGCCACGGCGCTCAACCTCGCGCCCTCGGCCTCGACCATGGACGTCACCTCGTCGGTGCGCTCGGGCACCACGGGCATGATCGCCGCCCTGGACGCCGTCAAGGCCGGCCGCCGCCACGCCATGCTGGTCACGGCCAGCGACAAGCGCGAGACGCTGGGCGGATACTTCTACGAGTCGTGGTTCGGCGACGGCGCGGCCTCGGTGCTCATCGGCGATAAGGGCGTGGTGGCCGAGTTTCTCGGCGCGCACTCGGTGAGCTATGACCTGGTCGACCACTACCGCGGAGCCGACAAGAAGTACGACTACCTCTGGGAGGAGCGCTGGGTGCGCGACGAGGGCTACGCCAAGTTCATCCCCGAGGCGGTGGGCGGTCTGCTCGCCGAGACGGGGCTCAAGATCGAGGACTTCGCCTTCATCGCCTACCCCTGCTTTTTCACCCGCGAGCACCGCGGCATCGCCCAGCGCATCGGCGCGGACAAGAAGCAGGTGCTGGGCAACATGCACGAGCAGACCGGCGAGATGGGATCGGCCCACCCGCTGGTGCTGCTGGTGCGGGCGCTGGAGCAGGCCAAGCCGGGCGACAAGATCCTGGTGGCCGGCTTCGGCCAGGGCTGCGATGCGCTGGCCTTCCAGGCCACCGAGGCCATCGCGGGACTAGCCCCGCGCCTGGGCATCGCGGGCTCGCTGGAGCGCAAGGCCGAGCTCGATAACTACACCAAGCTCGCCAAGTACCGCGAGTTTCTCCAGCTCGAGATGAGCATTCGCGGCGAGGTGGGCGGTCAGACCGCCATGACCACGCTCTATCGCAATCGCCAGATGGTGCTCGGGCTGGTGGGCGGCCGCTGCAAGACCTGCGGCACGCCGCAGTTCCCCGCTATGGACATCTGCGTCAATCCCGAGTGCGAGGCGTCCGGCCAGATGGAGCCCTACGAGTTTGCCGAGCGCATCGGGCGGGTGGTCATGTTCACGGGCGACATGCTGGCCGTGTCCGTCGACCCGCCGTCCATCTACGGGCTGGTGCAGTTCGACGGCGGCGGGCGAATGCTGGCGGACTTCACCGACTGCACCCTGGACGACGTCAAGGTCGGCGGGCCGGTCAAGATGTCGTTCCGCAAGCGGTGGTACGACAAGGACCGCGGCTACACGGGCTACTTCTGGAAGGCCGTTCCGGTGGCAAAGGCCTGAGCGCAGAGGAGGGTACGATGGCAACGGGAATCAAGGACAAGGTCGCCATTATCGGAATGGGCTGCACGCGCTTCGGCGAGCGCTGGGACGTGGGCGCCGAGGAGCTGATGGTCGAGG
>CAYTYV010000234.1:0-9910 GCA_964441055.1 uncultured Polyangiaceae bacterium | reverse complement strand
CTGATTGGTCTCCGCCTGCTGCCACCGTGGTGCGCGGTGGTAGCGCTGGCGGCGGTACCGGCCCTCGCCAACGTCCGCCGCGTGCTTCGCTCCGAGGCCGAGGCCGACAGCTTGGCCGATATCGACATGCGCTCCGCCCAGGCTCACGCCGCGTTCGGTCTACTGCTGTTCGGCTCGCTGCTGCTCTCGGCGCTGCTCTGAGCGCCTCGCGCCGAACTGGATCCGGCTGCGCCGGACCGGTACGCTATGACCTTGTCCGTCGTGAGCTCCACCACCCCAGAGCGTGATCTGTGGCCCTCGGAGGTCGCCGTGGCCGAGGCGGTAGGCCGCTTGATGGAGTTCTGGGGCTTCAAGCGCAACATGGGCCGAGTCTGGTCGGTGCTGTATCTGAGCGACCGTCCCCTGACCGCGCGGCAGCTCGGCGACGGCCTGGGTGCGTCAGCCGGAACGGTGAGCATGACGCTGACCGAGCTGCAGCGCTGGGGCGTAGTGCACACCGTCTGGACCAGGGGAGAGCGCAGCCGCCGCTACGAGGCGGAGGTCGACCTGTGGAAGATGATCACCCGGGTGCTGCGCGATCGGGAGCGGGAGGAGATCGAGGCGGCCCACGCCGCCTTCGTCACCGCCGCCGAGCACGCGCGCTGCCGAGTGGGCGCGGCCGATCCGAACGAACGCCGCCGAGCCAAGGTGCAGCAGCAGCGCATTCAGACCTTGCTCGATCTGGCGCGCTTCGGTCGGTCGCTGCTCGACGCGCTGCTCAAGACCGGCCGGGTGGACCTGTCTCCGCTCGGACGCTTCCTGCGGCGTCGCTGACGGCTCTGGAGCTTCGGACGACAGCCCCCCTCGCCACGGGGAACGGCGTCGCTGGGATCGAGCGATACCGTGCGAATGTTGCGCCCGTGTGGCCCCGATTGTAGCCAGCCGAGCAGATCCCAGTGGCAGAGAAGTCACCAACCCTGACCCGTCTGTGGGTGTTGCTCATCCCGTGCGTGCTGCTCGCGGCTCATCATCTGCGAGCGGGCGAGCCCGGTGCCGTGCTCATGTGGCTGACCGCTCCGTTGCTGTTGCGGGTGCGGCAGCGGTGGGTCCCGGCGGCGCTTGGGGCCGCGCTGCTGTTCGGCACGGGCATCTGGGTGCTGACCGCCGTGCGTCTCGTCAGCGAGCGCGTCGAGCTCGGTCAGCCGTGGCTGCGGTTGGCCGCAATTCTCGGCGCGGTCGCGCTGGGCACGGCGCTCTGCACCCAATTGCTGCGCGGCCGCGCCGTGCGGGAGCAGTACGGCGCTGAGGGCTCGTCCGGTCCAGGCCCGGGGCTGGCCGCCTTCCTGCTCACGGCGACGCTGCTCGGCATCGTCATGAACGTGCCGAGCCAGCGCCCGCTGCTTCTACTGGATCGGTTCGTGACTGGTGGCGGCTGGCTGACGGCGTGGTGGCTGGCCGCCTGGGCCGGCTGGCTCGCCCACACGCTGCAGGACCCGCGTCGGATGATGCGGTGGCGCCCGCGGATCTGGCTGCTGTTCTCGACCGTCTTCTTCGCCCAGCTCGCCCTGGGGCTCGGCGGGCTGGACCGCTTGCTGATGAGCGGCAACCTGCACCTGCCCGTGCCAGCGCTGATCGTGGCCGGACCCATCTTCCGCGCAGCGGGCTTTTTCATGCCCATCCTCTTCGGCGCCACCGTGCTGCTGGTCGGCCCGGCGTGGTGCTCGTGGCTGTGTTACATCGGGGCCTGGGACGACCGGTTGGCGCGGCGACGCCGACGCCCCCAACCACTGCCGCGTTGGCGTCGTCACGTGCGGCTCGCCATCGTGGTCGTGGTGGTGATCGCGGCGGCGTCGCTGCGGGGCGCGGGCGTGAGCGGCTGGACCGCGGCGGCGGTGGCGGCCGTATTCGGTCTGCTTGGCGTGGCGCTGATGGCGCTCTGGTCGAGCCGCACTGGCGCCATGGCGCATTGCACCACCTACTGCCCCCTCGGCTGGTTCGCCACGCGGCTGGGGTGGCTCTCGCCGTTCCGACTGCAGATCGACGAGGGCTGCAACCACTGCGGTGCGTGCCGCTTGGCCTGCCGCTACGATGCGCTCAGCAGCGCCGATCTGGACCGCCGTCGGCCCGGCGAAGCGTGCACCCTGTGTGGCGACTGCATCGGCGCCTGCCGCGGCCGCAACATCGATCTGCGCCTCGGCTGGCGTAGCGGCTGGTGGCACGGCCCGCGCGCGCGTCAGCTGTTCATCGTGCTGGTCACGTCCGCCCATGCCGTCTTTTTGGCGGTCGCCCGCATGTAGACAGCGACACCGCGCAAGGGCCACGCCGCCAAGTGGCACCATGCCACATCCTCGCCGATCATGGCTCAGGCGCGCTTGACGCTCGCGCTGGGGTAGACCGGGCGGCTATGCTCGGCACGATGAGCATCCAGCCAACCAAGCGTGCGACCGGGTCGGCGCCCAGTGACGCACGGCCGGGCGGCCTGCGGGCGGCTCTATTCGGCATGCTGTCGGCGAGCGCGCTCAGTGCCGCGCTGGCCTGCGAGGCTAGCCCAACGCCCACGGCCACGAGCGGTGATGCGACCGCCGCCTCCAGCAGCGCGACGCCGTCACGGCCGGCCGAGCCCAGAGCTGCGTGGCGAAAACACTGCGCTATGTGCCACGACGAGGCATCGATGCGTGGCCGTTCTGCCGCCGAAATACGCGCGGCACTCGATGAAGTGGGCAGCATGCGACGAGTGCGCGAGCGCATCTCGGACGCCGAGATCGTCGCCTTGGCGCGGCATCTCGGCGGCGAGCCCAAGGCCGCAGCCACACCGCCGTCAGCACCCGCCGCCGACGCTGCGGCCTACCGCTACCTAGGTGCGGACAAGTGCGTGAAGTGTCATCGACGGCAGGTGCGGCAGTGGCGGCATTCCCTGCACGCGCTGGCGCACTCCGAGCCCGTCTACGACGCTTACTTCATCAAGGCCTCGCGGGACAGCGGGCAAGCGCTCGAGACGTTCTGTGCGCGCTGTCACACGCCCATAGGCGTGCACCAGGGCACCATCCCCTTCCGCAAAGCGCCGGAGCGCCCAGGCGACACCGCGGTGTCCGCCGTGGCCGCCGAAGGCCTGGGCTGTGATTTCTGCCACACCATCTCCGGAGCTGAAAAGCTCGTCAATGGCGGGTTCGTGCTGCAGCCCGGCGAAACCAAGCTCGGGCCCTATGCCGATTCGTCGTCGACGTTTCACCAAACCAAGGGCTCGAAGCTCTATCGCGACTCGGCCTACTGCGGCACCTGCCACAACGTGACCCATCCGCAAAACGGCATCGTGCTCGAGAGCACCTATACGGAGTGGAAGCAGAGCCCTTATGCCGCGGAGGGAGTCTCCTGCCAGGATTGCCACATGACGGCCGGACTGACCGAACGCGTCGCGCGCAAAGGGCAAGCGGCCAGCGATGGACCGGAGCGTGAGCACGTCTCGGATCACATGTTCGTGGGCCCGAATGTCCTATTCGCGAGCTCGAAGAAGGCGGCTGCCGAGCTCAGAAAGCTCAGCCTCGAGCTATTGCGCCGTGCGGGCGAGGTGGAGATCGGCACCATCGATCGGCACAACGGCGCGCTGCGGCTGAGCATCCGGGTGACCAATTCGGGAGCCGGCCACGGCCTGCCTACGGGGGTGACCGAGATCCGACAGATGTGGCTGGAGGTGAAGATCGTCGACGCCCGGGGCAAGGCCGTGATGCATTCCGGCGCGCTCGATCGCCAAGGCAACCTCGATGCCCAAGCCATCAAGTACACGACCGACGTCAAGGACAGCTCGGGTCGCATCACGAGCCAGTTCTGGAATGCGGTCGAAAAGGTGCGCGACCATCGCATCGCGGCGCGCGAGACGGTCACCGAGTACCTGACCCTGCCGCCGCAGGCGCAGAGCGCTGAGGGCGAGCTCGAGGTGACGGTTGCGCTGCGCTACCGCTCGGTCACGCCAGCGGGGTTGCGTGAGGTGGGCGCACCAGCCGATCTGGTCGCCATTCCAGTGCTGACCATCGCCGAGGCCAAGCGCAGTCTCAAGCTGCCGTGAGATCGAGGCTGCTTGGGCTCGCCACGGAAGCTGGCAGGGGCGAGCTCGAGCTGCACAGCTGGATCGACGCGCAGGCCCGCTCGGCAGCGAAGCGGACAGAGGCTCTCGTGGGACGATGCGAACGAGCTACACTCCCACAAGGTGGGATAATGTATGTCCAATACTTGTCCGATGGCCCAGCTCCCCGCTAGGACCGACCGAGGGGAACGGCGAGAGGAAAGCACGCAGTGAGGCAGAGCCGACATAGCGCGACCCCGGTGCCCGCAGGGCGCCCCGACGCGGGCCCCGCGCGTGCTCGGCGCGGCGCACCCACCCGCCTTTCGGCCATGGTCATGGCCTCGTTCGGCGGCGCGTGCATCGCCTTTGCCGCCCTTGCGCTGATGCGCGCTCCCGCCCAAGAGGCACCCGAGCCGGTCGACCCGCTGGGCGAGCTCGTCGCCCGCTCGCAGCCAGCCGACGCGCCAGAGCGCCCGCGCAGCCTCGAGGTCTCGGACGTGAGCTTCCCGTCGATGCTCTCCGACAAAGACGATCCAACTACCGCCATGGCCGTGCTGCGCGGATCGGGCTCGCCATCGGCCTCGCGCGCCGCCGCGGCCCCGAGCGGGCTTGCGCCAGCGGTGGATCGGCTGCCGTCGGTTTCGCTTCCCGCGCAGGACGTGCTGCACACCTCTGGCGGCGACATCGCCGAGTCGGACACCCTGCGCGCCATCGCCACCGCCATGGCGCGCGAGCGGGACGAGGAGATCTCGCCCCCTGGCGCCCCAGGTGGCCATCAGCTCCAGGTCAGCTCCTTTCAGGACCCCGAGGAGGCCGAGGCCTTCGCTACGGTGCTGCGGCGGCGCGGCCATCGCGCGCACGTCGCCTCGGTGCACGTCAAGGAGCGAGGGCTCTGGCATCGCGTGCGCATCGGCCCATTCAAGTACCGCCGTTCCGCCGAGATCTACCGACAGGACTTCGAGGCCAAGGAGCGCATGGTCGCCTTCGTGCTCGACCCGCCCAAGGCCACCATCCGCGTGGGGATGGCTGACGTCGATGACTGAGAGCTCGCGGCTCGCGAGCCCTCAGCCCAAGCCTCAGAGCCGCCGTGCGCCCGCCTCGGTCACGTGGGCGAACAGCGCCTCCAGGCTGTCGTCCTGGGTGGAGACGCCGCGCACCAGCACCTCCGTCTCGGCCACGAGCCGCGGCAGCTCGCGGTAGGCTCGGTCTGGCTCGTGCGTGACGACCTGGACCTCTTGGTCGCCGAGGAACTCCACCTGGCGGATGTGGGGCAGCCCCAGCAGCGCCTTGACCAGCTTGCGCGGCTCGCTCGAGCGGATGCGGATGCGATGCGGGTGGCGGCTGCGCAGCTCATCGAGAAGCTGCCGCACCGGACCGTGACCGAGCAGCCGTCCGTGGGCGAGAATGCCCACCTGGTCGGTCAGCGCCTCGACCTCGTGCAGGACGTGCGAGGAGACCAACACGGTGCGGCCGCGCTCGGCGATCGCCAGAATGTGCTGGCGCAGGGCGTGGCGGTTGGGCGGATCGACGCCCAGAAACGGCTCATCGAGCAGCACCACGTCGACGTCAGCGCTCAGCGCCAACCCGAGCTTGAGCCGCTGCCGCATGCCGCGGGACCAGACCGAGTAGCGGCGCCAGCCGTCCTGGCTCAGGCCGATCAGGGCCAGGCCCTCCCGTGCTTTGGCCTTGGCTTCGCGGCCCGTGTGGCCGCGGGCCAAGAGCGCGATCTCCAGATTGCGCGCGCCAGAGAGGTTCTCGAAGAAGCACTCGGTGGCAGGCACGAATCCCGTGCGGGCGCGGGTGGTCGCGTCCTCGAACGGGTCGGCGCCCAGCAATCGCACCGTGCCCTCGCGCGGCCTCATCATGCCCGTGAGCACCCGCATCAGCGTCGTCTTGCCGCTGCCGTTCGGGCCGATGATGCCAGTGATGCCCGGCCGGATGGTGAGATCCACCCCGCTCAGGCCCACCACCTCGCCGTAGAACACGCTGGTGTTGTCGAGAACGATGGTCGGCTCTGCTTCGCCGCTCGGCGGCGGCTGGCTGTCGGTCTGCGAGGGGCTCACGGCGTCATCTCCCGGCTCGCGCGCCAGGCCAGCACCAGCGCCGCCAGCACCCCGAGGGCGGCCAGCAACGAACCGCCCGCCACACCAGCCGCTACCTCGCCGCCCTCGAACAGCGCTCGGCGAAGCTCGGCCGCGGCATGGGTGGGCCCGATCGGGAAGTCCGCCCCGGCAAAGGCGGCGATGCGGTCGACCAGTAGATAGCCGATGACCAGCAACAAGGCCCAACGGCCGCGGCGGGTCAAGGCGCTGGCCGCCACCGTCATGCCCGCGTAGCCCCAGCCGATGAGCAGCGACAGCACCGTGGTCTTGCCCATCAGGGTCAGGGTGTCCATGGCGCCGACGCCTGGCAGCACGCCCATCTGCAGCCCCGCCATGATGAAAGCGGGCACGAGCAGCAGCGCTGCGCAGGGAAGGGCCGTCGCCAGGAGCTTGCCCAGCGTGTAGTGAATGGGCTGCACGGGCCTGGTAGCGTAGAGAAAGAGCACGTCCTCGGCGCGGTCCTGAGCCACGATGGGCGTGCCCAGACCCAGGGCGAGCAGCAACACGGGACCCGACTGCACGTCCAGGAATTGCGGCACGGCGTCGTATTTGATCTCGGTGCCCAAGCTGGCCTCGGCCGCCACCTTGAACACCAGCCACAGGGCCATGGCCGTCAGCGGCAGCAGGCTTATGTAGAACAGGAAGCGCACCAAGCGGCGCTTGCTCGCCAGGCGCAGCTCCCGTCGAACGATGGCGCCCACCACGTCCGTGGCCGTGGGCACTCGCGAGGTCGCGCTAGCCATGGTCGTGCCCCCCTTGCATGGCCGAGACCACGGCCTCCTCCAGGCTGCGAGCCTCGGTGCCCAGGTGACGCACCTCCGCGCCCGCCTCGGCTGCCAGCCGCCAGAAGGCCGCGACGGCGGCGTCCGTGGACTGGAAGATCACCTGGCCAGGCTGGCAGTGGTGCACCACCACGCCCGCCTGGTGAAGCTGCCCGGCCAGGGCCTCACCCAAGCCATCGCCGCGCGCCACCACCACGTCGCGGCTCTCGCCCATCAGGCCAGCGGTGGAGCCCGAGTAGGTGATCACGCCGCCCTCGAGGAGCACCAGCTCGTCGCACACGCTGTCGGCGTCCTGGATGATGTGGGTGCTGAGCAGGATGCGTTTTCCCTGATCGCGCAAATCGCGAATGAGGGTGAGAAGCTGCGTGCGCGTGGGCGGGTCCAGACCCACGGTGGGCTCGTCCAGGATGAGCAAGTCGGGATCGTGCAGCAGGCACATGGCGAGCTTGCACTTCTGACGCATGCCAGTCGAGTAGCCCGCCGTCGGGCGATAGCGCTCCTCGCCGACCCCCAGCGCATCGAGCGCGCGATGCGCTCGCCGCAGCGCCTCGCGTCGTCCCAGGCCGCTGAGCGCGCCCGCGAAGGCCACCGCGTCGACCCCCGAGCCTCCGGGGAAGATGCCAGCTTGCTCGGCCATCACGCCCGCGCGCGCGCGAAGCTCCATGGCATCGCGGGGCAGCTCGAGGCCCATCACCTCGATGCGTCCAGCGTCGGGCTTGAGCACGCCGAGCAGCGCGCCGATGAGCGTGGTCTTGCCCGCCCCGTTGGCGCCTACCAGCCCTACCGCGCGCCCCTCGAGCTCGGCCGATATCCCGCACAGCACGGGCCGCTTGCCGCGGGAAAGATGCACCTCGCGAAGGGCGATCCACGGCTCCATCAGCACAGCTCCTCGAGGTTCATGCGGCTGAACCTCCAGGCCGTGACTCCCGTGGTGAGCACGGTCGCGACCAGCAGAACCAGCGCCGATACCAGCGGAGAGGTGGTGGTCGGTATCAGCCCACCTGCGAGCGGATCGACGGCCTCGGGGCTGGCCAGGTTCTGCACGTGCATCGCTGGCGCGAACAGCCGGATGGCGTAGGGCACGCCCGCCAGCGGCATGTCGCCCAGGGCGATGAGGGCCAGGCCGAGGATGAGCCCGCGGCGCGTGAGCAGATGCAGCAGGCCGAACAGCCCCACGTAGCAGAGGCTGGCGAGCAGCAGCGCTGGCAGATCGGCGCCGAGCCGGTCGATCGAGCCGGCCACCACGCGCAGCACCACCACCAGCACGCCGAGGGCCAGCAGCACCACTGCCGCAATCACCACGCTGCGAGCGACCACCAGCGTGGCGCGCGAGGCTGGCCCCAAAAGCGAGTAGAGCAGCGTGCGCTGGGTCAGGCCGTCGCGCAGCGGCAGCTCGGCCATCACCAAGGCGGCGAGCGGCACCCCTGGCAGCAGCAGCCAGCCGGCCAGGTTGTCGAGGGTCTGTCGGGTCAGCCAGCCTGCGGGCAGGGCGGCGGCGATGAAGCAGGCCAGCAGGATCAGGCACCAGAACAGCCAGCGCGAGGCCCGCGACGACAGCAGCGTCGAGACCTGCGTTCGGACGGCAGCGACGGCACCGAGGAACATACAAACGGGCTCTGGCCTGGCTCGGACGGGCGTGAGCCTAGCAGGCTGCCCGAAAAGAGCCAGCCACAGCGTGTTCGGCCTGCGGCAGCCGTCCAGCGCTCCCTGTTCCCGCGGCTGTCTGATTGCGGCTCGAGCCGCGGGGCACTAACCTGAACCGTTGTCGCCGCGCGGCCTCGAGGGGGCAGCGGCGACGGCGTGGGAGAGGCGTTGATGGCGGACGAGCCAGCAGCACCCGAGCTCAGCAAGCTCGAGACCATCCTGGCCACGCTGGACGACGTGATCCGGCTCGCGGGCATCGAGGAGGTCACTCGTCGGATCGCGCAGGGCTTCGTCGAGCTGGGCGCCGTGATGAGCATCATCTTCGAGCGCGATGGCGAACAGCTGCGGGTGGCCGCGCGCTGGCCCGACGGCGCCGCCGACCAGCTCTTCGCGCAGGTGGGAGGTGGTGGTGGCGGCGTTGGCCGGCTGGTCGACTTCCGGATCCCGCTGGCGGATCTCGAAAACGGCTACGTCCAGGTCTTTCGCAGCCGGAAGCCCTTGCTTCTGGATGGCCCCGAGGAGGTCGCCGACCACATCATCGCCACCTACCAAGCCGACCCTGCCAAGCGACCCGTGGTGCTGGCCGCGTTGCACGGGCGGGCCGGGGCCGTGCTGCCCTTGGTGGCGGGCGGTCAGTCTCACGGCATCGCGGGTATCAACTATGCCGATGACCTGCGCGAAGCCGACCGTCACCTGTTCAACATCTTTGCCACGAGCGCCGCGTCCGTGCTGCGCTTCAAGCGCGACGTGGTGAGCAAGGAGGCCATCCTGGCGGATCTCGCGCGGGCCTTGGAAAACGAGCGCCGCACCCGGGCGGAGCTCAACCGCGCCGAACGCCTGGCCGCCCTGGGCGAGATGTCGGCCGTGGTCGCCCACGAGATCCGCAACCCGCTCGGCGTCATCTCCAACTCGCTCAACTCGCTCGTCCGCCACCTCGACGAGTCCGAGGAGGCGCGGCTGCTGGTGGACATCAGCCGCGAGGAGACCTCGCGCATCAATCGCATCATCGGCGAGATGCTCACGCTCTGCTCGCCGATGGAGAACAAGGGGCGGCTCGTCGACCTGAACGATCTCGTCGACCACGCGGTGTTGCTGTCCACGCGCGAGATCGCCCCGGCTCCCTGCTCGGCGGTGACTCGGCGTCACGCCGACCGGGTGCCCCCCATCCAGGCCGATCCGCATTGGATCACCCAGGCGCTCGTCAACCTGCTGCTCAACGCCTTGCAGGCCACCCGCGGCGGCGGCGAGGTGACGGTCGAGGTTGCGCCAGTTGCGGCGCCCGTAGGTCAGCTGGTGCGCATCACCGTGGCCGAACACACCTTGGAGCAGGACCCGACGTGGTCGCC
>CAYTYV010000233.1:8867-10018 GCA_964441055.1 uncultured Polyangiaceae bacterium | reverse complement strand
GGGCCTCGGCCAGCTTGGTGCGCAGCGTGCTGAGCTCGCGTCGAATGTCGGCCGCAAGGGCTTCTCGCTCGGGGGGCGGCGGCTCGCCCAAGGCCTTGAGCCGCGCCTCGGCCTCGTCAGCGAGCTTTGCCAGCGCCTCCACCTTGGCCCTGGACTCGGCCACGGCGCCATGGGCGGCCATGGGCGTATCCTTGCTCGGTGCGGGCGTCACCGCCTCGGTTGCCGCAGTGGCGTCCTCGGCCGACTTCGACAGCACACTGCCCAGGTTGAGCGTTGGCGCGCCCTGCATCGCCTGGAAGAAGCCGCGGCGCTCGGTGCGCACGATGGCCCGCACCGAGGCGGTCGCCTCGCGCAGCGCGAGCAGGAAGGCGGGGTCTAGCTCGCCGTCCTGGAAGACCTTGCCCCGCCAGCGTCCCTCGAAGGAGTAGAGCACCTCCTTGAGATCGGCGGCAGCCTCGTGGAACAAGGCAACGCGCTTGCGCCGATCCAGCATCGTGGCCAGGCAGCGCTGGATGGCGATCAGCCCTGTGACAAGCCCGGTGATCTGCGCCACCAGGTGGTTGCGGTCGCCCGCGTCGAAGCTCGCCAGCCAGAAGGGCAGCCAGGCCACGACCGCGATGACGGCGACGAACAGCAGCACGGTGAACGTGAGCACGGCGTTGTGAATGAGCTTTTCGCGGCGCCAGGCCCGTTCGTACCAGGCGATGTTCAGGGGCACCTCGGTGACGAAGGCGCGGAGCGCGCCGCCGATCTCGCTCGCGTCCTCGCGCAGCGCGGCGCGCTCGGCAGGCTCTTCGACGTCGAGCCGGGCGAGCAGCACGCCGAGCGTCTCGTCTACGTCCTTGGGCTTGCGCCGCCCGCTGGAGCGCTGCTCGAAGTCGTAGGGGAGCTCGGAGTACACGGGAGGTCCCCCCTCGTTCGGGGTGCTTTTGGCGATCGATGGCACCTCGCGCTCTCCTCGGGCTCGGCTTGCTCTGGGGTCGATGGGTGGCCCACGCTTCGCAGCGCGGCGAGGCCGAGCGTAGCAGATAGCCAGCGGTCGCGCGCGATGGACGTTCTTGCGGTGGGGCCGCCCCCCGGGCCGGGGGGGCCCGGGGGGGGGGCGCGGGGGGCCCCCCCCCCCCGCGGGCCCGGGCCCCCCGCGGGGGGGG
>CAYTYV010000233.1:0-8857 GCA_964441055.1 uncultured Polyangiaceae bacterium | reverse complement strand
CCGTGCTCGGCGTCGGCGGTTCCCCCCGAACTCGCATGCGCGGGCCACGCGGGCGTTGGGGTGCGCCAAGCTCGCAGCGGAGGAGCGGGAGGGCGCATGCTCAGACACGGGACCCCCCTCCGTCGCCTGCGCGCGCGAGCCCCGCCCAGGGGGCTTGAGGCTCGGGCGTTGCAGGGTTCGACGGTATGCGAGGGGTCGGAGATCGGAGCCGCGGCGAGCTTTGCTCCCTTTGCGCCTGTCGTCGGCCACGCTTGGATCTGCCGCTTTGCTGTGAAAAAGTAGATCCATGAGCACGCGCTTTGTTCCGCACTTGGGCTTGGTTTTTTCGGTGGGGCTGGCGACGGCTCTGGCGCTCGGCAGCAGCACCCTGTCGTCGTGCAGCGAGCACGACGTAACCAGTGCAACAACGGCTTCGGGCGGCTCGGCCACGGGGCAGGGCGGGTCGTTCGGGGGCGGCGGCTCGGGTGGCTTTGGTGGGTCGGTGCCGAGCGACTACGAGGACTTTCCCGAGGAGCCGATCATCGACGACGGCCTGCCGGATGACATCGCCGATCTGTTCGAGGGCGCGGTGGGCAGCGACACGGGTGGGCCGTGCCTTGCCGAGCCAACGCTGGAGGCGATGGTGCCGCGCAACTGGACGCCGCTCTACTTCGAGTGGCAGCCGCCTGCCGAGCAGAACGTGTTCGAGCTGCGGCTTAGCGTGGAAAACCAGGTCAATGATCTCGTGGTCTACACGACCGCCTCGAGCTTCGCCATGAGCGCGCAGATGTGGATGTGGCTGTCCGCGCACAGCGCCGGGCTCGATGTCGAGCTGAGCCTGCGCGGCGCGACGCTGGAAGGCGGCGCGCTCACCGCAGGGCCCCTGCTCGGTGCCAGCGGGGCCATTCACCTGGCGCCCGTCGACGCGCCCGGATCGGTGGTCTACTGGGCCGCGAGCAGCGGGACCTCCTTCGACGGCTTCATGATCGGCGACCCATCGCCCGTGACCGTGCTCACCCCGACGAGCGCGGGCACGACCTCCACGGGCGGCGAGACGACCTGCATCTCCTGCCACACCTCGTCGCCCGACGGCGAGCTCATCGTCTACTCGCGCGACGCCGACGACGGCACGCGCGCCATCGACATCCGCATGGTCGATGGCTCGGGCGGGCCAGATCCGTCGGTCATCTCGCCGAGCGCGCTGGCCATGCTCGGCCGCCACAAGCAGACCGTGCCCTTGCTCTCGGAGGCGCATTACGAGGCCGACGACGCGGTCGCCCTGTCGGTCTTCATCCATCCCACCCACACGCTGAACCTGAGCGAGATCATCTGGACCGATCTGCACGCCACCGACGAAAACGCCTGGGGCATCCTGCCGCGCACCCCTGGCGATACCCGACAGGCCACCTCGCCTGCGTGGAGCCGCGATGGCAGCCGCGTGGCCTACGTCTCCTCGGACACGGCGGGCGAGGGCGTCATCGCGAGCGGCGAGATGGACGTCTACGTGGTGCCCTACAACGACAAGGCTGGCGGCAGCGCCGAGCCGCTCGCGGGCGCGAGCGAGCCCGACTACGAGGAGTTCTACCCGGTCTACTCGCCGAACGACGCCTGGGTGGCCTTCAACCGCCACGACCAGCCGCTCGTCAACTCCTACAACCAGCCCGCGGCCGAGGTCTTCATCGTGCCGGGCGAGGGCGGCACAGCCGTGCGCCTCCAGGCCAACGACCCGCCGACCTGCACGGGGCTTACGAGCCCGGGGCTGACCAACTCCTGGCCCCGCTGGGCGCCAACGGCCGAGGAGCACGGCGGGCTGCGCTACTACTGGCTGGTCTTCTCCTCCAAGCGCCGCCTGGCCGAGAACGCGAACCCGGGCGACCCGCCCATCCCGCAGCTCTACATCGCCGCGGTGGTGACCGAGCTGGACGGGCAGAGCGAAACCCTGGTCCAGGACTACCCCGCCCTGTACGTGCGCTCCCAGAACCCAAACGAGAACAACCACACGCCCGCCTGGGAAAACTTCGTCGTGGACGAGATCCCCGAGTAAGGCGGGTCTCAGCCGGGTGAAGCCTAGGGCCCCGTCCAATCGGGCGGAAGCTCACAGGCGCGAAGTACTGCTGCGACGTAGCGCTCGCTTACGCTGACGCGGCCGCTCTCGGCGCCGCTGATCATCGGTTGGCTCTTGTTGAGCCTCTCGGCAAGCTGCTCCTGGGTGAGCCCGGCATGGCGGCGCGCCGCGCGCAGTGTGCGACCGAGCGCGGCGCGACCGAACTCGATGGCATCCACGGAGCCGTCAGGAATGCCAGCGGCGCGGCGCAGGCTGGCATATTTCGCCTTGGTCAAGATCACGTACTCCGTGCCACTCAGCACGATGGTCTGGATGTTGGTCATGGCTAACGGTCCTCGTAGACGCGGCTGCGGTGCTGGATGCGGACGACTATGACGTCCGGGGCCAGCAACCGAAAGATGACTCGCCAGTCCCCCGTGCGTATCCGGTAGTGGCCAGACCACTGCCCCGAAAGCGGTCTCGCTCCCGACACGTTTGGCCATCGGGCTAGCCGCTCGAATACCCGCAAGACACGCGCCTTGATGGTCGCAGGCAGGCCCTTGAAATCCGCTTGGCCCTCAGGACTGAGGATTACGTTTGTGTTGATAAGCTAATATTAGCACATGCTCTCATCCGATGTCCAAGGCGGCGCCCAGAATTCGCATGCCCCCAACTCCATGCAGGCACGCAGCGCAGGTCTGCACTCTGGTCCCTCGGTCGCGAGAGGACTTCGGCGCTAGCTGTATACCCCTTTTTCGATGCGACCGAGCACGGCCTCGACCTCTTGCGATCCAGCGTCGGTGTCGAGCAGCGACAGCGGCGTCTCTCCGCCCAAGGCGCGGTTGGTGCGCGAAAGCCAGCGCGAGGCCTTGCCCGAGCTGCCGAGCACTTCTTCGGCCCTGGCGAATACGCGGACTAGCCGACGGAGCCGATCCGACCCCTCGGGCACGGGTTGATCGGTCAGCCATGTCTCCAGCATGGCGTTGACCTCGTCTGGCGCCTCCTGCTGCACCCAGTGCGAGACCTTGGGCAGGTAGCGCAGCGTGAGCTCGGTGGCGTAGCGCTCGGTGCCGTGGGTGGTCTCCTTGCCGAGGGCGGTGTCTCGCTCGCCCCAGATCATCAAGGTGGGCGTGTCGATCGGCGGGTAGCCGAGCCTGTGCTGGCGCCGAAAGCTCCCGCCGCGGAAGAGCGCGCGGTAGTAGTTGATCATGGCGGTGAGCGCACCCGGGCGCGCGGCGCTGTCGCGGTAGACGGCGAGCACCTCGTCCGGGAATCGGCTCTTGTCCACGGCCATGCCGCGGAAGGCCTGGGCGACGAAGCGGTAGTTGTTCGCGCGCACCATGGCCTCGGGAAGCCAGGGTAGCTGGAAGAAGAACATGTACCAGGAGCGCTTGAGCTGGGGCCAGGTGCGGAGCGCCTTTCCGAGAAGCGCGGGGTGGGGGACGTTCATGATCACCAGCCGCTCGAGCGGCCGCAGCCGTCGCGTGGCGCAGAGCCAGGCCACGGCAGCGCCCCAGTCGTGGCCGATGAGCAGGGTCGACTGGCAGCCCGAGGCGTCGATCAGGCCCGCGACGTCGTCCATCAGGTGCTCCACGGCGTAGTCCCGCAGCCGCGACGGCCGCTCGGTCTCGCCGTAGCCGCGCAGATCGGGCGCCCAGGCGCGATAGCCGAGCCGCGCGAGCAAGGGCAGCTGATGGCGCCAGGAGTACCAGCACTCGGGAAAGCCGTGCAGGCAGAGCGCCAGCCGCTCGCCCTCGCCGCAGGAGGCGACGTGAAAGCGCAGGCCGTTCGCTAGCACGTGCTGGTGTTGGATCTCGTCCGTCATGGGCGGCAGTCTGACGGGCTTCGATTCGCGCTTCAAGCGGGCCCGGCCGACATCGAGATCGCGCGCGCTCCAGTGGCCGCGCCGCCGTGCGTCGACCTCCCTCTATGGCTTCGCGGAGCGGCTCTTCCTCGCCAGATCGCTCTGCCACCGCCTCGCAGCGGCTGCGGAGCTCCGCGCCCACTTGCGCACCTTCTTGGTGTCGCCATGCTCGGCCAGCGCGTCGAGGACCGAGGTGCATGGGCCACAGACAGACCAGCGTCCCTCGGTATCTGCGAGGAATGACACCACCGCCGCAGCGATCATCTCCTCCTCGGCAAGGGTGCCGTCCTCGTCGAGCTCGCGCTCCCACTGCTTCGGTTTCGCGCTGCAGTAGTCGCGCAGCACGGTTGCCAAGATCAGCTCCCGCTGGAAGGTCTCCGAGCTACGATAGACCTCAACGGTGAGCTCTTTGGCCTCCCGCATCTCCTTCAGGGCCTCGGCCTCCAACCGCAGGAGCTGCCTTTGCGCCGCGGCCCAATCGTCCGACAAGGGCTCGGTCTGCGACGAGCTGGGAGCCGCGTTGGGGCTCGTGCGGCTGCGCGCTCGCACCGCTTCGGCAAAGCTCTCTCTACCCGTTCGCCACAGCTCCTTGCCGCGCAAGCACGCTGCCGCAAGCCGTTCGTCTTGATCCATGTCGGCGAGCGCCTCGTCCGTGGCCGCTCTGGCTTGGGCCAGCTGCTCGGCCTTCGGCTTGATGCGCACCTCGACCAGGCCAGCATACACGGGCTCGTCCAGGCCCAGAGGCCTTAGGGCCTGCCACAAGGCGTCGTCTGTCGCCTTGACCTTCTCGGCCGATATGAGCGACTCCCGCAGCTCGTCCGCGTCGGATTGGAGCTGCTCGGCGTCGGGCAAGCTATGGGCCTGCGCCACAAGGGCCACGACGATAACGGCAGCGACGATGAGCCCGGCGAGCACCAAGGCGACGACGAGCGGACGGCGTCCAGAGGGACGCAGCTCGGCGACTAGCTCGTCCGCCTCGCCTCCTAGGGGCTCACCAGGCCCTCCTGGGATGTTGGAGCTTCCCCCTGTCACCGCCTGGCAGGATGGCGGATTCGGACTTCGACGTCGACTGGTTTCTGATCGTGACCGCCCTGTCATCGGCGGCCACGTCTGGGCTTGCACATGGCCCGACGAGTCGTCACGGTGGGCAGCTCTGCGAGAGCGACGCGCCGTCGCGAGCGAGGAGATTTGACACCCAAGCCCCAGGCAACCACACTGCCGCGGCCCAGGGCAAAAGGCCAAAGGCCAACGAGGGATTGCACATGACGGGCCAGAAGAAGATCCTGCTTGGCTACAACCTCTACTTCACCTCCAACGAGGTGACCGAGGTCGCCATCGAGCACTGCAGGGCTTTTGACGCGAAGCTCCTCGTCGTCAGCTCCGTGGTCGGGCACTCGCTGGACAAAAAGACGGGCCAGGTGGGCAACGTCGAGGCCCGAGAGCGCCTCGAGAAGCTCAAGGCCATCCTGGAAAAGGAGGGCATCTCCTACGAGGTGCACCTGCTGGTACGACGGGCGAATCCTGGGAGCGATCTGGTCCGCTTTGCCGAGGAGAACGACGTCTTCGAGATGGTGATCGGGTTCAAGGAGCGGTCCACCATCGGCGAGATCGTGTTCGGCTCGAACTACCGCCTGATGATCGGCAAAGCGCCCTGTCCTGTGGTCACGGTGCACGTCAAGGACAACGGCGACTGAGCGGCCTGCCGCCCCGACCTCGAACCATGAGCAGCCCGCTCAAACGGACGAAGAGGGCGTGGAGCATCTCGCTCCTCATCGCCATCTTTGCGTACATCGGGCTCATCGTCTCCGATCCGGCGACGAGCCCCTTCTACGCCATCGAGAGCGCGCTCGGGACCGTCGGCTACTCGCTCATCGTGCCGACGATGCTGTTCGTCATCGCGGTGGCCGTGTCCGTCTCCTTGGGGTACATCGCCATCGGCATCCGCTTCAACAAGGGCGAGGGGGGACCAGGGCTCATCTACGAGATGCTGGGGATCAATCCCGCGATGGTCGCGGCCGCGAGCCTGATCCAGGACTTCGTCCTCACCGATGCGATCACCATGGCGGCCACCGTGGCCGCGCTGGTCTCCCGCGGCGTGAGCTTCGGGCTGGACTTCGGCTCCTACTCGGCCATGTCCGACCGGCTGCTACTCGCCCTCATCGTCGGCGTCGCCGTGGCGATTGTAATGCGACTGGGGGACCGGGGCCGCTACGTCTTTGCCGTGATGACCTTCGGCTTCATGGCATTGGTGCTGTACACGACCTTTTTGCCCGTGTTGTCCAACGCCAAGGAGCTGATGCCTGTCGCGCACGACGTACACATCCCGGATAACTCCCACCTGGTGGGCTTTTCGATGATCGTGGTGGTGCTATTCGGCGCGGTGCGCGGCTTTGCCTTGCTCACGGGCTTCGAGGCCAGCGTCGCCGGGCTGTCGCACGAGGAGGACAAACCCCGCTGGGCGCGGATCACGATGGGCGTGGGCACGGTGATCGCGGTGCTCGTCTTCACCAGCTTCGTGACCTACGACATCGCCGCCACGACCAAGCTCCTGGAGCTCGAGCCCAGCCACAAGAACACGCTGTTCGACCTGTGGACCCGCTCCAAGCTGTTGCCGGGAAGCTGGGCCGCGCACGCCCTCAGCCTCTTCAGCGTGGGCATCCTGCTCTCGGGCGCGGCCAGCGGCGCGGTGGCGGGAAGCGGCATGCTGCGCACCCTGGTCAAAGCCAAGGCGCTGCCGTCCGGTCTGAGTAACCCCCGCGGTACCGACTACCGCTCGATCTTCTTCGTGCACGGCACCGCGGTTCTGGTGTGCCTGGGATTCGGCGCCAACGAGCTCAAGATCGTCGGTTTCTACGCCATCTCGGTGCTGGTCGGCTTCCTGCTCAGTCTCACCGCCGCGGTCAAGTTCGCCTACTACACCCGGACCCGCTACCTGATGCTCGCGCTGCCAGGGCTGCTGATGGTCGCCTTCGCCCTGGTGGTGAACATGGGCCGCTACGAAGGCTGGGTGATCGTGGTGATGGGCTTCGCGATGGCCTGGTACCTGCGGCGCAAATGGATCGCGGGCGGACGGCTGCCGATCAACTTCAGCCACTAGGTCCAACGGGCCCCGTCTACGGGTCGAAGCGAGCGGCGAATACGTCGTTGACGCTGTCGCAGGTATGCTGCCCGCCGCCGAAGCTCACATCCCCTCGGCAGGCGCCTGCGAGCACCATGTCCCCGATAGTCGGATGCACGGCAACCGCGCTCGTCTGCTGGTCTTGTCCAAGGGCGCCGAAGGCCCTGCTGCAGAGGTGATTGCCAGCCGAGTCGTACTTGGCCAGAAACACGTGCGCCTGCGCGGTGGTACAGATGGAGTCTCCGCCGAAGTTGACGCTTGCCTGACACAGCCCCGTCACGACCACGTGGTCTGCCGCGTCCGCGGCCACGCTCAGTCCCGCATCCTCGGCCGCGGCCCCGTAGCTGGCGCTCCAGGCGTGCCCCCCGCCGCTCGTCAGCGCGATGAGGAACACATCCTTCTTGCCGCCGTCACAAGCCAGGGTGGTGCCGCCGATCGAGCTCAGATCGAGGCTGCCCACGCAGGCGCCTGTGATCAAGACGTCGTTGGCCGAGTTGACGGCCACGGCCTCGCCGGATTGATCGTTGGTGCCGTCGCCGAGCGCGTGGGCCCATAGCTGGCCACCGCCTTCATCGATCTTGGCCACGAAGACATCGGTCTTGTTCGCGGTGCACCCCATGCCCGCGCCGCGGCACCCGCCCGTGACGAGCGCGTTGTCGTGCGTGTCGACGGCGAGGCCGAGCCCTTCCTGGTTTTGAGTCCCCTCGCCAGAGCTGTAGACCCATTTGCACTCCGCGCCGCCGCCATCGATTTTGGCGACGAAGATATCGCGTTTGCTGTCGTCAACGGTGCTGACGAGCCCGCAGTCGCCGCCGAAGTCGATGTCCACGCCACCGCCGGTTTGGCTGCCGCGGATGGCGCCCGCGATGAGCACCTTGTCCGTCGAGTCGACGGCCACGGCACCGACGCGTTGGTCCTGGTCGCCGTTGCCCGCCGTGTAGACCCACTGGCAGTCGCCCGTCGAGCCGTCGAGCTTGGCGATGAAGATGTCGTACTTGTCATTGTTGACGGTGCTGACGGGCCCGCAGCTGCCGCCGAAGTCGATGTCCAGGCCGCTGTGGGCCTGGCTGCCGGAGATATCGCCCGCGACGAGCGCGTTGCCCGCGGAGTCGACCGTGACGGACACGTCGTGCTTGGGCTGGTCCTTGGCGGCGTTTCCGTAGGCCTTGGCCCAGGCGCAGTTGCCGCTAGCGTCGAGCTTGGCGACGAAGATGTGGTGCTTGGCTCCCCCACCAGAGGGCTTGACGAGCGCTTCGCACGACCCGCCGAAATCGAGCGTGCCCTTGAACTTCCCCACGATGACGCTGCTCCCGGCGTCGTCCACGGCCACGTCGTAGGCTGTCTGGACGGCGCTATCGCCGTCGACATCGCTCCACTGAGAGGCAAACGGACAGGTCGGTGTGATGACGGTGCTACCCGCGCCGCCCGTACCCGCGGTGTTACCGCCCGTGCCCGTGCCGCCCGTACCTGCGGTGGTGCTGCCCGTGCCCGTGCCGCCCGTACCCGCGGTGTTGCCGCCCGTGCCCGTGCCGCCTGTACCCGCGGTGCCGCCGCCCGCGCCGTCGGTGGAAAGCGGCGCCGTGCCCGTCTCGGCGAGCATGCAGCTGCCGACCAGCAGGGCACCGAGCACCAATGCACCGAGCGCTCGCGCAGCGCGACCCGGGCAGTGCGACGACCCCGAGCGGCCGACGGACGGCAGCCCCATGCGACTATGTGGCACCCGGTACATGCGCGCATCGTACCACGCTTTTTCGCGGGGTCTTCCACAGGTCATCGACCTCGGCCTCGGCCTTCCCACAGCTCCTTTTCCAAGGCCTCGAGCCCTGGGATCTCCAGGGCCGATGCCGAAGCG
>CAYTYV010000232.1:0-10077 GCA_964441055.1 uncultured Polyangiaceae bacterium | reverse complement strand
CCGGTCGACCGCCGTACTCGCTGGGCTACGCCAACCGCGCTGGCTTGGCCCTCATCGTGCCCGCCACCATGGTGGCGGCGCCGTGGGGAGCGCGGATCGCCCACGCCATACGGCCGCGCGCCCTGCGCATCGCCTTCGCGATCTTTTTGGCGCTGACCTCCCTGCGCATGATCCAGTCCGCCGTGATGCAGGGCTAGGATCGCCAGGACTGCCCGGCCATGATAAGGGAGCCCCGTGTCTGACGAACCCCTGATCGCCGTCTTCATCGACTACGAAAACCTCGCCATCGGCGTACGCGATACCAAGGCGAGCTCCCTCGACGTGCAGCTGGTGCACAAGCGCCTGCTCGAAAAGGGGCGCATCGTCTACAAGCGCGCCTACTGCGACTGGAGCCGCTACCGCGGCGCGGTGCGCGAGCTGCACCAGCTCGGCGTGGAGATGGTCGACATCCCGCACAGCCGGGTGAGCGGCAAGAACAGCGCGGACATCCACATGGTCGTCGATGCCATGGATCTGTGCTTCTCCAAGGAGCACATCGGCGTCTTCGCGCTGCTGTCGGGCGACAGCGACTTCTCGCCCCTGGTGCAGAAGCTCAAGGAGTGCGACAAGCGCGTGATCGGCTGCGGCGTCAAGAGCTCGACCTCGCCGCTGCTGGTGGCAAGCTGCGACGAGTTCATCTACTACGACAACCTGGTGGTGCGCGCGGCCCAGCCCAGCAAGTCGAGCGCCCAAAAGGGTCGGAGCCGCAAGAAGGACGCGAAAGAGGAGGCGCTCGACCAGGTGATGCCGATCATTCGCTCGCTGGCCGAGGACTACGAGAACGTCTGGTCGTCCATGGTCAAGCAGACGATGGGGCGGGTCAATCCGGGGTTCAACCTGCAGTCCTATGGCTATCGGAGCTTCAACGCCCTGCTGCAGGAGGCGGAAAAGCGCGGGCTGCTCGAGCTCGACCACGACCGCGGGCGGGGCAACTACAAGATCCAACTGACCGAGGAGTAGCG
Organism: uncultured Polyangiaceae bacterium; assembly: GCA_964441055.1. Classification (GTDB taxonomy): domain Bacteria; phylum Myxococcota_A; class Polyangia; order Polyangiales; family Polyangiaceae; genus JACQWT01. The sequence continues at coordinate 9,076 of CAYTYV010000232.1, read as the reverse complement.
GACCTGGGAGCCGTGCGGTGAGGCCCAACTGGTTCGTCGCCATCGAGGTGCCCCCCGGGCGCTGGTTTGCGCCGCTGGTCAGGAACGTGCCCGAGCGCGTGCGCGTCTTCCATCCCGACGACCTGCACATCACCGTGGCCTTCCTCGGCGCCTGCGGCCCCGAGCGAGCGCGGTGCGCCTGGGATACGGTGCGCCTCCAGGACGCCTCGGCCATGCCGGTCGTCCTGGGCGACGTGGTCCCCATGGGCAACCCGCGGCGCCCCTCGGCGCTGTCGGTTGCCGTGGCCGAGGGCGGAGAGCCCGTGGCCGATCTCATCGGTCGGCTGCGCGGCCCGGCTTTCGAGGCTGCCGAGGCCCGCCCCGAACGGCGGGCGCCCCTGCCCCACATCACCGTGGCGCGACCCGCGCGCAAGGCGCAGCCGACCGAGCGAGCGGCCGCCATCGCCTGGGCCCGTAGCCGCGAGCCCATTGGCGCGAGCGTGACGCTCCAGAGCCTGGCGCTCTACACCTGGGCCGCCGACCGCCGCGAGCGACAGTTCCAGGTCGTCGAGCACCGCTCGCTGTCGGGCTAGTCCGATGGAGTGCCGCGCTGAAGCGCATTTCTCAGCGCGGCCTCCAAATCCTCGAAGAAGAAGCGATAGCCCAGCGCTTGAGCCCTATCGGCCGTGGCGCGCGCCCCTCCCGAGGCGAAGCCGCCCGCCTCGCCGATGGCCAGGCGCAAAAGCCCCGGCGGATAGCGCAGCAGCGAGGGCCGACCGAGCACTCGGGCCAGGGTGCGGGCGTAGGTCTCGTTCCGCACGGGCCGCGGAGCGACGGCGTTGAGCGGGCCGCTCACCTCGTCGCTGAGCACGGCCATGGCAAAAAGCCGCGCCACGTCCTCGACGTGGATCCAGTTGATCCAGGGCTCGCCGCTGCCCAACACGCCGCCCAGGCCCAGGCGAAACAGCGGCAGCACCTCCTTGAGGGCCCCCGCCTCTCGGCTCAGCACGATGCCGATGCGCATCTGTGCCGAGCGGATCCCCAGCGACTCGGCTCGCCGCGCCTCGGCCTCCCACCGCGTGCAGATCGCGGCCAGGGTATCGTCGGCGTGCTCTGACTGCTCGTCCCCTTGGCGGCGCGCATCGATGCCGTAAATCCCCACGGCCGAGGCCGAGACAAAGGACCGAGGTCGCCGCGAGGCCCGCTCCATGGCGTCGACGAGCTGGCGGGTGCTGAGCACCCTGCTGCGCTCGATCTCGCGCTTGAAGGCCGCGGTCCACCGCTGGGAGAACAGCGGGGTACCCGCCAGGTGCACCACCGAGTGGGCGCCGTCGACCGCCCCTTGCCAAGCTCCCTCTTCGGGATGGTGAAAGTCCCAATGCACCACCTCGACCTCGTCGCCGAGCTGACGCTGCGCCCGACGGACGTCGCGGGCGAGCGCCACCACCTGGGCGCCCCTGCCCTGCAGCACGCGCACCAGGTGCCGACCGATGAGCCCGGTCGCCCCGCTCACGACCACGCGCGAGGCGCCCAAGACCGGCGAGCTCGCCTGCCGCGCCAGCTCCTTTCGCGTGACCTCGTGGCGAAAGCGGAACAGCTTGGCCAGCCGCCGCCGCACAAAGGGCGCCATCGCAAAGTCCAATGGATGACTGAAGGTGATCTCGTCGCGCAGCATCGCATCGGGTTGCCCCTGCCAACCGCCCGCGGTCACGAGATGGCGGTGACGCCAGTGGCGGAACAGGCCGCGCCGCTGCTCGTCCACGAATAGGTGCGGCGGCTCGTAGGCCGTGTGGGCCATCTCGAAGCGAAGCGGGACGCCCACAAAGCGCGTGGTGAAGCTCGCCACCTCGTCCGACGGCGCCAGGGTGGACACCGTCTGATGGACCTCGACACCGAGCCAGGACGGCGTCAGCAGCCGAAAGGCGTCGGGCCGCTCGTGAAAGCCGAAGAGCTCCTCGGGCGAGGCGGAGAACACGGATTCCTGAACGAAGCTCGCAGTCATCACGGATGCCCGAGTCCCACCAAGATAGGAACGCCTCCCCTACTGTCAACCGCGCGCCCGGAGCGCGATGGCCCGGGCGCGATGACCGGGACGCGGCTCACGCCTTGGCTGCGGAAGCGGGCGTCGGCAGCGGCTGCCGCTCGTCCACATGGGGGAGGAAGGGGATGAGCAGCATACCGGGTATCGTGGCCAAGAAGGTCACCCCGAAGTAGACCGAAAAGCCCATGGCCTCGGCCAAAAAGCCGCTGGCCACGCCCGCCACGGTGAAGCTCACGCTCATCAGCGCGGTCAAGATGGCCATGTGGGCGGCCTTGTGCGCCCGGTGGCAGCAGCGCATCAGGTAGACCATGAACACGGCCGTGCCCAGGCCTTCGCCGAAGTGCTCCACGGTGACGACGCCCGTCACCACGGCCGTACCGACGTCGCCAGCCCGTCCTGCCTCAGCCAGGGCCATGTAGAGCAGGTTCAGGGCGTTCTGCGCGACCACGAAGGGCCAGATCCAGCGTCGGAGGCCGTGCCGAGAAATGAGCCAGCCGCCGAGGAAGGTTCCGCCGAGCGAGGCGACCACGCCTAGCGTGCCGCTGGCAAAGCCGTACTGCTGCAGGCTCAGCCCGATCTCGTCGCGCAGAAACGGCCATTTCATCTTGCCCAGGAACGACTCCCCGCAGCGGAAAAGCACCACGAAGACCAAGATCCGCCCCACGGCTGGCTGCGCCAAGAAGTCGTCGAAGGCCGCGGCGTAGCCCCCCTTGGAGGCCTTGGCGCGACGGCGAAGGCGGCGGCGCAAGGCCAGCGCGGCCAGCAGCACGACCAACAGCCCCATGCCCAAGAGGCCGACCACCGTGGCCATCCGCAAGCCCGGCGCTGCGTCTCGCTCCGAGAACCACGACGAGACGAGCCAGCGCAGAATGCCGAGCCGTCGCTCGAGCACCACCAAGGCTGCCAGCAGACAGCCCGCCACCAGCACCCGCGCCTGCAAGAGCGGTCGCAGCAGGGCCGACAGCGGCTTCCCGCGGCGCTCGACCCGCGGCAAGACGAGCGCGTGCAGCCCGCCTAGCCCGAGCAGGACCGCGGCCGCACCCGCCAGGCCCCAGGTCCAACCCACCACCCCGACCAGCATCACCAGCGGGCCTCGCACCAGCAGACCAGCAATCCGGTAGGCCATGGCTCGGTAGCCCACGAAGCGCGCCTGGCCGCGCTCGTCCAGCCCCTCGAGGTAGAAGCCGTCGATGGCGATGTCGTGGGTGGCCGACAGCACGGCCAAGAGCCCGAAGCAGACCGCCACGACACCGAGAAGCTGCCCGGCCGAGACCCACCAGGACAGCGCGACCACCACCGCCGCGAGCCCGAGCTCGATGCCGATCATCCAGCGTCGCTTGGTCTCGACCTGGTCGACAAAGGGACCCCAGAGGAACTTGAGGTTCCAGGGCAGGTGAAACAGGGCGGTGAGCCCCACCACCCGCAAGCTCGCCCCCATCTCCTTGAACAGGATCTCGGCGAGGTTGTTGACGATGCTGTAGGGAAAGCCCTCGGCGAAGTAGCTAGTCGACACCCAGATGTGCGGGCGGCGCCACCACGGGCCGCGCGACGGCCTGGCGCGGTGGCCTTGGGCTGGGCTTGGATCCGACATGCGCCGCTGGCAACCTCTCCCGGCAGGGCTACACCGTGGTCGCGCGATGGGGAAGAAATCGGCTAGCGGCAAGGCGCTCGAGGCAAGGGGTGACCGACGAACGCCGCCAACGCTAGCGGAATCGCGCGCGCGGATTTAGGCTTGCCCCATGACCGAGCAGATGTCGGGGCAGGTCGCCATCGTCACGGGTGCCAACAGCGGGATCGGGCGGGAGGTCGCCCTCGGGCTCGCCCACCAAGGCGCCGCGGTGGTGCTGGCCTGTCGCAACCCCGAGCGCGCGCAGACCGCGCTGCAGCACATCCGCGCCCAGAGCGGCAACGAAGGCGTCGAGACCATGTGCGTGGATCTGTCGCTGCAGCGATCCATCCGAGCCTTCGTCGAGCAATTCCGAGCCAAGCACGATCGGCTGGACGTGCTGGTCAACAACGCCGCCATCTGGCCCCAGGAGCGGCAGCTGACCGAGGAGGGCATCGAGGTGACCTGGGCCACCAACGTGCTCGGCTACTTCGTGCTGACCGACGGGCTCCGCGAGCTGCTCGAGTCGAGCGCGCCGTCGCGGGTGATCAACGTCGCCTCCCGCTTCGCCCGCGACCTCGACCTCGACGACGTGCAGTTCAACCGCCGTGCCTTCAACACCGTGGCCGCCTACGCCCAGAGCAAGCAGGCGGTGCGCATGTTCACCTGGGCGCTGGCCAAGCGCCTGGAGGGAACGGGCGTCACCGCCAATGCCGTCCATCCCGGGGTGACGCGCACGGGCCTACTCCACCAGCAGCGCGGCGTGGTCGGGGCCATCATGTCGGGCGGGCTCAAGCTCTTGGGGCACCCGCCCAGCCACGGCGCCGACACCATCCTGTGGCTGGCAACCGACCCAGCGTGCGCCGACTACCACGGCAAGTTCTGGATGAACCGTCGGGAGATCCGCTGCCGCTTCCGCGATCCCGCGCAGGCCGAGGCGCTGTGGAGCCGCTGCTCCGCGATGAGCGCGGAGGCGAGGAGCTAGCGGCGCATCACGCTGTCGACGAAGGCGAAGATCGACTCGAGCTCGGCCTGGCTGAGGTGGCGCTCACCCTTGACCCGATCGCCGTCAGCGCGAAAATCGATGCCGTCGAACAAGCGCACGCGCACGGTGAAAATCTTGACCGAGAGCTTGCGGTCCACCTCGCGGCTCAGGCTTTGGGCATCGGCGCGGGCCTGCTCGGCCGAGCTGCTTGGAGCCTCGATGTACAGGTCCACGCCGCCGTCGGCCGCAGGCGTGACCGTGGCGTGCAGCTCGCGCAGCGTCGCGGGGATGGGCGGTAGGTGCCGCGCCCGCACGGTGCGGGCTGGATCGACGGCATCGGCGATCACGGCCTCGGGCCCGCTCGGAACCGGCAAGCCGCCCGTGCCTGCGAAACGCGACGCCTGAGCCGCCAGCGACTCGGGCAGCACCACGAGCACGTTGGGCGCTACCAGAGCCACCACCCGCGTTCGGCCGCGGATGATCACCCGAGCTGCGGGCACGGCCGCCTCGTCCAGCCACTGCCCCTCGGGCTTGCTGCGCTCGACGAGCACGCCGAGCGCCTCGCGCACCCGCGGCTCGGGCAGCTCGTGCTCGGCCACCAGCACGGCGTGGTCCTCGTCCTGCACGGTCGGTGCCGTGGCGTAGGCGCGCACCAGATCGCGACGCGGATCGATGTCGGTGCCCTCCAGGATGGCCCGCCACGGATCGAGCGTCTCGATTTGGGCGCCCACCGGGTGGTCGCGCAGCCGCTCGGCAAAGATGAGCGCACCGACCTGCCCCCCGACGAGCTCGCGGGCGATGCGATCGGCGTTGCGGGGCTTGGGCTCAGGAGCGACGGGAACATCGCCGTTCGAGCGAGCCCCTCCGCAGCCCAGCGCCCACAGCAGCAGCGCTGCCGCCCAGGCCATCGACCACCAACGCAGCTCGGGCCCCATTCGGTCAATCCTCCGTCGCGCGAAGCTCGCCATGGCCCACCAAACCGGTCACGCCCATTGCCGCGGCCCGCGCAGCCAGCGCATGAGCGGCTCGAAGACCGCGCTCGGCGCCTCCTGGCCGACGAACAGGTTGGCGTGCGCGTACCAGTCCTGGTCCGTGCCCACCGTCAGGGTCTGCACGTCATCGCCGCCCCAGACATCGACCACCGATAGCGCCGTCGAGTCGGGCACGATGCCGTCGCGGTTGGACAGCACCACCAGCAGGGGCAGGTCCACCTCGCCCATGGCCTCGGTGATGTTGACGCCCGCGATGGTCAGGTCGCGGGCGCGTAGCCAGCCTGCGATCTCCCGATTGACCGTGGGCTGGGGGTCCTCCACGGTGGCCGTCATCTCGGGCAAGCGCCGCATGTCGATCGTGGTCGCGTTCATGTACGGCCGGAGCAGCCACGGCGTGCGTTGGAGCAGCGGTACCGCGCGTTGGACCCAGCGGCGCGTGCCCGAGAGGCGAAGCGTGCCCGCCAGCCGCGGCGAGCTGAACACGGCGCGCACCAGGGGGTGGACGTCGGTCCAGCGAAGCGGTGCCCCCATGGTGATGAGCCCCCCAACGCGGTGGCGCGGAGTCAACGCCAGGTGCGCGTAGGCGATGCTGCCCCCCAGGCTGCAGCCGATGAGCACGGGCCCAGCGACGCGAGCCCCGCTGGCCTCGGCGACGTGCTCGATGGCGGCGGGCAGATCCACGCTCGCGTAGCTCTGGAGCGAGACCGGCCCCGGCTCGGCCTGCACACGGCGCGCCGCCCCCTGACCGCGCATGTCGAGCGACCACACCTCGAAGCCCCCTTCGGCGAGGCAGCGCTCCATGCTGGTGCCGCGCGGGTGGTAGCCGAAGATGTAGCTGTTCATGCCGTAGCCGGGCACGATCAATAGTGGCCGGCTGTCGGCGTCGTAATGCGCGGGGCAGACGGTGCGCTTTAGGTGGATCAACCACCCGTCCGCCGTGGCGACGTGATCGTGACGAACCGCGAGGTCGACTGAGCTCATCGGTGGCATCCTAGAATGATTCACTGCCTAGCGCCGCGCGAGCCAGCGGGACGATGTCGGCGGGCTGCTCGGCCACGCGGATCTCCGCTTGAGCAAAGGCCGTGAGCTTGCTCTCGATGCTGCCGCGGCCCGCGGCGATGATGGCGCCCGCGTGCCCCATGCGCTGGTCGGCGGGCGCGTTGCGGCCCGCCAAAAAGGCCACCACCGGTTTTGTGACCACGCCTTTTCGCCGCAGCTCGGCCGCGTCCTCCTCCATGCTGCCGCCGATCTCGCCCACCATCACCACCGCCCGGGTGCGCTCGTCCGCCTCGAAAGCCCGCAGCATGTCGGCGAAGGTCGTGCCCACGATGGGATCGCCGCCAATGCCCACGCAGGTGGACTGACCGATTCCGGCCGCGCTCAGGCGGCTGACGATCTCGTAGGTCAAGGTGCCGCTGCGCGAGGCCACGCCCATCGGCCCCTCGGTGAAGTAGCGCTGCGGCAAAAAGCCGATCTTGCAGCGAGCCTCGGGGCAGATAAGACCGGGCGTGTTGGGGCCGATGACCCGCACGCCCCCGGCCATAGCGCGCTCGCCAATGGCCATGGAGTCGTGAAGCGGCACGTGCTCGGGCACCATCACCAGAAGGCTCAGGCCCGCGTCCATGGCTTCGAAGGCCGCCGAGCGGATGGCCCCGGCTGGCACGAACAGCACCGAGGCCGTGGCTCTGGTGGCCTCGACCGCCTCGCCCACGGTGTCGAACACGGGCACGCCCTCGATCGACTGCCCGCCAGCGCCCGGCCGCGCGCCCGCGACGACCTGGGTGCCGTACTGCCGCATGATCCGGGTGTGAAGCCGCGCCGCCTGGCCCGTGATGCCCTGCACCACGACCCGCGTCTGGCCGTCGACGATGGCCGTCATCGTCCCTCTCCTTCGCCCAGGTGCCGCGCGCAGGCCTCGATGGCCTGCTCGAGCTCGCGTACGGGCTCGATCCCGGCCTCGCGCAGGATGGCGTGCCCTTCGTCCTCGAAGTTGCCCACCATGCGAACCACCACGGCCTCGGCGATCGGGTGCTCGCCGAGGTAGCGCCGAATGCCCTCGGCCAAGCGATCGCAGCGATTGAGCCCCGCGAAGACGTTGACCAGCCACACCCTGGCTGGGCGGGCTCGGCGCAGTAGCTCGAAGGCCTGGTAGATCCCCTCGTCGTCGAACTGCGCGGTGTCGAGGAAGTTGGCCGGCTGGATCCCTCGGCGGTGCAGCAGATCGACGATGGTCATGGTCAGCCCCGCGCCGCTGGACAAGATGGCCACCTCGCCGCCTAGGTCGATGAAGGTCCAGCGGTGCTGGCGAGCCTCCTCGACCAGCGGGTCGACGGCGGGAAGCTCGCGGGCCAGCCCTTGCAGCTCGGGCTGGCCCTTGACGGCCGCGTCGTCGACGTTGAGCACGGCGTCCACCGCCACAAGGCCCGCCGTGGTGCGCACCAGCGGGTTGATCTCCACCATCTCGGCCCGATAGTCGACGAAGATCCGGTAGAGCGCCGCGGCCACCGCCGCCGTCCCCGAGCCGAGCTCCTGCTCGACGCGCGCCAGCTCTTGCTCGGTCGGCGGCTCGAGCAGCGAGCAGCCGAGCCGCAGCAGCGCCTCGGGCCGCTCGCTCGCCGCCTGCTCGATGTCCACCCCGCCCGCCGCGCTGGCCATGAGCACGGGCCGACGGGCGGCGTAGTCCACGGCGATGGCGAGGTACAGCTCCTGCTCGATGTCGACCCGTTGCTCGACCAGCAGCCGTTCGACTCTCTCGCCCTTGACCGCCGAGCCGAGCAGGCGCTCGGCCTCGCGCCCGGCCTGCTCGGCCGTGGCGGCAAAGCCGATCCCCCCCACCTTGCCGCGCCCTTTGACCCCGAGCTGGGGCTTGAGCACCGTGGGCCCGCCTAGCTGCCGCGCGAGGTGCACGGCAACGGCCGCGTCGTCGGCCGTGCCACCCTGCGGCACGCGGATCCCGTAGCGCGCGAAGATGGCCTTCGCCTGATACTCGCGAAGCTTCACGGCATGCTCCTCGTCTCGGCAGCAGGAAAAACCGCAAGCGGTGTACCACATCGCAGTGCGATGACCCCGATCAATCGAGGCGGCCGACCGGAAACCAGCCATGCGGAAAGGCTGGTGCCGAGCGAGCGGAAATTGCCGCGCGCGGAATAACCCCGCCGCCCCGATGTTGGATCGGGTGAGCGTCGACAAAGACGCGGTCCCAAGCGCGACCGCGGTCGGCAGCGCGAGCCGCCGTCGCACGCGCTTGTCCCCCTCCCCTCCTGCCCCGAACCACCCCTTCAAGCCCCAACCGCGAACGGAAAGGAGGTTCTCGCCAGAACGCAATGGAATCACACCCTTGCCCCGACCCTTCACCCAGGGTCGGGGCGCCCCTCGTGTCCACCCCGCCGCGGCCCCCCCACGCCGGGGTGGCGGTTTTTTTGCGGGAGGCTCTCGCCACAGCCGCGCGCGCGCCCGCGGCCCGGGCCAGCTGA
>CAYTYV010000231.1:0-10083 GCA_964441055.1 uncultured Polyangiaceae bacterium | reverse complement strand
GGCAGGGTGGGCGTGCGGCAGGTGGTGGACGGCCGCGCCCTGCCGGTGCGCTGGACCCAGCCGAAGCAGACCATCAAGCTCGACTTCTTCCCGCCGTCCCAGCGCAGCCTGGCCCAGGTGTCGCTAGCGAGCTCGCCGTAGCTCTGATCGCCGCGGAGCGCGCCCTCCAGGCCGCCGACCCACTGCTCCTGCATCGAGACTACCGCCTGCATGGCAGGCACCACGCTTCCCTCGAGCAGGTGACGGCTGGTGTACATGCCCAGCCGCATCAAGTTGATCGAGTCCTTGACCGCGGGGTACCAGAGCGAGGTCGTCTTGCCGAGCAGGTCGGCCAGCAGCTTGTTGGGCATGGGCGAGCTCCAAAGGTGATCTGCGGCTTGCATAGTGCGTCCTCGGCGCGACGGCACGCGCGGGTATGGCCCGCCGGCCTTGCAGGCTCCATGCCAGCCTCGGGGATAGGCCGATTCCAGCGCAGATCTCGCTGTAGCGCCGCAACGGCACCCCGCAGCGCTGACGGCATCTCGCCAACTGACGGCATGTCGTCGCCGCGCAGACGCAAGCCAACCCATCCACCATGAGCGCGCGGCACGCCGTTGCGGCGGCGCCTGAGGCTCGGCTACGCTCCAATGTGCCTGCGCGGATCGACGGGACAGCGGGCGGCACCGCACGTCCGTGGAGTGCGCTCGCTCGGTCAATGCGCCGCGGCCTGGAAATTGCAAAGCGCAATCCAAAGTACGGCAAGAGGTACGACAGAAGTACGACGGGAGCTGCAAAGAGAGCTGCAGAGAGTACTGCAAGGGATACTGCAAAGCGTGCGCAGGCCCTTCCAGACCGCTTGGGCACGGGATCGAGGACAGAGCATGGCGAGTGGGTTTGTACCGGGTTGGCTCGCGCGCCGCCTCGCGGTGGCCGCGGAGCTCGCGGTGGCGGTGGCGCTGGGGGCACCGCTCGGCTGCGCCGCGGGCAACGACGGCCGTCAGTGCAACGTGCACGCAGACTGCGCCTCGGGCTTCTGCAACCCGGACGGCACCTGCGCGCCCATGCCCTCGGGTGGAGCGGGCGCGGGCGGGCAGGCAGCGGGCGGCGGCGCAGGTGCATTCGGCGGCAGCGGCCAAGGCGGCTCGGGTGAGGCTGGCCTGGGCGGCTGCCATCCCGACGGAGACCTCGTCATCACCGCCGCGGAGCTTCCCTTCGGCCCAGGCTTTTCCGCGATGTTTCGCGTCTCCGAGAACGTCGCCCCCTTCAGCTCAGCACCCGACTGCGGCTCGGGCACCTGCGTGTGGGATCTGCTCGACCTGGGCGGCACCACCTACGAAGAGCAGACGACGACCGAGCCCATAGCTGGCAAGTGGTACGCCCAGACCGAGGGCTTCGAGCAGGCGAGCTACGCAAGCCACGTGGCCTCGTTCAGGCTCGGCCTGGGCGGCTTGGTCGTCTGCGAGCAGGAGCAGTTCGGGGTGTTCCAGGTCACGTCCACGGCCCTTCTGCTGCTCGGCCTGGTCTCCGAGTACGAGGACGAGGGCACCCGCCTGGTCTACGATCCGCCTGTGCCCGTGCTGCAGTATCCGATGACCGTTGGCACCACCTGGTCGGTCGACACCACCGCCTCGGGTCCGCTTTGCAACTCGGTCTTCGACTACCACATCGACCAGAGCTACGCCTCCGAGGTGGACCGCGTGGGCACGGTGCTCACGCCCTACGGCGAGCTCCACAACGTGCTCCGGGTCAACACCTACATTCAGCGGCACATCGGCGTGGGCGTGCTGCCCACCGAGGCGCGCACCCACACCTTTGTCGCCGAGTGCTTCACCTCCGTGGCCGCGGTCATGTCCCCTGAAGGCGTGGCCGAGGCCGACTTCGACGAAGCGGCGCTGGTGCGCAGGCTCTCCCTGCTGCCCTAGGCGACACCCGCCCGAGCAAAGGCCCATGAAGCTCTGCCTCGCCTCTCTGGGAGCTGTGCTGCTCAGCGGCTGTCTTTCCTTTCACGCTGGCGTGCCCCCAGGCGCACCCGAAAAGGCCACCTTCGTCGAGATCGACGGCGCGCCCATTCACTACATCGACGCCTCGCCCCCGAGCGCGGCCCCCGACAAAGCTCGCCCCGCGGTGGTCCTGGTCCATGGCTACGGCGCCACGCTGAACGAGTGGAGCGCCGTGAGCCGCGCCTTGCAGGGCCGCGGCTACCGCACCCTGGCGCTCGACATGCTCGGCCACGGCTGGTCGGGCCGCCCCGAGGCAGACTACTCCATCGGCGCCCAAGCCAGGCGGGTGGTCGCGCTCGCCGACCGACGGGGCATCGACCGCTTCGCCATCGTGGGGCACTCCTGGGGCTCGGCCGTGGCCCTGGCCGTGAGCGTTGGGAGCCCCGCTCGGGTGACGCGGATCGGCCTGTACAACGGCATGTTCTTCGACGACCAGCGACCCTCGGTCTTCCACTGGGCGAGCGTGCCCGGCCTGGGCGAGCTCATCTACGGCGTGTTCTACCCCGATCGACGGGACGAAAAGCTCACCTTCGCCTTCCACGATCCCGCGCGCTACGTCACCGAGGAGCGCGTCGAAAAGCTGGATGCGCTGATGGATCGACCCGGCACGCTGGCCGCTGCGCTGGCGGGCGTCAGGGCCATGGAGTTTTCCGCGCTGGAGGAGCGCTACGGCGAGATCGAAAAACCCGTGCTCATCCTGTGGGGCCGCGAGGACCGCGTCACGCCGCTCGGCTATGGCGAGCGTTTGCTCGGACGGCTGCCCGACGCCCGGCTGGTCGTCTATCCCCAGTGCGGCCACATCCCCATGATCGAGGCGGCGGGCGCCTCGACCGGAGAGCTCCTTCGCTTCCTGGGCGAGGGGCAGTCATGAGGCGGGCCCTCGTCGCCGCGCTGGCGCTGGCCTTGGCGCCGTCGACGGCGGGCGCCACGGGCTTTACCGACCGGGGCCTCGACATCGTGCCCAGCGAGGACCCCTGGGTCAGCCTGCACGGCGCCTTTCGCCTGCGCTCGGAGGCCCTCTACAACCTCGACCTGGATCGCGGCCCCACGCCCTCGGGGCAGCTGCTGTTCCCCGTGTCGTTGAGCGATCCCTCGGAGCAGCTGCTGACCTATCACGACATGCGCTTTCGCACCGATGTGGCGGCTTATGCGCCAGGCGGGGTGGTCGCCGCGAAGCTGCGGGTGGATGTGCTCGACAACTTCCCGCTGGGCGGCAGCGCCGACGGCATCCCGGGCGGCTCCATCACCCAGCAGCCGCCCGACGCGGCCTTTCGGCTCAAGCGCGCCTGGGGCGAGGTGCTGACGCCCATCGGGCTGCTCGCCGCAGGCCGCATGGGCCACCACTGGGGCCTGGGCATGCTGGGCAACGGCGGCGACTGCGCCGACTGCGACAGTGGCGACTCGGCCGACCGCTTCGCCTTCATCACCGCGGCGGCCTCGCACATCTTCGCCGTGGCCTTCGACTTCTCCTCGGTGGGCTACGTGACCCAGCGCAAGGACGAGATGCGCTTCGTGGACGTCGAGCCCTCGGCCACGGTGCGCACCTTCACGGCCGCCATTCTGAACTGGCGCGCCGAGCTCGGCCGCAACCGCCGCCGCAAGGCTGGCAAGGGCACCTTCGAGTACGGCGCCAGCTACGCCCACCGCTGGCAGGACAACGACTTGCCCGCCACCTACCTGCCGCTCACCGCGGCGGCGCCCGACATCGACGCGGGCCAGGTGGTCGCTCGCGGGCTTTCGGCCCACGTCGGCGATCTATGGACCCGCGTGACCATCCCCTACCTGCGCGTGGAGGCCGAGGCGGCCGTGGTGTATGCCACGGTCCAGCAAGCCTCGCTCGTCCCCGGCCTGGAGCTACCCCAGCCGGTCGAGTCGCTGCAGTTCGGCGCCGTGCTGGAGAGCGAGATCGGTGAGCCCGACGGCGTGTTCTCAGGCGGCCTGGACGGCGGCTATGCGAGCGGCGACTCGGCCCCAGGCTTTGGCGCGCGCCCGCCGCTGGGCAGCTTGGAGGCGCCGCAGTCGGGCGACCTGGACGGCCCTCAGGGCATCCCGCCCTACGATCTCGAGATCCACAACTTCCGCTTCCATCCCGATTACCGGGTGGACCGCATCCTATTCCGCGAGATCATCGGCACGGTGACCGACGCCGCCTATGTCAGGCCCCACTTGCGGCTGCGGCTCTTCGACTTCGGCACCTCGCGCCTCGAGGCCGCGCTGGCAGGCATCGCCTCGTGGGCGGTCTACCCCTCGTCCACGCCTGGGGGCGAGCGCTTCCTCGGCTTCGAGATCGATCCCACCCTGGCCTATCTGAGCGACCACGGCTTTGTCGCCGCCGTCGAGCACGCCGCCTTTTTCCCAGGGCCCGCCTTTGACAACCCCGACCTAGGCCTGGAGGCCCAGCCCGCCCAGATCGTACGGCTGCGCCTAGGCTACGCGTTCTGAGCCATGAAGCACCACGCCCCGTCCGCCATTGCCATTGCCATTGCCACCGTCCTGCTGCTCGCGCTGCCCGGCTGCGGCGACAACATGACCCACGGCATCCAGCATCGGCCCTATGACGGCGGCGCCGCCCTCCCGCTGGCCTGCCTGCCCAACCTGGACGGCGTGATCGACTCCTACGAGCTCGCCCCCACCCTGGACAACGACGCCTCGTACATCGTCACGCCGCCCCTTCCCCGCGACGCCACCGAGGGACCGCACGTCAACACGGCTGGCGCCGTCGACGGCCGCGGCAAGCGCGTCTGGGATTGGTCAGCCGACGACCCCTCGCTGCTCGTGGCCAAGCTACGCGCCGCTCCTTTGCTCGAGCAATGGTATGCCAATGACTTCCCAGGCGGGCAGTTCGCCCTGCCCGCCGATCTGTCCGGCGAGCTCGACGCCGTCTACTCCCACGACGAGGCGGCTCTGCGGCTGCACGGCGTGGCCTCGCACGAGCCCGACCCACCCCAGGGCCGCACGCTGATGGTCTACGAGGCACCCATCGACTTCCTCCGCTTCCCCCTGCAGCTCGGCAAGCAATGGACCCAGACGGGCGAGGTGCGAAACGGAACCCTGCAGGGCCTTCATCCCTGGTCGCAGGACGACGAGTACGAGGTCGAGGTGGATCTGGCTGGCGAGCTGCGCCTGCCGGACTTCACCTTCAGCCAAGTCTTGCGCGTCGCCACGAGGGTGACCGTCAGCCCCAAGGCGGGCACCATCCAGGGCTACTCGCAGCGGCAGGTATCCTTCGTCTTTGAGTGCATGGGCGAAGTGGCCCGCGCCACCTCCCTGCTCTTCGAGGAGGCCGAGGACGACCCGGGCCGCGACTTCACCGTGGCCCACGAGGTGCGGCGGCTTGGGTGGTTCTAACTCCGGCACTGCGCCTCGCCGCCCACCCTTCGAGTTCTCCATGAGCTGAGGTTCGACGGCCCGTCTTGCGAGTTGTCATTCCCCAATACTACCGACAACCGCGTTGCCATTATCGGCGCCTATCCCTCCGATCGCACTAGGACGGACAGCGGTACCGCAATTGCATGTCTCCTGGGGAACCCACGTGCGACCATTCCCCACCCTCGGAGCCATCCTCATCCTCGCCGCAGGCTCGAGCGCTTGCGATGACTCCCGCGCAGCCTCGACCGCTGCCTCTTTGCTCGGAACCTGGCACAAGCGGGGGGTGGACGGAGGCCCGTGCATCGCCTTCTGCGACAGCGGCCGCTATCTCCACACCGAGTCCGGCTGCCCAAGCTTCGACAAGCTGATCGGAGAGGCGTTCTACGCGGTTCGGGATGACGCGGTCACGGTGGTGTGCCGCTTTGACCGCCGCCATCAGCCGCGCTGCCCGTTCTATGGCCGCTGGCAGATCATCGACATCGACGACAACGACCTCGAGCTCGCCACCGCGTCGGGCGTCCACCTGCGGCTGGGACGGATCCCTGGGCTGCCCGAGCAGTGCACCGTGGATTGAGGCCAGCCTGAGACGATTGCCGAGATTCGGAGAGCTGTCCTGCGGCAACGGACGGCTGTACGCTTCGCCCATGCTCAGACGCGCAAGCACGGCGAGCGAGATCGAGGCCGACGTCTACGTGGCGCTGCTGCGCGGCATCAATGTAGGCGGCAAGAACAAGCTGCCGATGAAGGACCTCGTCGCCCTGTTCCGCGATCTCGGTTGCCACGAGGTCCGAACCTACATCCAGAGCGGAAACGTCATCTTCCAGGCAAAGCCCGCTCTCGCCCGCCAGCTCGACGGCCTCGTCGCCGAGGCCATCCTCGAGCGCTTCGGCTACCAGGTACCCGTGGTGCTGCGCACCGCTGCCGAGCTGCGGCGCGCCGCGACCGACAACCCCTTCCTCCAGACCGACGCCGACCCCAAGACGCTCCACGTGGCCTTTCTCGCCAGTCGCCCGGCCAAGTCTAAGGTCGCCGCCCTCGACCCGGGCCGCTCGCCACCGGATTCCTTCGAGCTAAGGGGCCGCGAGATCTACCTCTGCTGCCCCAACGGGGTGGCGCGCACCAAGCTCACCAACGACTACCTGGACCGAACGCTCGCCACCACGAGCACCCTCCGAAACCTGCGCACGGTGCACAAGCTGGTCGAGCTGCTCGACCGTGGGGCGCCACCGTAGCGGCGGGCCGAGGGCGCACGTGGCAAGGCCGTGCACGCGGTTCTGAGGGCTGCGGAAAGCCACCAGTGCTATCCTGTGTGGCTTACGGCTGCCCCCAAGCGACCCCTGCACCGCGACCCGTAAGGGTGGTGGGCCGCTGCGCCATGTTCGGCGAGTTCGCCCGCGGCGGCTTCGCATCGGTGCATCTGGGGCGGTCGCTTGGCGCGGGGGGCTTTGCCAAGACGGTGGCCATCAAGCGGCTGCATTCGCAGTACGCCAAGGATCCCGGCGTCAGGACGATGCTGCTCGACGAGGCCCGGGTAGTGGCGCGCATCAACCACCCCAACGTGGTGCCCACCCTCGATCTGGTCGAGGACGACGGCGAGCTGTTCATCGTGATGGACTACGTCGAGGGCGTCACCCTGGCTCACGTGTTCCGCAAGGTGTTTCGCCCTGGCGAGCGCATCCCGTTGAACGTCGTGCTGCGAATCATGAGCGGCGTGCTCCACGGTCTACACGCCGCTCACGAGGCCAAGGGTGACGGAGGCGAGCCCCTATCGGTCATCCATCGCGATGTGGCCCCAGACAACATCCTCATCGGAGTGGATGGCTTCACGCGACTGCTCGACTTCGGCGTGGCGCGCGCGCTGGGGCGCAATCACTCCACCCGCGACGGCCAGCTCAAGGGCAAGCTGGCCTACATGACGCCGGAACAAGTAGGCGGCGAGGCTCTCTCTCGCCAAACGGACATCTTCTCGGCCTCCAACGTGCTGTGGCAAGCCATGGTCGGCCGCCGCCTGTTCGAGGGATCGGAGTTTCCCGAGCTGGCGCACAAGGTGCTCAACCAGACGATCCAGGCGCCGAGCGAGCTGGTGGGCGATCTGCCCAGGAAGCTCGACGCCATCGTGCTGCGCGGCCTCGAGCAAAAGCCCGAGGACCGCTGGAGCTCGGCAGAGAAGATGGCCGAAGCCCTCGAGGCGGTAGGCAAGCTGGCACCTCACCGACAAGCGGGCGAGTGGATCCGCACGGCGGCCGCCAGCGCCTGCCGAAAAGGCCCCGACCGAGCTCCGCACCGACGCCGCGGACGCGTCCCCTGCCGCGGACGGCTCGGCCGAGCCCGCCGCGCCAGTCGACGATGCTGGCAAGGCTAGCCCAGCGCCGAGCAGAACAACCGCGGACAAAACAGCAGCGCCTACCAGGCAGAGGAAGCGCGCCCCCAAGCCAACGCCCACGGGGCTGTACGGCCAGGAGTAGCGGCGGATTCCGCGGAAGGGGCCGAGCAGCCCCTCAGCCCGGTGACTCCGGCACGATGGGCAGGTGCTCCCGGAGCAGCAGCCGCCCCTGGTCGTCGGTGACGGTAAGCTCGAGCCTGCCCGCGCGATCGGTGGGGCGTAGGGTGATATAGGCCCAGGTGCGCCACGACCACGAGTGCCCCACCTCGAGATCGATCTCGGTGCGGCTCTGCCCGTTGACGGCCAGCTCGACGTGCACGCAGCGATCGCGGCCCGAGCGGTTGCGCACCGTCAGATGGGCCCACACCCGCTGGCCGGGACGGGCGACGTACAGCTTGTCCACGGGCTTTTTGTGCTCGACGCCCGAGCTGAAGCGATAGCGCAGAAGCTGGAGCGGCTTGAGCGCTGGATCTCGGGCCGGGCAGTCGGGGGAGCCCTCGGCCTGGTCCGTGGGCACCTCGTCGTCGACCTCCTCGTCGCCCAGGACCACCACGGCGGGATCCGCTGTGCGGGAGCCGCTCGGCCCTGGCGGCCCGAGCCCCACACCTCGTCCTGGCGAGGCAGCCGTCGAGGCTACGGGCCCGCTGCTCGGCGCGGACTGGAGCTCGCCCCCTTTGCGCTCATCGCGGCATGCCGCCAAGAGCAGCAGCGCAGCCACGAGCGCACCGCAAAGCAGCACCGCGCGCCACCAGGCGGCGGTCCGACCGCAATGCGCAGGCCTGAGCTCGAAGGTCATCGGCATCGGTGTAGCGCTGGATGGCCAGCCGGTCGAGGTCGCATCAGGGGGGATGAGCCCGCAGCCTGTCGCAGTCGAGCAGGGGTTTGCTCGCTGAATTGCGGTACTGCGAGGTGCACGTGCCGAGCAGCGTGCCCAGGTGTCGAAATTTGATACCCGAGCCGCCCGGCTTGAAGGCGTACGCGCCGTCGGGCGTGTCGGACTCGAAGGTGGCGTAGACGAGGTCGTTGGCTTCGTTGCGGAAGCTCTCGTCGGCATCGGCGATGCGCTCGTGCAGCCAACGCACCTCGCGCCAGGTCAAGGGCACGCCCACGCTGGCGGCTTGCACCATGAGGTCGACTTGCGCCTCGTGGGTCAAGTACGGCACCTCGGGACCAACGCCCTCGAAGTAGTCCAAACCGCGTTCGATGCGTGCGCTAAGCCCCTGCAGCAGCGACAGAGCGGTCTCCGGTCGGTTGGCCAGCAGGGCGTGATTGGCCGCGGCTTCGTGAAAGCTGCGGATGATGTTGCCGTTGTGATCGGTCGTGGCCATGATGACGTCGTCGAGCGCACCAATGCCATCGCCGCACGACAGATCTCCAGGGTCGCGCCTGCCGAATAGGCGAATGGACAACTTGGAGGTGCATTCGGCATTAGCGATATCGACGAAGTTGGCCAGCAGATCCGGCGGCAACCAGACCTGACCGCTCTTGTCGTACGTGGCAATGGTCCAATCATCGTCTTCGACCTTTCGACACCACGCCGAATAGCTGTCGAACAAATCCTGCAGGTCGGCCTCGGTCGCGGAGTCGGAGAACAAGCCCTGACAGCTGTCGAGCTGCGCGATGGCGCGCAGCATGTGTCCGATGTCGTCCTTGGACCGCTTGTTCTTGATCCAGATGTCTCCCCACTCGGGGTTGTCGGACAGGTGGACGTATTCGCTCGGGTCGGCGTCGATGCCAGGCCGATTGAGGCTGTAGTCGATGACGATGGTCCGTTCGCCATCATGGGAGGTGACCGACTCGGGATAGAAGGCCCGACAGAGCAGCGTCCCGGCCGGGTCGTCTAGCTGGCGCTGCATTGCCAGAATCCAGGCGTTGTGGCCGCGAACGAGCTTGCGAACGAGGTGCTCGTGCGCCGAGCCCCAGAGCAGATAGGCCGCGCAGGCGCTCTGCATCATCGGCGCCGTGCGCAGCCCGTTGTTGTCCGCGCCCGACTCGCCGTGGGCATAGGTCACTTGACCGTCGGCCTTGATGACGGTCACGCCGCTCCACCACGTACCAAACCAGTACCGGCCTGCAGGATCGGACTCGGGCCAGCCGTGGGTGCGCTCCTCGAGGAAATCGAAGTAGCGCATGTGCTCGAGCAGCGCGAGGTATTGGTCGGTGAGGCTTTCGAGCTCCGCAGCCGAGACCGGCTCGCCGCGTTCGGGTCGGGTGTACTCGAAGGGAAGCTCTTTGGGGTGTGCACCAGCGTCCGCGCCGCCGCTGCCCGCGCTGCCGTCGGGTGTGGCTTCGGCGGGCCCGCCGTCCTCGGAGCAGGCGGGCCTGTGGCAGGCGCTGCGGCAACCGGGGGTG
>CAYTYV010000230.1:0-10130 GCA_964441055.1 uncultured Polyangiaceae bacterium | reverse complement strand
GTTTCCCGAGTGGCCAGGCTCCTCCGGCTCTTGCGCGAAACCCTGGCACACGTAGCCAAGGGCTTCGTTGAATACTGGCGGCATCCAGTCCGTTTCGCCGGTACCCTGCCGATAGAACAGCACGCTGCCCGCGTCCGGGTCCCAGCCCCCGTCCAGGTTGCCGTTCGAGCCCGCATCCGCTTCCCCATCCGAATTCGTCGCGGAGCTGCCGCAGCCACAGTTGAGCGACACCGCGATGAAGAGCCAACTGAAAATCTTGTGCATGGTGGTCCTTCTTGATGAGTTGTTGTCTGCATTGGCTTCGTTCATCCAAGTGCCGAGCGCACCAGGCCTGGGATGGTTCATAAGGAATTTCAGCCCGTTAACACCTTCCTCCGGTTTTTCTATCCGCGGAGCCGTCTCAGAAATAGCGGGACGACTACAGACCGGTTACTAGGTCGCCGACGCACGTGAAGAATCGGCCCGAGCCCACGCCCCCTGAGCGCAGGGAAACCCTGCGGCACGGCATCTTGCGCGAGCTCGAGCAGGAGGAGCTGACGGCGCAACAGCTCGGGCAGCGGCTCGGCCTTCGCGAGCGGGACGTCCTCGCTCATCTCGAGCACCTCCAGCGAAGCCTGGGTCACGCGGGGCAACGGCTCGCGATCGCAGCTGCCGAGTGCCGCAACTGCGGCTTCGCCTTCCGCAAGCGCAAGCGGCTCAGCCAACCGAGCGCCTGTCCGCGCTGCCGCAGGGGCCGCATCGAGCCGCCGCGATTTCAGGTGGTTCCGAGGTAGCGAGCGCCCTCCCCGCGGCTCGTCAGCCGGGCAGCAGGCCCCCGCACTCGTCAGCGCATGGCCCGAGCACACATTGGAACACGGCCAGCGCTTGCAGCACGGCCTCCCAGTCGCCGTCGAAGCACTCGAGCGCGCAGAAGAAGTCGGGCATGCCCCCGTCCATGCAGTTCGTGAAGGTGCAGATCAGCCCGCCCATGCAGTCCGGGTTCTGGATGCACTCGAGCGAGTCTGGGCAGTTCTGCATCACGCAGCCGATGCAGTCCATGGGGCTCGAGCCGCCCGAGCCGCCGCTTCCCGCGGTGCCGCCCGTACCCGCTGCGGCACCGCTTCCCGCGGTGCCACCCGTACCTGCCGCGGCTGCGCTTCCCGCGACGCCGCCCGTGCCTGCCACGCCTCCCGAGCCTGCTGAGCCGCCGCTGCCCGCGGCGCCGCCAGGGCTACCGCCGCCAGGGTCGTCGCCGCCTTGGCACGACGTGCAGCCCTCGTCGACGTCGAAGTCGTCAACCATGCTGCGGCCCCCGCAAGAGGGTCCGGCTACGCCGAAGAAGCACGCCAGGCCGAAGGTCAGCGCTCCCGCCCGAAGCACCCCGCTCGACGAACGACCATGGGACGGCTGTCGAAAGCTCATGGGGGCACTATACTCCCCCAGCCATCCCCAGCGCCAGCGGGCGGGCGGAGCAACGCTGCTAGTCGTCGTCCTCTGGCTCGGTGTAGGCGGCCATGGAGTTTCGGATGTTGCCCTCGATGGTGTTGCGGCTACCGGGATCGGCAGGATCGAGCGCCGAGCCGTCCCCGGCCAGGAACCAGGCGGCCACGTCAAAGGTCACGGAGATGCGCGCCTCGCCGCCATCGACCACCTCGGCAGGCGGCGACAGCGGCCACTCGAGCTCGGGCGCCACCGTGCTGCGGTAGGTAAAGGGCGCATCGTCGTAGCTGCCCTCGACCAGGATGCTCGCAGGCTGGGCGCCGCCGAAGTCTGCCATTGCTCCGCTGGCCGACGCATCAGCCACCATGATCTCGATGCCGAACTCGGCGTAGGTGCCCGCGGGCACGGCCTGGATGACGATCGGGGTGGCCGAGCCGTCGAGCGCGATCTCGACCACGCCCTCGCCCACCTCGAACTCCTCCTCGTCGTTGTCCTCCTCCCCCTCGAGCTCCATCTCGCCCACGGCGACGCGCGCCCGCTCGATGACCAGCGCGCCCTCTGCGGTGGGCAGCTCGAGCGTGGTCGCGCTGCGGGTCATGGTCGCCAGCGCGGCCGAGTCGGCCAGGGTGGAGTCGACGCGTATGGTGCCCTCCCCGCCGCAGCCGAGCGCTAGCAGGGTCCAGACCAAGGTCGAACCGATGGTGATCGCTTTCATGGTGGGTGCTCTCCTCAGGGCCCACGCCCCCGGGGCCTGCGGCCGCCCGCGGGCATGTCCGCCTCGAAATGATATCCTGCTCGAGTTCGCCCGTGCACGGGCAAACCTTCACCGCAATCGAGCCGACGGGGGGACGATGGGCGTCGGCACTTCGTGCCCCTGGCGGTTTTTCGATGAAGATCGCGGGCTCTCCGAGCGAAGAACGAATGCCACCGTGAGCCCTTGCCACCCCCCTGCGATGCGACCGGGCCTGCCGCGTCCGGCTGGCGCCTCCACTGCGGTCGCGCTGGCGGCCGCGCTCGCGCCCGCGGCTCCGGTCTGGGCTAGCCCCTGTCAGCCCGCGCGGTCGAGCGTTGCTGCGGCGGAGCTGCCTGAGCCGTGGCAGCGGGCCCTGGCAGCGCTGCTCGAGGCCAGCGCCGACGCGGACCAGCCCTGGGGCTGCTCGGGCGCGACGCTGTCCTTGGTTCTGGCCGAGGACCAGCGTCGCGCGGAGCTGATCGTCACGGGACCGGGCGGGCGCACGGCGGCGCGGCCCTTGGCGGCGCCCGCCGAGCTCGTCCCGGTCGGCAAGGCCCTGCTTGCCCGGCCCTCCCGGGGGGCGTCGGTGTCCGATGGGGACGAGCCGCCTGCAGAGCCAACCGCGCCGCCGCGGGCGTCGGCCGAGCCTGAGCGCGCCCCGTCGAACGCGCCACCGTCGGACGGGCCGGTAGCCGAGCCAGCTGCGGACGGCTCGCCTCAAGCCCACTTCGACTTGACGGCTACCGGGCGTTACCTCGGTGCCACAGACGCCCTCAGCGTGGGCGGAGCGCTTCGCTGCACCATCCCGCTGCTGCCATGGGCGGTGGGCCTTTGGGCGCGCTACGACGGCGCGGTCCACGAGCTTTCCGAGTGGAACCTGGTGGAGCCCTTCGTGGGCGCGCTCGCCATCGGCGCCCTCGGCAGCTACCGCCTGCTCGACGAGCCCGTGCGGCTGGACATCGGCCTTACTGGATCGCTGGTGTTGGTCCACATGAGCGGCGAGGTTCCCGCCTCGACGGAAGCCGGGGAGATCGAAGCCGACAAGAGCTCGCTGGACGGTCGGCTCGGCAGCGAGCTGCGGCTAGCCGTGCCGCTGTCGCCGAGCTGGCACGCGGTGGCCGTGCTGGATGCCGAGGTGGCGCCAGGGGCGGCCATCGACTCGGAGGCGCGCGTGCTGCACGAGGTGCTGCCGCCCATGCCCGCCTACACCATCGGCGTATCCGTGGGCGCAGAGGTGTCGGTGCCATGAGCGCTCGGCCGAGTCGGGATCTCTCGCCCCGCCGCCGTGCGGACGAGGTCGAGGTCGCGCTGATGAAGCGGCTGGCGGCTGGCGATCTGGCGGCGCTGGGCGAGCTCTACGATCGCCACGGCGAAGACGTGCGGCGCTTCGCCTTTCGCGTTGCAGGACGGCTGGACGTGGCCGAGGACCTCACCCACGACGCCTTTCTCACCCTGGCCCAGGTGGCGCACCGCTACGACGGCGAGCACCCCGTGCGAAGCTTCGCCATCGGCATTGCCGCGCGGCTCCTGCGCCGCCGCGGCCGACGACTCGCCCAGCGGCTGAAGCACCTGGTCCGGCTGCGCGACTCCGCTCCGCGCGAGCTGGCGCGCACGCCCGAGGACGATGCCTCGAGCCACGAGGATCTCGACCGCTTTCGCGCGGCGCTCGCCCGCCTTCCCGAGGCCAAGCGGCTGGTGCTGCTCATGGCCGACGTCGAAGGGCTGAGCGGCAAGCAGATCGCGGTCGCGCTCGACATCCCGATCGGCACGGTGTGGACCCGCCTGCACTACGCGCGCGCCGAGCTGCGCAAGGTGCTGGCTCCCGCGCGGGCTGCCCCGAGGAGGACGCCATGAGCGGCGCCTGCCCGATGAGCCCGCTGGTGCACGCCCGCTCGGACGGACGGCTCGGCTCGCGCGAGGCCGCCTCGCTGGAGCGCCACCTCCGCGTCTGCGGCGAGTGCGCGGCCCTTGGACGCGATCTGGGGCGCGTGGCCGAGCTCGGGCGCCGCGTGGGCGATCTGCCCGCGCGCGCTCCGCTCGAGCAGCGGCGGGCCCGGCTGAGGCTGTTGCGCGCGGCGGCGACTCCTGGCGAGCCATCGTCTCGCTCGCGGCGGCGCAGAGCCCTGGCGCTCGGCCTGGCAGGCAGCGCCCTGGCCGTGGTGCTGAGCCTCGCGGCGGTCGGGCGCCTTTGGTCGAGCACGCCGCCTCGTCTGCGCTCGCTGGCGGTCCCGACCATGGCGCGGGCTGACGGCGATGGGCTCGCGGCGCAGGTTCAACCCGGTCCCGACAGCCAACACGCGGTTCACAAGCTCGCGGGCTTGGAGCTGGTGCGCCTGGAGGGCGGAACCATCGACCTTCGCGTGGCGCCGCTCTCGGTCGGACAGCGGGTGGTGGTGGTCACCGCCGATGCAGAGCTCGAGGTGCGGGGGACGGACTTCCGGGTGAGCGCGGCCAGCGGTCGGCTGCGCGCGGTCGAGGTGCGTGAAGGCCGAGTCGAGCTGCGGCATCCGTCGGGCACGGTGCTGCTCGGTGCGGGCGAGCGATGGCCTGCGCCCGAGTCGCGGGCCGAGGCGCAGCCCGTGCAGGCGTCGCGCCCCGAGGCGATCGAGGATGCGCCCGCAGGACCGAGCCGCGGCTCTGAGACGCGCAGCGCCGCGGGCGAGCCGCGCGAGTCGGCCGAGGCCGCGCCCCGTCCAGTCCGTGCAGAGCCCACCGACCATCGAGCGGCAGCGTCGGCAGCCTTTGCCCGCGCAGTGCACGCGCTGGAGCGGGGCGAGTGCGATCGCGCCATCACGCTCCTGCGCGCTTTTTTGGCCGCTCACCCAGACGACCCCCGAGCCGAGGATGCCCGCTGGCTGGTCGTGGTGGCCCACCAGCGCGCGGGCCGCACCCGAGCGGCGCAAAGCGCAGCGCAGGACTACCTCGAGCGCCACCCCCGAGGCTACCGACAACCCGAGGCGCAGAGCCTCGCGGCCGACGAGCGCTAGCCCCGCCGATCGAGCAGCGCGCGCAGCCTGTCGCGGGTCGAGTCGCGGGTCTCGCGCGCCAGCGCCCGACGCAGCAGCCAGGTCACCCGCTCCTCGGGGCGGCGCATCAAGTAGTACTCCGCCAGATCGCGCTCGTAGCCTAGCGGCGAGCCAAGCGCGTCGAGAAAGCGGAAGATGGCGTCATCGGGGTTCCAGGCCAGGCGAATGGCCGCCGCGGCCAGGGCAATGCGCACATCCGGGTCGGTTTGCCGACGAACTAGCTCCGGCTCGATGCGAGCCCGTACCGAGGGCTCGGCCACGTGCGCCACCAGCCGGGCAAAGCGGGGCAGCCACTCGGCGGGCAGGTTGTCCATTTCGGCCGTCAACCGAGCCGCGCTCGGCTCGTCGCCCAGTCGGGCCATCGCCACGCGGGCGTGCAGGCGCAGCCAGGTGTTCTTGGAGGTGGACCGCGGGCGCAGCAGGCTCTGCACCGACGCATCGCCCAGGTTGCCGAGCAGGTCGATGGAGTGGCGCAGCGCGGCGTTCTGGCGCCTTGCCCAGGCTGCCTCGAGCGCGCTTGAGGCCACGGGCAGCGCGCCAGCCGGCTTGAGCTCAGCCACCAGCCCGGTCAGATCCTCGCGACCGCGCGCCCAGGCCAAGAGCACGCGTCCCGATGCCTGCGGGCCGGGCTGCTTCGTCAAAAGCGGCGCCACGTCGCCCTGCGAGCAGCCGTAGGACTCCAGGCAGGCCACCAGGTAGTCTCGCACGCGCCCGTCGCCAGCTTGGCCGAGCGCGACCGCGGCACGTCGAATCACGGCCTGGTGGCGGCGTCGAAGCTTGGGATCGCGCCGCAGCTCGACGAAGAGCCGGTCATAGATGAGGTCGTTGCGACCCTGCGGGCTCAAGGCGTCGATGGCGTAGATAGCCTCCTGGCGAATCGACAGGTTGGGATGCTCGGCAAAGTCCTCCAAGGCCGCGATGGCCTTTTCCGCGAGCGGCTGCTTGGCGCCCAGCTTGCCCACCGCCACCACCGCGCTGGTCTTGACGTAGTCGCTGGGGTCGCCGAGGGCCTTTTGCAGCATGGGCCATCCCTCGGGGTGGCGGACGTCGCCCAGCACGAAGGCCGCGTTCAGGCGGATGATCGCCTGCTTGTGCTCGATGACCCCTTGGATGGACTGGTAGAAGGCCTTTTTGTCCAAGCGCTCGAGGGCAAAAGCGATGTTGTTGAGCATGCGCGACTCGCGCACCTTGGGAAGCCGCTCGAGCAGCGCCTTGGTGGCGGTTCGATCGCCGATGCGGCCCAGGGCGTAGACCGCCTTGTTGCGCACCTCGGCCCACTTGTGCTCCATCAGCGGGATGAGCGCGCCCACGAGCTGGGGGGCTCGGAGCTCGGCCGAGGCCTCGGTGGCGGTTAGCACCAGGCCGTCGTTGTCGCTCTGCAGCGCCGCGCGCACATCGCCGACCAGGGTGGGGCGGGCCATCAGGTGTCGGCTGGCCCACAGGGCGCGGAAGGCGACGGGCCTCAGATCCTCGCCGTCGTTTTCGTCGGGCCCGCGGCGCAGCTCCTTTCGCAGCACCTGCACCACGCGCCGATTGCTCATGGCGCCGAGGCTTTCGAGGATGGCCGCGCGGTTGTACAGCTCCTCGTCCTTGCGCTGATAGAGGCGGAGCAGCGGATCGATCGAGCTCGCATCGGGCATGGCCCCGAGCGCCCGAATGACCTGGTGGCGCACGTTCGCGTCCCAGTCCTCCAGCGCGGTGTGCAGCGTGCCGAGCGCCCGTCGATCGCCCAGGGCCTGCAGCACGACTGCGCAGGTAGAGCGCAGCGAGGCATCGACGTTGTCCGACAGGCAGCGCTCGAGCGCGCGGGTGGAGCGCTTGCCCAGGTTCAGGATGTCGGGGCTGGCGGGCATCTCGCGGCCCGTGACGTTGATCAGCACCGCGGGATCGTCCGGGATCTGCGCGAGCACCTTGGCGCGGGGGTTCCGGATGTTGTCCCAGCGGTCGCCCGCTCGAGAGTCACTCAGCCCGGCGGCCTGCCAGCCCGCGGCCAGGGTGGGCACTAGCCCCGCGAGCAGCAGGGCAGGGCCCAGCCGCCAGCTCCGCCAGCTCGGCCGACGAGCCCGCCGACCATTGGACAAGCTGCAGTTGCGGGTTTCAGATGGGGGAGCGTGGCTGCTAGTCATGCGACGGGGTCCCAGAGGGTTGGGGGGTTGACGTGGCATGGGACGCGGGCTCGGCCGCGCCAGTGGGCTCGGCCACCTCGACGCGTTCGGCGCGTTGCCGTACCAACGCGACAAGCTCTGCCTCGCTGAGCCGCCTGGGGAGATAGCGAATGGTCACGATGCGTTCGCTGCACGAGCCCGTGTCGTCGTCCCAGGCGATGAGCTCGACGCCCCGGTTGGCATAGAGGGCCAAGTCGAAGGCCTCCTCGCAATCCGGCGCAAAGGGCAGGGTCAGCTGCAGCCGAAGCGTGGCGCGAGGCTCGTCGGCTGCCACGGGCGCATCAGGACCCAGCGCAGCCCCGTTTTGCCCGAAGGCCGAGCCGCAACCGGTCGCCCAACCGAGCAGCGCCACGAGCAATGCGAAAAGGGGCGCGGGACGAGCTAGGGAGGGCTTTCGATCGCGACGGCGAGGCGGGCCGATCATGAGATTCAACCATGTGGAAACGATGAAGATCTCGACAGCTTCAGGGCGCAAGGCCCGCGGCGAGCGCGCGCGCCGCTCGCTAGCTGCGACGGGCTTCGTGTGTATCACAGCTGCCCCGGGCCGTCGTTGGTCTATCCGTACGGCCAACGCCCAGGCGCGTTGGATGCTTCCACGCCAGTGGAGTTTCCGCTCGGCCCGCGGCCGGCCGTCGCCAAGGGAGCTGGAGCGAGGGCGAGCTGTGGCGCCGTTTTCTTGGCAGCTCTGCAGGGCGCATGCCATGGCGTGGAGCGGTGGGGACACCGCGCCTTCGGCATCCAATGGCGACGGGATGGGGCCCCGCCGACGTGAAATCGAATCGGATGGGTTATGGTGGCCATACGTCTAGCTAGACCCCAGCGCGAGCACGAGGGGCCAGAGCCGAGCTTGGAGGCAGGGGCCGTTGTTGCGGGCCGCTACCAGCTCACGCGCTTGCTCGGGCGCGGGGGAATGGGCTCGGTCTGGCAGGCGGTCCACCAGAGCCTGCAGAGCCGCGTGGCCGTGAAGTTCATGGACCCGGCGCTGGCGCACAGCGAGTCGGCGTGCGCGCGCTTCGAACGCGAGGCCCAGGCGGCTGCCTCGCTGCGTTCCCCCCACGTGGTGCAGACCTTCGACTACGGCATCGACCAGGGCATTCCGTACATCGTGATGGAGCTGCTCGAGGGCGAGGACCTGCGCCAACGGCTGAGCCACGGGCGGCTGCCGCTGGAGGCGGCCTGCGCGATCTGCGCGCAGACCTGCAAGGCCCTGCAGATGGCCGCGGACGAGGGCATCGTCCACCGCGACCTCAAGCCCAGCAACATTTTCCTGGCGCGCAGCGGCGACGAGGAGATCGTCAAGGTCCTCGACTTCGGGCTGGCCAAGGCGTTTTCGCGGCCCGAGATCGACGAGGCCACCGACTCGGGCATGCTGGTCGGCTCCCCGCACTACATGAGCCCCGAGCAGATCCGCGCCACCAGTAAGCTGGACCACCGCAGCGACGTCTGGTCGATGACCGTGCTGCTCTTCCACATGCTCACCGGCCAACAGCTGTTTCCCGGCAAGGATCTCGGCAACGTGCTGGTGGCCGTGTGCAGCGACCCCATCATCCGCCCGAGCAGCGTCGAGCCGTCGCTGCCGTCAGCCATCGACGATTTCTTTGCTCGCGCTCTGCGTCGGGATCCCGACGACCGCTTTCAGTCGGCGCGCGAGCTGTCGCACGCCTTTGCGGCAGTCGTCGCTCCCATCGTGGGCAGCCCCGAGCTGGCCGACTCGGTTTCGAGCATCCTGGCTGTGCCTCGGCCGGTCGCCTCGTCGGAGCCCGGGGACGAGGTCGACGTCAAGCCGAGCTCCGGCGCCTACGAAAAAGCCGAGCCCGCGAGCGACGAGGGCGAGGAGTGCTTGGACGATGCGCCGCCCGACGAGGTGCTGCTCGAGCCCGAGGACGTGGAGCTCGAGAGCGTGCCCGAGGGCCGCGTTCCGGACGCGGTCGCGGCGGAGCTTCGCGCCGACAGTGCGGATCGCCCGCCCTCGCGGGAAGGCGAGTCGGACCCCGAAGCGTTCCGCGTCTCGTCGCCGAGCGCGGGGACCTTGGCGCCTGCTACGCCGAGCGTGCCTCATGCCGAGCCTGCGCGGCGAGGACAGGCCTTGGCCGCGGCAGCCGTGGTGCTGGTCGGTGCCGCCGCCACGCTGTACGCCACGGGCAAGCTTCCCGGCTTTTCCGGCGAGCCCACCCAGGCGGCGCGGGGAGCGCCGACGAGCCCCGCGGCGTCCGAGGAGGCGGTCTTCGCGGCGGCGGACTTCGCGCAGACGTCCATCGCCGAGCCATCGCCGTGGCTGCGCACGGTGGGCCTGCGCGTCGATCCGGCGGACGCTTTGATCGAGGTCAACGGCGAGCCGGTCGCCCCGCTCGACGGCGCGGTGGCCATCGCGGGCGAGCTCGGCAGCGTTCATGATGTGCGCGTGTTGGTCGGCGACGAGCAGGCGCAGATCGAGGTGAGCATCGCCGACAGCGGCGCCGTGCCCGCGAGGGTGATGCTCGAGCCGAGCGCAAGCGACCCCCAGAGCGTGGAGCGCTTGGGTTCGGCGAAGCTCCGAGCCGCGTACTTGCGCGCGCGTCCCCTTCGTCCCGTGCGATCGCGGCGGGCGCCAGCAGCTCCGCCCGCGGCAGCGCAGCAGCCGCCCGCCGCGCCTTGGCGGACCGTGGTGCAGCTAGCGCAGCGGGTCACCGGAGCGCATCTCGCCTCGCCCGGGCCCCCCGCGGCTGCCGAGCCGCCTGCTGCTGGCGCCTCGACCGCGGCCGCGCCCGACAAGGCGCCGCCCGCGCGGCCGCCCGCAGCCCCGAGCAC
>CAYTYV010000229.1:0-10141 GCA_964441055.1 uncultured Polyangiaceae bacterium | reverse complement strand
GACCGCGGGCGCGTTTGCTGGTAGATTGAGCAGTGCGGAGAAAGCCATGACGGGACATTGGCGGGCAGTGAAGGCGGGGCTCGGCGGGCCGGGCTGCGGGGCGAGCACCCGACGGGCGGCCGCGGTGCTGACCGCGCTCGGCGCTGTCGGCTGCGGCGCGGCGGACGAGGACATGGGCGCGGGCGAGCTGGGCACGGCCCAGGCCGAGGCCGTGGTGTGCGCCGACGGCGAGACGGTCGAGGGCATCGACGTCTCGCACTGGCAGTCGGTCATCGACTGGAACGCGGTGGCCACGACCGAGGTCGCCTTTGCCATCACGCGCACCAACCACGGCAGCGTGATGGACGAGCAGTTCGACGCCAACTGGCCAGCCATCCGCCAGGTCGGCCTGCTGCGCGGCGCCTACCAGTACTTCAACGCGGGCGACGACCCGGCCGAGCAGGCGGCCACCTTCATCGAGAAAGTGGGGGAGCTCGGGCCGGGCGACCTCCCAGGGGTGATCGACATCGAGGAGGCCGACGGTCAGCCGCCAGCGACCATCGCCGCGAACGTGGGGACGTGGATGGATCTGGTCGAGGCGGGCACGGGTCGTCGTCCGATGATCTACACGGGCAGCTACTTCTGGAACGACTTCGTCGATGCCGACGAGTTTGCCGACGATCTACTGTGGATCGCCCACTACACGCAGAACTGCCCCAATCTGCCGAACACCTGGACCGACTGGACCATCTGGCAGTACACCTCCTCGGGCTCGGTAGCGGGCATCACGGGCAACGTCGATCGGAATGAGTTCAACGGCTCGCTCTTGCTGCTCCACGATCTCGCGGCGGACGGCTACCGCGCCGAGATCGAGTCGCTGAGCTACCCCGAGACCATGGCGGCAGGCGAGTCAGCTCTGGCCGAGCTCGTGGTCATCAATCGCGGAGCCCGCACCTGGACCGATCAGATCGTGCTCGGCACCACCGCGCCCCGCGATCGCGCGAGCCCCTTTGCAGCGTCGGATTGGCTCAGCGACTCCCGCGTCGTCCAGGTGAGCGGCGAGGTGGCGCGCGGCCAGAGCTACACCTTCGAGATCGACTTGCAGGCGCCTTCAGAGCCAGGCGAGTACGTCGAGCACTTCAACCTGCTCGCCGAGGGGACCGCGTGGTTCAGCGACACCCCGCCTGGCGGCGGCCCGGGCGATGAGGCCGTGGCCATGACCATCACCGTCGGTCCCTCATCTGGGGGAAGTGGGGGAAGCGGCGGCGCAGCCGGCTCTGGCGGCAGCGGCGGTGGCCCGGGCGGCAACGGCGACCTCGAGTTCGCGGGCATTCCCAACACGGGTCGCGGCAGCTCCTGCACGGTGAGCCCGCGGGCGCTGGAGCTGCCTCGAGGCCTGGGCAGCGGAGCGCTGCTGGCGTTGGCGCTAGGCGCGCTGGCCGGGCGACGCCGCCGCGTGAGCATGTGAGGTGCCATCCCGATGAGCCGCAAGATCTGCGTGTTCGGCGGAAGCTTCAATCCGCCAGGGATGCACCATCGCACCATCGCTCGGCAGCTCGCCGAGCACTTCGACGAGGTGGTCGTGGTGCCCTGCGGCCCCCGTCCGGACAAGCCCGTGGTCGAGGACGTGCCGCCCATGCACCGCGCCGCCATGGCCGACATGACCTTCCGCGGGCTCGACAAGGTGCGGGTAGACCTGTTCGACCTCGAGGCGAGCACCTTCAGCCGGGCCTTCGAGCTGGAGGAGCGCTACGCGAGCCATGCCGAGGTGTGGCACGTGGTCGGCGGCGATCTGCTGGCGCGGGGTGCCGACGGCCGTCCGGTCATCCGCGGCGAGTGGGCGCGCGGCAGCGACATCTGGCAGAGCCTTCGCTTCGCCGTGGTCCATCGTCCGGGCTACCCCTTTGATGCGGACGACCTGCCGCCGCGGGCGCGGGTGTTCGACAACCGCGCGGCCGGATCGAGCTCGGACATTCGCCACCGCATCTTCGAGCGCCGCAGCATCGCTGGGCTGGCGCCGCCCGAGGTCGTCACCTACATCGAGCGGCACAAGCTGTACCGCGGCCTGGTTCCCCCGCACGCCACCCGGTTCGAGCTGGCGGAGCTCAAGCCGCTGTTGGTCGCCGATCCGTGGAACGAGCCGGCCCACCAGATGGCGGCCGAGCTAGGCCGCAGCCACGAGGAGCATCCCAACCTGATTGTAGTGATGGGCGGTGACGGCACCCTGCTGCGGACCATTCGGCGCGAGTGGCGTCGCCGCATCCCCTTTTACGGCGTCAACATCGGCCACATGGGGTTTTTGCTCAACCACAAGCCGCCCACGGCCTACCTTCAAAAGGAGCTGGTGCTGGAGCACATGCCGCTACTGTGGACCGAGGTCGAGCGGCCCGATGGCTCGCGGCGCACGGCGCTGGCCTTCAACGACGCCTGGGTCGAGCGGGCCACGGGCCAGACGGCCTGGCTGCAGGTCAAGGTCAACGGTCGGGTGCGGATCTCGCGATTGGTGGCCGACGGGGCGCTGGTGTCCACCGCGGCGGGCTCGACCTCCTACGCCGCCGCCATGGGGGCCACGCCCTTGCCGCTCAACACGCCCGCCTTGCTGCTGGTCGGCTCCAACGTGCTGCGGCCCTCCTATTTCCAGCCCGCGGTGCTGCAGCCCACCTCCGAGGTCGAGCTGCGCACGCTGGACCCGCAGAAGCGCCCGCTGCGCGGCTACATCGACGGTGTGGAGCAAGGCGAGGTGCTGAGCATGCGCGCGCGCGTGAGCAACATCGCCTCGGTGGAGCTGGCCTTTGCTCCAGAGTTCGACGGTGCCGAGAAGCTCGCCAGCATCCAGTTCCCCCTGCACGCCGCCTACGACGAGCGATATTGATTTGACGATGGGGCGCCGGTCGTCGCTGCGCTCCTCTGCCCCCAAATCCCCGCGGTCTGTCGGTAGCGCTACCTACAGTTGGCGAAGATGCGCTGGTGCAGGGCCTCGCCGACCACCCGGTGCCCCGCCTTGTTCCAGTGCACCTGGTCGGGCCAGCCCCAGCGCTTGCACAAGTACTCGGGCCGCCCGCAGGAAAGCAGCGGGTAGATGTCGAGCAGCTCGTCCACCCCACCGTCGGCGTGCTGTCGGCGGATCCAGGCGTTCAGATCGAGCGTGGCCGCGGCTCGGCGGGGGTTGTAGTAGCGCTTGAAGCCACCCCAAGGGGGCAGGGTGAGCGCCACCACCTCGATGCCGCGCTCGTGGGCCAGGCGGTACATGGCCTCGAGATCGGTCTTGATGCGGTCGTTGCTGCGACCAGCGGACTCGTCGCTGCAGATGTCGTTGATCCCGCCCAGCACGATGACGTGGCCATAGCGGGGCTTGGGCTTGTCGGGCTCGGGCGGCTCGCCCAGCACGTCGCGGGCAAAGCGACGGCGCATCTGGTTGACCATCTGGCCGCCGACGCCATAGCTGTCGAAGCGGCTGCCAGGACAGCGCTGCCGCAGTAGCTCCAGGTACTTGCCCCCGTGGGAGCGTGGGTCGGTGAGCGAGTCGCCCATGGCCGCCACCACGTAGCGGCGGCGGGTGGGCTCGGGCTCGGTGGGCTTCGAGGGCGCGGCCTTGGGCGTCCGCGGCATGACCACGGCCCAGGTGGCCACCACCAGCATCCCCGCGAGCAGCGTCTTGGTCCAGCGCATGGTCGAGTTTCGAGAGCGCAACCACTCCGCCCGCCGTAACATTCCCGAAACACGGGTGCGCGGACGGCGCCATTTCCTCTGATAGGCTATACGCCCGCACGGCGGCACGAGCACCTTTTTTGTGCCCGCTGCGTGCCCGTATCTCCACGCGACGACTATGGTACGCTAGGCGCGATGGCCCGCAGAGCTCACCACCAGCGGAGCCGAGCCCAACGGCCCGCGCAGGATCGATGGCGCACGAGCGGGCTCATCGGCTTCGGGCTGGCGCTGTCGTGCAGCTCCTCGGGCGTCACCGCAGGGGCGGACGCGGGCGATGCGGGCGGCACCTGGGGGGCACCCGAGGTCGCGGTGAGCGAGGTGGAGAGCCCCCTGGCCGTTACCTTGGACGGTAGCGCGATCTACTGGACGGGCGAGGACGGCACGGTCGAGGCGCTGGACAAGGTCGAGGTCGAGGCCGAGCGTCGCCTGGTAGCGGAGGAGCAGGGCCGGGTGCTGGACATCGTCGCCGACCAGGGTTGGCTCTACTGGGTCGACGCCGAGGCCGATCGCGTCGTGGTCTACCGCCCCGAGGACGAGCAGGTCATGCCGATGCACGCGGGTGGCGAGGAGCCCTACCGCCTGGCCATCAACGACAGCTTCGTCGCGTGGATCTGCCGTGCGGGCGGCCGCGTGATGGTGACGACGCGCGACGGAGCGGGATGGGGCTGGCCCGTGGCAGCGCCGGTCGATCCGGTGGCCCTGGCCTTGGACGATACCCATGTCCACTACGCCGAGAGCGACTTCGGCACCATCCGATCCGTGCCCCTGATGGGGGGAGTCGGGCAGGTCCTGGCCGTCGGCCAATACGCCCGCAGCCTCGCCTTGGCCGAGGACGTGCTGTACTGGGCGGCTGGCGCGCAGATTCGGTCGCTGGACCCGACCACGGGCGAGGTCGCGGTGCTCGTCGAGCGGGCGCCCGCGGCGGATCGGCTGACGGTGGCGGGGGGATACCTCTACTGGACGAGTGCGGACCGGGGGACGGTGAGCCGCGCACCCAAGCAGGGCGGCGAGGCCGAGCTCATCGCGGCCGAGCAGGACGAGCCCTGGGACGTGGCGGTGGACTCCCGGGCGGTCTACTGGGCAGCCCACGGCGCGGGGGCCATCATGAAGGCCGCGTGGAGCCCCTGAACGGGCTCCGACATCGGTTGACGGAGCCGATCGGCGCCCTTAGGCTGCCGCCGCTAGCTGGGGGTGGCGAGAGCGACTGCTCCGCCATGGTTCCGACCACTACGATACCGGAGGCTCGACGTGTCATCCTCGTTTAACCCCTTCAAGATGGCTCAGAAACAGTTCGACGACGTAGCCGAGCAACTGCAGCTATCGGACAACGTTTGCGGGATACTCCGCTGGCCGCTGCGCGAGTTCCACTTCCAGATCCCGGTCCAGATGGACGACGGCACCATGCAGGTGTTCCGCGGTTATCGCGTGCAGCACAACGACGCCTTGGGCCCCTGCAAGGGCGGCATTCGCTTCCATCACGACGAGACCATCGACACCGTGCGCGCGCTGGCCACCTGGATGACCTGGAAGTGCGCCGTCGGCGAGATCCCCCTAGGCGGAGGCAAGGGCGGCGTCATCGTCGACCCGGCCACGCTGACGGACTCGGAGAAGCAGCGGCTATGCCGTGGCTGGATCGATCAGATGTGGCGCAACATCGGTCCGCGGCTCGATGTCCCCGCCCCCGATGTGGGCACCACCGCCCAGATGATGGGCTGGATGATGGATCAGTTCACCAAGCTCATCGGCCAGTACACCCCTGGCGTCATCACGGGCAAGCCGGTCGGCGGCGGCGGCTCCAAGGGGCGGACCGAGGCCACGGGATTCGGCGTCATCGTCACCGTGCGGGAGGCTCTACGCAGGCTGGGTATGGATGCCCAAGGTCGAACCGCTTCGATCCACGGCTTCGGCAATGTGGCGCAATATGCCGCCCATACCTTCATGGACATGCTGGGCGGCACGGTTTTGGCGGTGTCGTGCTGGGATCGCAACGACCGCAAGGCCTACACCTACTACCGCAAGGATGGCTTGGATCCGAGCGTGCTGCAGAGCATCACCGACATCTACGGCACCATTGACAAGGACAAGGCGCGCGACGCTGGCATCTCGGTCGAGGACGACGAGGCTTGGCTCTCCAAGGAGGTCGACATTCTCATTCCGGCGGCCATCGAGGCGGCTGTGACCAAGGACAACGTCGAGCAGATCAAGCCCAGCGTCCGGATCATCGCCGAAGGCGCCAACGGTCCGTGCACGCCCGAGGCCGACGAGTTCTTCCAGAGCAAGCAGCTGTGCGTGATCCCCGACTTCCTGTGCAATGCCGGGGGCGTGATCTGCTCCTACTTCGAGGCCGTCCAGAACGACATGAACTTCTACTGGGAGCTGGACGACGTCATGAGCAAGCTCGACCAGAAGATGACCAATGCCTTTGTCGGCGTTTGGGACATGGCCGAAAAACGCAAGGCATACACCCGCAATGCCGCCTACATGGTGGCGATCGACCGCGTAGTTCGGGCGATGTCGCTGCGCGGTTGGGTATAGCGGGGCGCCGCTCCCAGAAGCACCGATCGACCGATGGCCGACAAATACCTCGCGCGCCTGGGGGTGACGTACACGCCCAAGGCCTTGTCCATTCACCTCGAGCTGTTGCAGTACCCGATCCTCGGCAAGAAGATCCGCCAGCGGATGCGCGAGGAGATCTTCAACCGCGGGGTCATCACCCCGGACCGCTTCGAGACCGAGGTGAAGGACAAGGCGATGCAATCCCAGCATCGCGAGCACGTCATCCCGGCCATCGAGGAGCCGGTGGAGCGTTGGGAGGAGCGGCTGGCCAAGGTCGAGGAGATCCTGACCGAGTTCTACTACGCCAACAACATCTCCCAAGCCGAGTTCATGCGGCTGGTCGAGGATACCCTGGCGCAGAAAGCGCCGCCGGATAGCCGCCCCGGTACACACATCTATCCCAACTTCAATCCGGAGATCGCGCCCTGGAAGCTGCTCTTCGAGCAGGGCCGAGTGTACGAGCAGATACCGCCCGAAGAGCGACATGTGGTGCGGCACCACCTGCGGGAGATCATGGTGGTGCTCATCAAGGGCATGCTGAGCGATCAGCTGAGCTTCATCAAGATCGCCAAGGAGACCCTGTCCATCGCGGACCTCGAGTGGATCTTCGAGCGGCGTATCGGACGGGGCAAGATCGGCGGCAAGGCGGGCGGGCTGATGTTGGCGAGGACGATCCTCTCGCGGCCCGACCCCGACGATCCGCCCCGACTGCAGGAGCGGGTTCGCGTTCCCGAATCGTACTTCGTGGGCTCGGACGTGTTCTACGAGTTCCTCGAGGAAAACGACCTGTTCGTGTACATGGACCGGAAGTACCGGAGCTATTCCGAGAACACGGCCGACTATCCCAAGCTCGTCGATCGATACCTGGCCGGACAGATCCCCGAGCGCCACCGTCGCCGACTGCGCAAGCTGGTGGAGGAGGCGGATGGCCACCCGCTCATCGTGCGCTCGTCCAGCTTGCTGGAGGACAACTTCGGCGTGGCCTTCGCTGGCAAGTACGAGAGCGTGTTCTGCCCCAACCAGGGGACGCGGGAGGAGAACTACCGCGCGCTGTGCCAGGCGATCAAGCAGGTCTACGCCACCGTGCACGCCCCCGACGCGCTGATCTACCGCGAGCGCAAGGGGCTCATCGATTACGACGAGCGCATGGGCGTGCTGATCCAGCGGGTCGAGGGCAAGCGCTACGGCTCCTACTTCTTCCCGGAGGTGGCGGGGGTGGCATTCAGCTACAACCCCATCGTTTGGAACCAGCGGATTCGGCGCGAGGACGGCTTCCTACGGGCGGTGGCGGGCATCGGCACCCGCGCCGTCGATCGCGTCGGCAACGACTATGCCCGCATGGTGGCGCTGTCCCATCCCACGCTGCGACCCATGCGGACGATCGACGAGGTGGTGCAGTACTCCCAGCAACACCTCGACGTCATCAACTTGACGAACAACGCGGTCGAGACCATTCCCGCCAAGGCGCTGTCCGACCTCGACTTTCCCAGCTTGCGGCTGGTGGGCTCGATGTTGCACGACGGTACCCTCGAGCCGATCCTGATGGCGGGTCCTGGCACCGTGCCGGGACAGCTCGTGCTGACCTTCGACGAGCTCCTCAAGCGGCGCAGCTTCGTGGCCACGATGAAGGGCATCTTGAAGAAGCTGGAGAAGCACTACCATGCGCCAGTCGACATCGAGTTCACGATCGAGATCCTGAAGAGCTCGCCGCTGGACTTCAGGATCCACATCCTGCAGTGTAGACAACAGTCGCGCCGCGAGAACGAAGACGTCGAGGCGGCGATGCCAGAGCAGGTCCCGCGCGAGTCGCTGCTCTTGGTCTCGCGGCGGATGGTCACCACGGGCATCATCCGGAGCATCCGCTATGCGGTGTACGTCGACCCCGACGACTACCGCCGTATCGACAATGGCAAGCGGTTGGAGCTGTCGCGAGTGGTGGCCGCGCTGAACGAGGCCCTCGAAGGCGAGACCTTCATTCTCATCGGACCTGGGCGTTGGGGCAGCTCCAACATGGAGCTGGGCGTACCGGTTTCCTACGGCGATCTATTCAATACGCGCGCATTGATCGAGGTGGCCGTAGCTTGCGGCGACAGTCCTCCGGAGGCGTCCTACGGAACGCATTTCTTCCAAGATCTGGTCGAGTCGAACATCTACCCCTTGCCGATCTATCCCAGCGAGGCAGACGCGTTCTTCAACTTCAACTACTTCCGCGCGGCGCCGAACGATCTCGCTCGAATGCTGCCGGATCGCGCCGAGCTGGCCGAGCACATCAAGCTCGTCGACTTCGACAGGCATGACGGCCAGCGCATGGAAATCGTGATGAACTCGCAGCAAGCGCGCGCGATCGGCTATCTCAAGCGCGATTAGACGGTAGCTCGAGGGCCACCGCGGTGCCCGCGGTGTCGCTCAGCGGCTGCGACCACAGCCGGTAGCCCTGGAAGTTGAAGCAGGAGACGGTGTCGCCGTGGGCCACGAACAGCCGGTCCTCGGTGGCCCGCAGGGCACGGGTGGCGGCGAGCAGCGGGGCGGTCCAGCGCGTGCGGCCCGTGGGATAATCGAGGCAGAACAGCAGCGGTGCGCTGGTGGTCGCCATGACCCATGGCGGCTGGATCAGTAGGCCCGCGATGTGGTGCCCCTGCGGGGCGAGCTGGTTGTACCAAAGCAGTCCGCCAGAGCGCGCGTCCAAGCCGACTAGTCGGACGCCCGCGGTGACGACCAGGATGTCCCGTCGGTCGGCGAGCGTGGGGGTGGGGTTTTCGGGCAGTGAACCGGGGGCGTAGGCACCCGCGCCGACGGTGGGCGGCGAGGGCTGGGCTGCGGCCGGGTCCAGCACTGGGGGCATGCGGAGAGTACCCGTGGGGGTCCTGCGCGGCCGCTGGCCGAGCGCCGCGCCGCACGCCGTACAGTGCTGCCCGGCCGCGGCGTTGTCGGCGCCGCAGGCCGGGCATGGGATCAGGGTGTCCGTCATTCGAGGTAGGTCTGGGAGGCGAGGCCCTCGCGGTAGCGCTGCATGAGCTGGCGCGATTCTTCAAGGCTCATCCGCTTGTGGCGAAGCGCGGTTTCGATGTTGTCGCGCAAGCGCTTGAGCAGCATGGCGGGCGAGTAGTCGACGTAGTCGAGCACCTCGCTCACCGTATCGGCCTGGATGACCTCATCGATCTCGTAGCTGCCGTTGCCCGACAGCGCCACGTGCACCACGTTGGTATCGCCGAACAGGTTGTGCATGTCCCCGAGGATCTCCTGATAGGCCCCGGTCAACATGATGCCCAGGTAGTAGGACTCCTCGCCCAGCGGGTGCAGCTCCAGCGTCTCCTTGACGTCGCGGGGACCGATGAAGCACTCGATCTTGCCGTCCGAGTCGCAGGTAATGTCGGCCAACACCGCGGTGCGGGTCGGCCGCTGATTCAGCCGATGGATGGGCATGATGGGAAAGAGCTGCTCCACGGCCCAGGCGTCGGGCAGCGATTGGAACATCGAGAAGTTGCAGAAGTAGGTGTCGCACAGCATCTTCTCGAGTGGCTTCAGCTCACTCGGCACGCGACTGAGGGTGCTGACGATGGCGCGCATCTGGTGACAAGCCGCCCAGAACAGCCGCTCGCAGTGGGCGCGCTGGCGCAGCGACAGATGCCCCAGGTTGAACATCTGTAGCACCTGGTCCTTGTACTCGAGCGCGTCGTGGTAGCACTCGCGCAGGTTGCGGCGGTTGACCGTATTGAGCACCTCCCAGAGGTGGTGGGCCACGTCCTCGTCGTCCTCGGTGGGCTCGGTCGGTGGCTCGGCGGGGGCCGACTCGGCCACGCCGATGACGTCCATTACCAGGACCGAGTGGTAGGCCACCACCGCTCTGCCCGACTCGGACACCAGCGTGGGGTGGTCGATGCCCTTTTCGTCGCAGGCC
>CAYTYV010000228.1:0-10180 GCA_964441055.1 uncultured Polyangiaceae bacterium | reverse complement strand
TGAGCCTGGACAACGACTACTGCGCCCCCTTCCAGCCCTGAGCCCGGGCGCTTGCGCAGGGCAAGGCGGGTCGAGTGAGTGCCCGCCCAAGGCCCAGGGGGGCTTCCCCGAGCCGCAGCTTCGGCTACACTCGGTGGCATGAAGCGCTACCTGCCGAAGCTCGCCCTGCTCGCCGCCTTGGCACCCGTCGCCTGTCTGGGCTGTGAGGAGCAGAAACCCCTAGTCGACGACTCGCGCCTGGTGCGCAGCGCCCGTACGAGCAAGCCCGAGCTCAGCGCCTCGGCGGCTGCTCCCAAGGTGATGCCCTACATCGAGCTCGATGCCGACGGGATCCACATCGGCGGCCTGCTGTATGTGCCCGACGACAAGCCCGCGCAGACCAAGCTCAAGGACCGCGTGGCCAAGCTGCCCATCCGCGAAAAGCCGGTCACCTTGGTGGTCAAGACCAAGGCCAAGACCCCGCACGTGGCGCTGCTCATCGACTACCTCGCGGACAAGGGTGCGCCCCGCGTCGTCATCAAGACCAGCGGTCGCGCCACCCTGCCCAAGGAGATCACCGTCGTTCCCGAGTCGTTGGTCAAGGAGGCCCAGGGCTGCAGCCTGGTGGCCAGCGTGCTCGAGTCGATGGACATCGGGGTGTGGTCGATAAGCGGCGGCGGGGGCACGCGCCACCGCAAGGGCCTGGCCGGCCCAGATCTGTCGGCAGCCACCGAGTCCATCGAGGAGGGCCTCGGCGAGTGCAAGGCGCGCACGGCCTTCTTCTCGGGACATCCCTCGCATCGCTGGGAGGTCGTCTACAACCTCGGCGCGGCCATCGCTCACGCGGACAAGGACGGCAAGATCGACAAGCTGGTGCTGCTGGGCAAGGAGCCTGCAGCCGGCCGTCCGGTCGAGCTGGGCGAGTAGGGCGGGTGCAGCGGCGCCGCTCTTGGTGGGGGCCTGCGCGTCGTCTAGTGGCGGCGCTCGTCGTCGTATGGACGGCCGTCCACCTCGCAGGCTGTGCGGCCTCGGCCACCCCGATCAAGACCCCCTTCGTCGAGCGATTGCGGGCCGCAGCCGAGGGCTCGCGCGATCCCGAGCGAGTCGGCGCCTGGTTGCTCGGCGAGCTGCTGGCGCCTGGCGGCAAGGTCGAGCGCGCCCGCGCGGCTCGCCAGCGCCTCGACAGGCTCGATGGTCACGGATGGTGGGCCGAGCTCGGGCGGGCGGTCGACGACGACGTCCACGGTCGCTTCGGAAGCGCGGCCGAGCGCTACCTTGCGCTAGTGGACGCGGCGCGGCAAAGGCCGCAGCCAGACGCTGCGCTGGTCGGCTGGGTGGCGGCCAACCGACTCGGCGCCCTTCGCTCGGCCGTGGCAGGCCTGTGGCCCAAGGCCCGAGCGTCGGTCGAGGCCGCCATCGCCTCGCCGGGCCATCTTGGCTGGCGGAGCCGCGGCGAGCTGGTCGAGTGGTGGGGGCGAGAGCAGCTCCGCGCCACCAGAGCCCTCGACGCTCGCCAGCTCCACGACGAGGTGGCCCGACGCCACGGCTGCTTGCGCCACGCCATGCTGGCGGGCCCTTTTGGCCACGCGCCCCGCGTCCAGCATCGGGTGCACTTCGAGGCCGAGCGGCCCGCGCCCTGGCCCGCGCGCTTCGGCGCCGATCCCCAGCGTCAGCGAAGGCCGCGTCGCTACGCGGTCGAGCGCCACGGCTGCCTGCTTCGGTCTGCCGAGGGGGCGCCTTCCGGCATCTACTACGCCCAGTCGTTCATCGATTTGGCAGCGGCGCGCAGCGTGCTCATCGCCGTCCAGGGAGCCTACGCGCTGTTCGTCGACGACCGCGAGGTGCTCAGCCGCGATACGGCCCAATGGGGGATCTGGCCCCGCTTTGGCGCGGCCGTGCGGCTCGAGGCCGGGCGGCATCGCATCCTCGCTCGGCTGGGCGGGCCTGAGACCTCCATCCGCGTGCTCCATCCCGACGGCCGTCCGCTCGGGCTCGACGGCTCGGTGGACGAGGAGCGGCCCTACGCGCTGACAGCGCCCGTGCGGCTGCCCGATCCCAACGTGCTGGAGCCCTTCTTGCGGGCGGAGGGCGTGCCGCCCCAAGCGGGCGCGACCGACCCAGGGCCGAGGCTCGACACCGACCACCCGGTCCTGCGCTACCTCGCCTCCTACCTGGCGCACGTCGACGGCCAGGACGATGTGGCCAGCGTGCTGCTCGAGCCGCTGGTCGAGGATGGGGCCAAGGCTGCTCCGCTCGCCCTGGCGCAGCAGGCCGTGTACGTCGCTGGTGACCCCATCTACACGCGGGCCCGAGCGCGCGACCTGGCCCGAGATCTGCGCAAGCGAGCCCGAAAAGGCGATCCCGGGCTGTGGGGACCGCGGCTGTGGCTGGCGCTGGAGCGGGCGGACAAGAGCGAGCCCGCCGAGGTCGTCTCAGAGCTCGAACAGCTGGCCGCGCAGTTCCCCGAGGTGCCCGTGGTGATCCGTCGGCTCGCCAATATCTACGCCGGGCTGGGCTGGCAGGTCGAGCACGCCCGCAGCATCGAGTTGGCCGCGCAGCGCTTTCCCGAGAGCGTGCAGGTGCTGGAGGCGCTGCTGCACATCCACGAGCGCCGCGGAGACATCGCCGCCGCCGATCGGGTGGCGGCCCGCATCTTGGAGATCGATCCCACCGCCGAGGTCGAGTTCCGCCGAGCCATGGAGCGGCGCGACTACACCGCCGCCATCGCCGAGCTCGAGCGTATCGGCTCGCTTCGCCAGGATCGCCAGGACATCGCCATCCGCATCGCCGATCTGCTGGCGCGCGCGGGTCGGAGCGAGGAGACGCTGACCAAGCTCGAGCTCGCCCTGCGCCAAGACCCGAGCGATGCCGCGGCGCGGCTGGCCCTGGCCGACGCCCATCTGGCGCGGGGCGATCGGGGCGCGCTCACCGACGCCTTGGTCGATGCCATCGGCGTCGGCGCGGAGAGCCGCGCGCTGCGCTCGGCCAACGAGCTGGTCGAGGGGATGACCGATCTCGAGCCCTACCGCCGCGATGGTCTGGAGGTCATCCGCCAGGCCGAGGCGAGCGGGCTCGAGATGCCGGGCACGGCAGCGCGCATCCTGGACTACGCCGCGCTGTGGATCGCCGCAGACGGCAGCGCGCGCATGCTGGAGCACGAGATCATCCGCATCCAGGCGCGCGAGGGCATCGCTCAGCACGCCGAGCAGCGCTTGCCGCGCGGGCTGGTGCTGCGCCTGCGCACCATCAAGAGCGACGGCCAGTTGCTGGAGCCCGAGCTGGTGCCGGGCAAGCCCACGGTGACCATGCCGCACCTGGAGGTGGGCGACTACGTCGAGACCGAGAGCATCTGGGTGCTGCCAGGCGACCGCGAAGGAGGCCGCGCCTTTCTGTCGCCTCGCTGGTTCTTTCGCGAGGAGAACGTCTCCTACCACCTGAGCGAGCTCGTGGTGGTCTCGCCTCGCAGCCGCCCGCTGGTCATCGAGACCACGGGCGAGGTACCCGAGCCCGAGCTGGAGCAGGGCCAGGCGCTCGAGGTGCGCCGCTGGCGGGTGGACCGAAGCCCAGCGCTTCCCGAAGAGCCGCTGAGCGCGCCCATCCAGGAGTTTCTGCCGTCGGTACAGGTGGGCTGGGGGATATCGCTGGCCGACCGGCTGCACCGCTTGGTGGACCTCGCTCAGGACGAGACGCCGCTCGACCCGCGCCTCAGGCGGCTCGGCCGCGCCATCGCCGCGGGCGAGCGTGGCTCGGACGCTGCTTCGGCCAGCGCCGAGGCTCGCGCTCGGCGGCTCTACCGCTGGGTGCTGGACACCGTCCAGCCAGGCACCGAGCGGTCGGGGCCCGCCATCATCATGGCCAAGTCGGGCGATCGCACCCAGGCCTTCCTGCACTTGTGTCGGCTGGCGGGCATCGATGCGCGCCTCGGTCTGATCCAGGACCGGCTGAGCCCGCGGCCGCACGGGCCCTTCAGCGAGGCCGCCCGCCATAGCGCCTCGGCCGTGCGCTTGGTCACCGAGCGCGGTCCTCGATGGATGGTGCTGGCCGACCGCTTCGCGCCCTTTGGCTACCTGCCGAGCTCGCTGCGGGGTCAGCCAGCCGTGGTGCTGGGGCTGGCCGCGCCCCACGTTGACCCGTCACCGCCTCCGCTGCTGCGCGAAAAGACCCAGGCCGAAGGGGCGGACAGCGGCATCCAGCACCTGGGCGAGGTCGAGCTGCGGGCCGACGGCTCGGCCGAGATCCGGCTCGAGCAGCGCTACCAGGGCCGCTACGCCATCATGCTGCGCAACCTGCTCGGCGACGTGCCCGTGGCTCGCCGCGAGGACGTGGTCGAGGCCAGGCTGCTGGGCCTGGCCCTACCGGGCGGGCGGGTCACCGAGCTCGAGGTCGAGCGGCTCGCCGAGCTCGACGAGCCCGTCAGCCTGGCGATGCGCATCGAGGTGCCGCACTTTGCTCAGCGAGACGCCACCGCGCTGGTGGTCGACATTCCCTTTGTGCCCGAGCTCGCCGTGCTCGGCGCGGTGGCCGAGCGTCAGAGCCCGCTGTACCTGTCCGAGCGGCTCGCCACCGGGACGCGCGTACGGCTTGACCTAGCGCTGCCGCCCGGGGCCGAGCTCGGCCTCGAGCCCGAGCCGACATCCCTCGAGCACGGCTCGGCTCGCGTGGAGGTGTCCGACCAGCGGCTCGGCAAGCGACGCCTGCGGGTGGAGCGCTCAGTGACCCTGCCAGCCGGACGCATCTCGCCCG
This sequence comes from uncultured Polyangiaceae bacterium, assembly GCA_964441055.1. Lineage (GTDB taxonomy): Bacteria > Myxococcota_A > Polyangia > Polyangiales > Polyangiaceae > JACQWT01. The sequence goes on along the minus strand of CAYTYV010000228.1, from coordinate 5,458 downwards.
CAGAGTACCCCGCCTTCCGCGAGTTCATCCTGGCCGCCGACGCTGCCCTGCGCCGCCCCGTACGCGTGCGGCTCGGTCGCTAGTCGTCAGGACCGTGTATGATCGCGGCGATGCGCTGCTGGTCCGAAGATTGTCGCTCCGAGGTGGCGGCCGATGCCGTGGCCTGCCCGGCCTGCGGGGCGCTGCTGCGGGTGGGTGGCAGCTACCGCGTGGCGGGAAAGCGCGGCGAGGGGGGCACGGGCGTGGTCTACCAGGCCGTCGACGAGACGCTGGATCGGCCCGTGGCCATCAAGCTGCTGCACGGCTCGCTGGGCGACGATCCAGAGACGCGTCAGCGCTTCCAGACCGAGTGCAAGGCCATGGCGGCGCTGGACCATCGGGGCATCGCCCGCATCTACGCCGCTGGCAGCCAGCAGGGTCGGCTGTACTTCGTGCAGGAGCTGGTGTCGGGCGAGGGCTTTGCCGAGCACGTTCGGCGCCTTCGCGAGCGCGGCGACGGCAAGGTCGACGCCTCGGTCGCCGTTGATCTCGTGGTTCGCCTGCTCGAGGCCCTGGCCCACGCCCACGAAAAGGGCATCGCCCATCGCGACGTCACGCCCAACAACGTCCTCATGAGCGAGCGGGATGGCCGGTCTATACCCGTGCTCATCGACTTCGGCATGGCGCGCATCACCAACCAGGATGCCACCCAGGAGGCCTGGGGCGGTACGCCTGGCTATGCCGCGCCCGAGGAGATCCTCGATCCGGCAAGCAATGACTGCCGCTCGGATCTGTACTCCGCTGGCGCCGTGCTCTACTGGCTGCTGAGCGGTGGGCGCGTGCCGTACGACGAGGCAATGCCACGGCCCGGTGCCCTGACGCCCACGGCGCTGGTGCTGGCCTACCAAGCCATCGTCGACGGTCGGGTTTGCTGCGATCGGCTGGACCAGACCGATCCGCGCATCCCGTCAGCACTAAGCGATGCGCTCGAGCGTGCGCTCGCGCCTGCCTTGGCCGATCGATACGACAGCGCGGAGGCCATGATCGCGGCGCTTCGACCCTTTGGCAGCGTCGAGCCGACCGAGCCCGCCGCAGCCGAGCCCGCCGAGCCGACCGAGCCCGCCGAGCCTTCTGGCCGCGCGGCGCCTCCGCTTCTCAAGGCCGCCCTGCTGGTCGGCCTGGTCGCCGCGGCCGCGCTGGTCGCCTACCTCGGGTGGGACTGGCACGCTGCCGAGGGGCCTGCGGCCGTCGCGCGCGGAGCGGCCAGCGCGTTGAAGACGGCGGCCTCGGGCTCGGCCACGGCAGGCGCACAGGGCGCCAGTCGCGCAGCCGTGCTGGCGCCCTTGTTGTCGCCAGCCGGGCTCGACGTGGGCCCGGACGGCGCGGTGTACGTGGCCGATCAGGGCAACCATCGCATTCGGGTCGTTCGCCAGGGCAAGGTCCAGACCTTGGCGGGCACCAACAACGAGGGCTTTGCCGATGGCCCGAGCGGGCAGGCCAAGCTCAGCCTCCCCTGCGATGTGGATCTGGGCGCGGACGGACGGCTGTACGTGGCCGATCGCGGCAATCACCGCATTCGCGTCATCCACGACGGCCAGGTGAGCACCTTGGCGGGCGGCTTCGAGGCTGGCTTTCGCAACGGCGCGCGGGGGCAGGCGCTGCTGGATAGCCCCGCCGGGGTGACCGTCGGGCCCGACGGCGCGGTGTACGTGGCCGATACGGGCAACCATTGCATTCGGCTCGTTCGGGGGGAGCAAGTGAGCACCCTGGCCGGTAGCGGCACAGCCGGTCACCGCGACGGCCCAGTCGCCACCGCGCGCTTTTCGACGCCCGTGGATCTACAGCTCGACGCCCAGGGCACGCTGTACGTGGCCGAGTGGGCACCACCCCGGATCCGCGCTATTCGCAATGGTCAGGTCAGCACCGTGGCCGACATTCCCACAGAGCGCCACAAGGTGACGACGCAGATCATCGTGCAGCGCTTCGCCATTCGCACCGCCCTGACCATCGGACCGAACGAGCAGCTGTTCGTGAGCGACCCCGACGGTCGGCGAGTCTGGAAGCTGGTCGGCCAAGAGCTCCACCCGTGGGCGGGGACGGGACAGTACGGCCGTCACGACGACTACCTGCCGAAGGCCAGCTTTCACATGCCCATGGGCCTGGCCGTGGGGCCCGCTGGCGAGGTGTACGTGACCGACGCGGCGGCGGCCGAGCTTCGTGTCATTCGCAAGGACAAGGTCGCCACCGTGATCCGCAGTCGGGCTGGGGGCTTTGCCGACGGCACGGCCGCCGAGGCCCAGTTCAATCGGCCGTGGGGCTTGGCCGTGCGGCCCGATGGCGCGGTGGTGATCGGCGACTGGGTCAATCGTCGCGTTCGCGAGCTTCGCCAGGGCAAGGTGAGCACCTTGGCGGGCACGGGCGACAAGGGCGTGTACGATGGCGACGCGCTCGACGCCCAGTTCGCCTCGCCCTGGGGCGTGGCGCTGGACCCGCAGGGCGCCGTCTACGTCGCTGACGGCGAGGCCCATCGGATCCGGGTGCTTTCGAGCGGCGAGGTGCGCACCTTGGCGGGCACGGGCGAGCCTGGCTTTGCCGACGGTCCGACGGGGCAGGCGAGCTTCCGTTCGCCCGAGGACGTCGTCCTGGGAGCGCGGGGGCAGCTCTACGTGGCCGACACGGGCAACCACCGCATCCGGGTGATCGAGGACGGCCGCGTGCGCACGCTGGCGGGCACGGGCGAGCCCGGTCGTGCCGATGGCGACGCCCTGAGCGCGCGGTTCAACGGTCCAGCCGGCCTGGCGCTGGGCCCGGATGAGCGCCTTTACGTGGCCGACGTTATGAACCATTCCATTCGCGTCGTTCACGACCGCCGCGTGCACACCTTGGCGGGCACGGGACAGCCCGGCTTTGGTGACGGCCAGCAGCGGCTCGCCTTGTTCGAGGCACCCACCGACCTGGCCCTTGCCGCCGACGGCACGCTGGTGGTGGCCGACTCGGGCAACCACCGCGTCCGCGCCATTCGCAATGGCCTGGTGCACACCTTGGCGGGCACGGGGCAGCCCGGCTACGGCGACGGGCCATCGCTGGAGGCGCTGCTGTTTCTGCCGGTCTCCGTGGCGGTCGGCTCCGACGGCACCGTCTACGTGGCCGAAGCGGGCAACCACCTGCTGCGGGCTATCTCGGCCGGACAGGTGCGCACGGCAGCGGGGGAATAGGCGCGCGCTGTGGCGGCCGCGTAGCTTTCATCGCGATCCTCGGCCGCGGTGCAAAGAAGACGCAGCCGAGGGCTTGCTCAGAAGGCCTCGATGGGCAGGTTGTGGAAGGCGAGCAGGCCGACGTCGGTCGCATTGGTGATCCAGGGGCCGCTGCCCGTGTGGCCCAGGTAGGTCAAGCCCGTGGCGCCCGTGGCGCTGGCGCTCAGGCTGAGCACCAAGGTGGCGCCGTTGGCCTCCCCCGAGAGCACCAGCGCTACCGCGCCCTCTACGGCGAAGTAGAGTTGCGAGCCCGCATCCCAGCTCATGGTGGCGTCGGCATCGCGCAGCTCGATGGTGATTTCCGTGTCCTCGGCGTTGGAAAAGGCGATGCTCTCGATGTTGGGCGCCTCGATGTCTGGCAGGGCGGGTGCACCGTACAGATCGCGGCCGAGCAGGGCGGCATAGCGCTCGCCGAGCTGCTCGTAGCCGTTCGCATAGGCGAAGTGGCAGGCGTCGTGGCCGTCTAGGCCCGTGGTCGACATCACGCTCACGTTGTCGAGCTCGTCGGCAAAGCTCCGCTGCACCTCCCGCAGGGCTGGCGAGGGAGAGCCGCAGCCCGTGCGCACCTGCGTGACGTAGATCTGCTCGACCGCGGGGAAGTCCTCCATCCAGTCCTCGTGCAGCGCGATCCAGCCGTCGTGGTGCCCGGTGGCATTCGAGCCGTCCGACTCGCCCTGGTAGTACAGAATGGCCCGCACCGCTCCGTCCACATCGGCTGCCCGGGCCCGCATGAGCAGCCGGCCGTAGTTGGTGGTCAGATCCTCGGTGTCGTTGTCGTTGCGCTGGAAGTAGCTGATCGGTCGTCCGCCGCGGGCCCCGTTCAAAATGGCCACGGGAACCTCGTGCTCGTCCACCAGCATCCGCCCCATGCGCAGGGACCATTGGCCGACCGCGCCCGAGCCTTGCGTCAGGTTGCCCTCGGCCTGGTACCAGTTCAGGTCGGCCGCGGTGGCGCCGCCGTCCTCGTTGCGCGTTCCGAAGGAGCGCAGAAACGGTCCCTGATTGACGTTGGCGTCGCCCGAGTACTGCGCAGCCACGGCATTGGACTGCCCCTGCACGAGATAGACGTCGCCAGCCACCACCTCCGCCACCTCGGCCACCAGGGTGAGGTCGTCACCTGAGGCGAGGTAGACCGAGACGTCGTGGTTTTCGAGCTCGGCGGGGATCGAGGCGTAGACGTCGAAGGGGTCGTCCTCGGCCGTCGAGCAAAGCGGCGCCTGCACGACGTCGACCACCGTGCCGCTTTGGCTTACCTCGACCACCACGGCGTGATAGCCGGGCGAGCTCACCGTGCCGCGCACGCGCACCGCGCCCAGGTCGGTGTCGAGGTCGCGCGGCACCAGGGCCATCGGCGCGGGCAGGTCGGTGAAGGTGACGACGGGCTCACCTGAGGGCGTGCCCTCGGTGACCACGATCGTCTGCTCGGCGGTGTCGGTGTCGCCGTCGTCGTCCGTCACGGTGAGCGCAACCGCGTAGCATCCCACCGTCGCGAAGCCATGCGAGGCCGTGACCCCCGCGGCCGTGCTGCCGTCGCCGAAGTCCCAGGCGTAGTCGACGATCGTGCCGTCCGCGTCCGAGCTGTCGCTGGCGTCGAAGTCGACCTCGAGCTCGGCTGGCCCGGCCTCGGGCGTGGCCACGAAGGATGCCGTGGGGGGCGCATTCTGCGGCGCACCTCCTGCACCTGCTGCGCCGCCCCCGCCAGCTGCGCCGCCAGCGCTCGAGCCGCCGCTGTCGGTCCCAGCGCTTCCCCCTGCGGGCACGGCCCCCTCGTCGTCGTCATCGCATCCGCCGACGGCGAGCGCTGCGCCCAGCACGACCATCGCCCCTACCGCAATCCATTGCCTCGCATTCTTCATCATGCCCCCAGCCTTGCCCGAACGGTGGCTGCGCACAAGCGCCGCCGCACGAGCAGCTCGGGTTGCGACGCTGGGTCCTCGGCTGACCTCCCAGGCCCAAGGTGGCACATTCTGGCACTGTCTCTTGTAGCTTGCTAGCCGCGGTTGTGTTGAAAGTGTCTATAATATCAACCTGTTGGCAGTGTGGCGCGACTTGGCCCCCGTCTTGCAAAACAGGGCCTCATGAGGACCACAACGCTTTTGGGAAGCTTGACCGTTTTGAGCCTGAGCCTTGCTGCTTGCGAAGGTCAGGTGGACGACCAGCGTTTCGGCATCACGGCCGCGACGCTGACCAAGGCGACCAGTTGCCCCGACCTGGAGCGGCGGCGC
>CAYTYV010000227.1:9135-10264 GCA_964441055.1 uncultured Polyangiaceae bacterium | reverse complement strand
AGACCATGAAGTACTACCTGGCCAAGCTGATGGGGTTCTGATTCCCGCCCGCCCGCCGCCGTCATCGCCGTCTGTCGCGCCTGCTCCGCGCGCTCCGCTGCGCGTGGTTGCGCTCGGCGCCTTCATGGCGCTTTCGGCCGCGGCCTGCGCGGTGGGCCTTTTGGCCGGCTGGATCGAGCTGTCCACGCTCGAGCGGCTGGTGGACCGCCCTGGGGCGGCGTCCATGTTGGTGTACGTGCTGGTGGTGTTCGCGGCCGAGCTGTTCTGGCTGCCGCGGCTGTGGGGGCTTTTGGTGGGCGGGCTGGTGTTCGGCCCCTGGCTAGGCTGCGCGCTTTCGTGTGCGGCCAACATGATGAGCGCCAGCTTCTGCTTTGCGTTGGCGCGAGGTGGCGGCCGCGACTGGGTGCGGACGCGGCTGCGGCGCCATCCGCGCGCTCGGGCGGCCACCGAGCTTCTGGCGCAGCGTCGGGGCGCGCTCACGGTGGGGCTCTTGCGCGCGGGGCCCATCCACTACACGGCGGTGAGCTACGCAGCGGGGCTGGCGGGCGTCCGCTGGCGTCCGTACCTCTTGGGGACCTTCGTCGGGCTTTGGCCGGGCACCGTGGCCTACAACTTTTTGGGCGATGCCGCGCGCGATCCCGGCCACCCCGCATTCATCGCAGCGGTGGCCGCAGTGGTGGCGGTGGTCGTGCTCGGGGCGGTCGTGGTACGCCGAGTCTGGCGGAAGCCGGGGGCGCCTTAGCCACGCGTTGCCGTGGGGGCTTGGGATCCGTCGCGGCTACTGGGCGGCGAGCTCGGCCGCGAGGTCGAGGAGGCTCACTGCCTCGACGTTTTCTGCCAGCGGATAGCGTTCTTTGCCGGAGTAGACGACGAAGCTCCGCGTCGGCGCGAGATCGCGCTGAGCGAAGTGGAAGCCCCGCGAGAGTTTAGGCGCGAGCCCGCGCTTGATCTCGATGGCCCACAGGCGGTCGCCGCCGAGCTCGAGGATCAGATCGATCTCCGCGCCTGCGGCGGTTCGATAGAAATGGGCTGCGAGGTGTCTTGGGGCAGCGCCGAGCAGGGTCTCGATGGCAAAGCCCTCCCCGCTCGACCCCCCCGCGCGGCCCCCCCCCCACGGCCGCCGGCCCCG
>CAYTYV010000227.1:0-9125 GCA_964441055.1 uncultured Polyangiaceae bacterium | reverse complement strand
TCGAAGGCAGCGAGGCTCACAGAGCCTCGCTGCCTTCGATGGCGAGCAGCGCGTGCGCGATTCCGCTGTCGCGCACGTAGACCTTGGGGGACTTGACGAGCCGTTTGCCCACGTTGCGGTGCAGCGGCTCGAGTCGGCGCACCAGCAGCAGATCGACGAGCAGGTCGAGGTATCGAGCTACGGTCTGTCCGCTCACCCCTAGGCCTGCGCCGAGGCGAGCCGCGTTGAGCAGGCTGCCTTGCGAGTGAGCCAACATCGTCCAGAAGCGCCGCAGCGTCTCGGCGGGAATGCGGGGGCCGAGCTGAGGGATGTCTCGCTCGAGGTAGCTGCGAACGAAATCGCCTCGCCAGGCGAGGCTCGCCGCATCGTCGGGTGCGAGGAAGCTCTCGGGAAAGCCGCCGCGCAGCCACAGGCGATCGAGCGCTTCTGAGTCCTCGCCGACCTCGAGGGCGTCGAAGGGGGAAAGCTCGAGGTGTGCGACGCGGCCGGCCAGCGTTTCCGAGGCCTGCCGGATGAGGTCGAGCGAGGCTGAGCCGAGCAGCAGGAAGCGCCCTGCTCGCTGGCCCCTTCGGCGTCCCTGGTCGATCAGACCGCGCAGGGCGGCGAACAGCTCGGGGAGCCGCTGGATCTCGTCCAGTATGACGAGCTCGTCCTCGTGACCGCGCAGATAGAGCTCTGGATCTGCCAGCTTCTGCCGATCTGCAGGCCGCTCGAGGTCGAGGTATGCCGAGGGCCGCGTATCGGCGATGGCAAGGGCCAGGGTGGTCTTGCCCGCCTGTCGGGGCCCGAGCAGCACTGCGGCGGGCTGGCGCGACAGGGCAGCTTCGACCGCAGATAGGAGTCGGCGCGGGATCATCTTCCTTGCAAAACTACTGCAATGTAGAAGAAATACAAGGTTAAGTTGGTCTCTAGAAGAGGTAAAGTGGTGGCGTGCCCTGCGGATCAAGGCCGACTTCTCGCAGCTCCTAGCCCCCCTCGCTCGTGGTCGCAGCCACGACCGCGGGGCTGTCGGGGCGAGGTTCAGCTCTCGAGCCAGTTCTCCACGCGGAGGTCGGCAACGCGACCGAACTCGTCCGTGTTTGCAGTCACCATGGAAAGCCCCAGCGCCAGCGCTTGGGCGGCGATCAGCATGTCGTTGGGGCCGATGGGGTTGCCAGCTCGTTCAAGGCGGGTCCGGAGCTCCGCGTAGCAGCGGTCGGCAGGCTCATCGAGCGGAAGGACGTCGATTGCCGCCAGGATCGCTTCGACCTGGATCGCCAGCTTCTTCGACCCTCTCTTGGCGGCACCGAAGCGCAGCTCGCTCGCCACGACGATGCTCGTACAGACCGTTTCCTCACCCTCGCGGGCGATCCGGGCTGCCACCTTGCCCTGCGGGCTCCTGACCAAATCCGCGACGATGTTCGTGTCCAGCAGATAGCGGTGCGCCATGGTCACACCCGCACATCGTCGAGCGGGACCAGGTCGTCGTCGACATCGGGAAACGGCTCGTCGATGGGCTCGAGCGAGGCCAGTACGGCGAGCAGCCCAGGCCGCTTGACCGGCTCCACGATCAGCCGGTCTCCCTCCTTGCGGATGATCGCCGAATCCGCATCGAGCTCGTACTCTCGGGGGATGCGCAGGGCTTGGTTTCGTCGGTTGCGAAACAGCCGGACGGTGCGACCGGACCCCGTGCCCGCGTCTTCCGCTGTCGACATATGCTAGAGCATATGTCGAACAAGCGATCGGGTCAACCTACTACCTACGAGGGCGGAGCCGCGATCGACCAACGCGCGCGAGCCCGCGACCTGCCTCGAGAGGCAATCCTCGTCGAGCGGAGCCAGGGGCGCTCACGGGGTCCATCCGCCCCCGCTCGGCCGCGCTTGGTCCCGTCAATCGCCCTGTGCCACACTGCCCTCGTGGATCGCTACAAGCTCCCCTTCTATCTAGCCGTGGGCGCGCTCCTGGTCTCGCTGGCCCTGCACGTCTGGTCGTGGCGCGCGCGGGCCTCGACCGGATCGACGCCGCCTGCGGCCCAGACCGCGACATCGCCAGCTTCGCCCTCCGCGGCGCAATCGAGCGATGGTGCCGAGCTCGCCCGTTGCCGCGCCGAGCTCGAGGGCTGCCGCCGCCGCGGTTGGCAGCTCGTCGAGGAGACCATTCGAGAGGACGTCGAGCAGCGGCGCTCGGAGCAGCCCGCAAGCGCGGACGAGGAGCCTGCGGCCACCGACTGGGCGGCGCAGCAGCAGGCGCTGTGCAACGTGGGCGTGTCGCTGCTCGAGAACAACTGGAGCGCGGCGCGGCAGCGCCTCGTGGCGGCGCTGGCCGAGGCGGGCACCCCGCAGTGGTATGAGCGGGTCTTCCACTTCAAGTACGCCTCCTTGCGGGAGTCCGGGGTCGATCCCGAGGCGCTCGAAGAGGGCTACCAGGGCATCATCGAGCAGCAGGGCGCGGCGCTGCGCGAGGCTGCCACGGCCGAGCCCATCGACTTCGAGGCGCTGCTCACCCATGCGCTGGAGTTTTACGCGGCCGAGGACCGGCTCATCGATCGCACCTTGGGCGGCGACGCACGGGCGCGCCATCGCGCCAATGAGCTCGAGGTGCGCAGCGCCATCATCGCGGGGCTGGCCTACTTCGCCGACGTTCCCTACGACGAGTCGCTGGCCTGGTAGGGGGACGCGCTGCTGCCGCGCGATGGGGAGGCACCACTGCCGCGCGATACTGCGAACAGGTGCTCGGGCACCTCTTGCTTGTCGGGCAGCACGTAGGTCGGCGACGGCAGCGGAGCGCTCGCTTGGCGGCGGCCCGTCCAGCGCTCGACCGCTCGCCGCAGCGCCCTCTCGGCGCGCTCGAAGGGGGCGAACACCAGGGCGGGCTCGACGCGCATGGTGTGCATCAAGGTGATGAGCGCGTACTGGGGCAGGCCGCCCTTTCTGCGGAATGCCCGCCAAAGCCGAGCGATGCGCACGGGATCGGCGTAGAAGCGCAGATAGCCATTGCGCCTAAGCCGCAGGAACTGCTCGTCCGGAAGCTCGCTCAGGTTGACCTTCTGCCGGGCATAGCCGTGGGTGAGGTCGTGGTGCGGCAGCTCATCGCCGAGCTGGTCGCTGAGCTCGGTGCCGTCGTAGGGCGTGACCACGAAGAAGAATGCGGCGTGCAGGCGCGAGCGTACGGCGAAGTCGATGGTGGCGCGCAGCTCGTGCTCCGTCTCGGTGTGAAAGCCCAGCATGAAAAAGCCGCAGGTCATCACGCCGCGCGCGTTCAGGCGCTCGATGACGGGCTGTAGCTTTCCGACGCGCAGGTTTTTGCGGATCTGTTTTTGCAGCCGCGGCGAGGCCGTCTCGATGGCCATGCCCACGTACTCGGTGCCCGCATCGGCGAGCTTGTCGGCCAGCTCGGGTGTCATGCGGTCGCCGCGCAGGCCGTTGGAAAAGGCCAGCCGCACGCCCGAGTCGCGCGCGATGAGCCCGTCGCAGATCTCGACGAGGCGCTCGGCGTCGAAGTTGAACACGTCGTCGATGACGTCGAAGTGGAACACGCCGTGGCGCTCGCCCACGTGATCGACCAGCCGCAGCACGTACTCGGGGCTGTGGCCGCGAAAGCGCCGACCGTGCAGGTTGTGGCAGTAGGTGCAGCGAAACGGGCAGCCGCGGCTGGTCATCAGCGGCAGGTAGCGCCGCCTTCCCGTAAGCGCCTGGCCGCGGCGCTTGGCATAGGCGTCGATGTCGGTCAGATCCCACGCGGGCATGGGCAGCAGGTCGATGTCCTCGATGAAGGCTCGCTCTGGCGCGGCCACGGGAGTCCCGTCCGATCCGCGGCTGATGATGCCGGGCACCTTGCGCCAGTCTGCGCCGCGCTCGAGCAGCTCGAGCACCTCGCACAGCGTGACCTCGCCCTCGCCCACGGCCACACCATCGATGGCCTCGTTCGCTAGACATTCCTCGGGGCTGGCGCTCGGATAGGGGCCGCCGACCAGGATGAGCGCGTCGGGCGCCCGCTCTCGCACGATGCGCACCACCCGATGCAGCGAGTGCGACTCGGAGGTCAGCGCGCTCACCCCCACGACCTTTGGCGGAAAGGCCCCCAGCGCCTCTTCGATGGCCTGCTCCTCGTCCCGCTCGAGGTAGAGATCCAGCGCCCGCACGTCCCAGCCCGACCAGGCGCGCGCCACTGCCCCGAGCAGCATCAGGCCGAGGGCGGGTGCCGAGGACTCGCCCTGGTGGTGCTCGAGCCTAGCCTTGATAAGCAGCAGCGCGGGCGCGTCAGGCCGAGGCGCGGTGCGGGCATCGCCGAGCAGCATGACCGCGTCCATAGCAGAATCGGCTGTCCCTTGCCCCTCGCCCGCTCACCGCCGCCCCAACTAGCGCGCGCTGAGCGGGAAGGGGCCCGCCCCCGCCTATGCGGGCCGAGCTGCCCGGGCGCCCGTCAGGCCGACGAAGGCCAGCGCTCCCGCCAGGTAGATGGCCACGCCCCAGCCGAACAGCGCGGAGAAGCCGTACAGAGCGGTGAAGGGGAAGGACAGCACCGAGCCGAGCACCGAGGCGAAGCCGTTGCTGGCGATCGCCCAGGCCACCAGCGGGCTCGCCGCCTCGCCGCTTCTGCCCACCAGGCGAAGCCCCGTTGGAAAGAGCATGCCCATGGCCGCCCCGAGCGGCGCGATGAGCAGGGCGACGGCCGCCATGCGCCAACCAAAGGACACGGGCATCAGCGCGCGGAAGATGTCGTTCAGCCACAGGGCGTAGATCCCGCCAAACAGCACGATGCCGCCGACCGCCACCAGCACCAGCCTTCTCAGCGAAAGCCGCAGGTGCTGCGAGGCCAGGCTGCCGAACGAGGAGGCGACGAGCAGCGAGGCGAGCACCACCGCCACCGCATAGGCCGGGTGCTCGACCACGATGGCCGCCTTCTGGATGAAGCCGATCTCGAGGAACATGTAGCAGAAGCCCAGCACCGTGAAGTAGACCAGCGTCCCTGCCGAGAGGCGGAGGCTCGGCCGCCCTTGCCCGCGAAAGCGCAGCACCAGCGGGGGCAGCAGGACGGCCCCCAGCGCCAGCAGGACCACGACCGAGATGTAGCCGACGTAGGCGTCGAACATGTCGCCGAGCTGCGGCGGGACGGGCCTTCCCTCGAGATAGCTCATCCACTCGGCGGCCAGGTAGTAGGGGCGGTCGTCGGTGGGCAGCACGATGTCGGGCAGCCCGCCTTGCCGCACCTCGGCGAACAGCGCGGCATAGCTCGGCGAGGCATTCGGCCGATGCGGCGCATAGCTATAGCGAAGCGGCGCGCTCAGGCCGAAGTCGAAGATGTCGAAGGCCAGTAGCTCGAGGCCGCGGTTGGTCTGCGCGCTTTGGGCGACGAAGGCGTCGAGCGTGCCGAGCTCGTCGGCCGTCCACGGCGTTCGCTTTACCAGCGTGGCGTGAAGCTGCCGATGGCTCAGGATGACGACGTGGCGCTCGGGCTCGGTCGCGCCGAGCTCGCGCAGCACTTTGACCGCGGTCACCGACAGCCGGAAGGGCTCGTGGGCAAAGCGCAGCAGCGCCAGCATGCCGCGGTCGCTCAGCGCGCTCAGATAGTCGGCAAAGGCCTCCTCGGTGTACAGGTAGTCCTCGGCCAGCACCGCGGCGCCTGAGGACTGCAGGGTGAGGGTGTCCGCCCCGGAGACCTGGATCACGTCAAAGCGTCGCTCGGTACCGCGCACGTAGCTGCGGCCATCGGCGACCACGACCTCGACCTCGTCGCGGGCGAGCGGCCTGCCGAGGAAATCCGCGAAGGGCCCGGTCATGGCGGCCACGGTCGAGGCGTTGATCTCGACAGCCGTGACGTGACGGGCGCCGTGGAGCAGCGCTGCCTGCACGTCGGGCGTTCCCCCCGCGCCGATGACGAGCACCGTGGCGGCCGGGCGCAGCTTGAAGGCGATGCCGTAGGCGGTGTTGCCGAAGATGTGCGCGCCTTTTTCCGGGTCCTTGTCCACCGCGAGCAGCAGGCTCGCCGCCCCGCCGTCCTGGGTCAGGATCTTGAAAGGCGTGGGCGCGGGCAGCTTGGCGCGCTGTTCGGGCCAGGCGTGGACCTCGACGCGCGCCACTGGATCCCAGGCGGCGTGCTCGCGAACGGGCTCGCCGCCACCTGCTTGGCGATAGGCCTGCGCCATCATGCCGTGCTGGTCGGTCGGATCGGGCTCGAGCGCGATGAGCCGAGGGGCCCATGGGATCGCGACCGCCAGGGCTGCGCCCACCAGCAGCGCCACCTGACGCAGCCGCCGATTGTCCCGCGGCGCGAGCAGCGCGCCGCCCAGCGCCGCCAGGACGAGCAGCGCCACGGTCAGCCGCTCGGCGCCCAGCGGACGCAGCGCCAGCATGACCGTGAAGCAGCCGAGCCCGCTGCCGAGCAGGTTGAAGAAGTACAGCCTTCCCGCGCGGCTGTGGCCGTGCGTCAGCACCAGCGTCACCACCAAGCCCCCCGCGATGTAGGGCAGGGTCGAGAGCACCACGATGCCGACGATGGCCAAGAGAAAGCGGCCGAGCCGCCCCGAGCCGAAGATCAGATCGGGCGCGAGCTGGGCGACGGCAACCGCCGCGACGAGCCCGCTCAGGGCCAGGGCGACGCAGCAGGCCGCGACGAGCGGGCGGAGCGGCAGCGAGCGAAGCCGCGGCGACAGCGCCACCGCGGTGCTGGCCGCGCCAAAGCCCAGCATGGTCATGGTGATCACGCTGTAGACCAGCACGGGGTTCATCGCGTAGGCGAACACCCGAAGCTGGGTCACCTGGTAGGACAGAACGACGAAGCTCGTCAGGCCGAGGCCGATGCCGAGCGCGCGTTCGTCGCGGGCTGCCGTCTCGCGCACCGACGGACGATAGCACGCAGCTCGTGCGCTTGACGCCTCGGCGGCCGTGCACCAGGCTTCTGCGATGGCGTCGGTGGGCTTTGACTGGGCGCGATCCTGAAGAGGTTATTCTGGACCGAGTCCCTTCCGCTCGCATCGACCGTCCGCGGGTGATCCGGTCATGAAGCGGCTCGCCATCCCGCTCGCCTTGCTGCTCGTCGTAGCGGTGCACGTCGCCATCACGGTGCACTTCGTGCCGCTCGAGCTGGTGTTCGGCCCCGATCCGATCGTGGCGCTGGACTACGACATGCACTACCGGCAGACGCTGCGGGCCGTCGAGGCCTTCCGCGCCTCGGGCAGGCTCTGGTCCTACGACCCGTTCCTGCTCGCGGGCCAGCCTTCGGGGGTGATCTTCGATGCCAACAACAAGGGCATCGAGGTCATCGCGGTCGCGCTCGATCTGCTGCGCGTGCCGCCGCACCGCGCTTACAACCTGACCATCCTCGTCTTGCACCTGCTCGCGCCGCTGTCGCTGTTCGGGGTGGCGCGGCTGTGGGGCGCGAGCAGGCCGGCTTGCGTGCTGGCCGCCGCGCTCGGCTCGGCGATCTGGTACTTCGACTCGCTCAGCCATTGGTGCCTGTTCGTCGGCATGATCTCCTGGGGCTCGGCCGCGCATCTGTGGCTGTGGCCCTTGGCGGTGTTCTACCGCTGGATCAGCACCCGACGGCCGTGGCTGCTCGTCGTCGTGTTCGCGCTGCTCGCCGCGCTGCACACCTTCCACGCCTACGTGTTCTGGCCCTTGGTGCTGCCCATGGTCGTGCTCTATCTGCGGGCCCGCAAGGACCTGCGCCGCTGGGAGCACCTGGCCGTCTGGGGCATCGCCGCTGCGGTGGTGGTGGTCAACCTGCATTGGCTGGGGCCCGCGATTCGGCTTTGGCACTACGTGCTCGACTCGGGCCGCTTCCTCGACGCCACGCCCGCCTACCTGCTCTACGACTACCTCGGCCTGACCAAGGAGTTCGATGTGCAAGGCGCGATCGCGGTCCGCTCGGGCTTCCGCTTTCTGGTCTACGGCGCGGCGGCGTGCGGGCTTCTGGCATGGCGCAAGGCCCGCGACGAGCGGCTCATGCCCGTGGCGGTAGGCCTGGGCGCGCTTTTGCTCGCCGCCTACGTCGGCGGCCTGTTCGACGCGCTTCGGCAGATCCAGCCCTACCGGCTATCGCTGCCCGCCGTCTACCTGGCCATCGTGCCCGCCTCGGTGTGGCTGGTCGATGCGCTGCGCTCATGGGTGGCGTCGCGGCCGAGCCGCGCGGCCATCGGCCTCGTCTCGGTGCTCTGCCTAGTGGCGCTGTCCAAGCTCGCTCGCGACGTGCTCTACTTCTTCCCGGGCTGGCTGCCGCGCATCACCCGCATTCCCTCGCCGCTGCCGCCCCACATCAACGCGGCGGTGGAGCTCGGCACCTGGTCGTGGCCCGAGCCCTTCGACTACCGCCTCTCGCCCATCGAGGAGCCCAACCGCCGCGCCGTCGACTACGTCCGCCAGCTCGAGGACGGCAAGGGCCGCTGGCTGGTCGAGTGGTGGCTGCTCGGCGAGCGGCTGGCCTGGGCGAGCCGGGCCCAGCTCATCGGCGGCTTTCGGCTGTACAACCTGCAGCACAGCGACGCCAACATGTTCAGGCGCTGGCCCGACGGCGCCCCGCCCGAGCCGGACGAGCTCCGGCGCTACCTCGAGCAGTACAACGTGCGTTGGCTCATCGTTTCCAACCCGATGCCGCGGCTGGAAGCGCGCCGCGATCTACTCGAGCTTGTGGGCAACGTCGAGGGCCACCGCTACTACCGCACCACCATCGCGCCGAGCTGGTTCATGGACGGTAGCGGCGGCGAGGTGCGGGCCAGCGTGGATCGGCTCGAGGTGCGCGGCTCGCGCGGCGGCGATCTGGTCCTGAAGTACCACTACCTCGAGGGGCTCGAGTGCCGACCGGGCTGCGAGCTGTACCGCGCCGAGGTGCCAGGCGACCGCGTCGGCTTCATCGGCGTGCGCGGTGCCCCCGCCGACTTCGCGATCGTGCATCCGTAACGTTCGCCTACTCCTGTCCGACTGACGCTCGGAACCACGGGCCGGGGAGGCGTTGGCACTTGTAGATCTGCAGCTCTTCGACGAGCTCGATCTCCCACAGCTTGGCTCCCGCATCGTCGACCTCGAGGATGCGACCGTTGGCGCCGTCGGTGACCAGCGTGTGGCCGTTTTCCAGCCGATCGGCGTCGCCAAAGGCGGGCGAGATGAAGTCCAGCTGCTCGCGATACTCCCAGACGACCTCGAGCTGGTCAT
>CAYTYV010000226.1:0-10272 GCA_964441055.1 uncultured Polyangiaceae bacterium | reverse complement strand
GAGGTTGACGATCTGCACCTCCACCGAGTTGAGCTGCTGCCGACAGTCCTCGCCCGGGGGAATGCGCTTGCCGTCGGGGCTGTAGGGCGGATGGCCGAGCATCGTGCAGATGCTCTGCTCCATCTCGGGCGGCAGGATGTGCTCCATGTGGCAGGCGATCTCGTGCGCCTGATCGGTGGGCAAGCTCAGCACGTAGGTGAGCAGGGTCTCGGTCAGCCGATGGCGACGAACCACGCCTCGGGCCTTGTCCCGGCCCTGCTGGGTGAACAGCACGCGATCGCCCTCGCGCCCGAGCAGCCCTTCCCGCTCCATGGTGTCGAGATCGTCGTCGCTAACCGGCTCGGGACAATGCGCCCGAACGCGGTCAACGGTGAACTCGCCCGCCTCGTCGGCCACCCAGATGGCCTCCAGGATCTCCTCGATTTTCTGTTGCGAGATCATCGGCGACAACCTCTTGGCACGAGCGCCGCTCCCAGGCTAGCTAAAGCTGACGCCGAGGACGCTGCAGCCGTGGTAGACCGCGGCGCCCACCAACAGGGCATAGGCCACGACCGCGCCCATCAAGGCCAGGGCCGTGCGAAAACCGTGCTCCTTGAAGGTCACGATGACGGCGTTCACGCAGGGCAGCAAAAAGTTCATGACCAGCAGCGCGACCACGAGCTGCAGATTGGAAAAGCTCGAGCGCAGGTGATCGAGCTCGGCCGCGCCGCTCTCGCGCCGAATGACGGTCTTCATGAACACGCGAACGCTCTCATCGGGAAGCCCGAGCACGCCGCCCATGAGCGGCCGCGCCGCCTCCTCCAGCACCCGCAGGCCGCCGACGTAGTTGAACAGGAACACGGCGAAGGCCGCCAGCAAGAACAGCGGAACCGCCTCCTTCATGAACGCGTAGGTGCGGCGCCAGGTCTTGCGCAGCACGCTGCCCGGCTGGGGGATGCGCATGGGCGGCAGCTCCATGATGAACTCGGCCTGGGCGCCTGGCACCAGCCGAGCGGCCAGCATCCCAGCGATGACCGTCTGGCTGGCGATGACGCCGAAGACGAAGGCCGCGGCGGTCCACGGCATCCGTCCCAGGATCACCATCATCACGCCGATGAGCGGCGCGCACGGCAGGCCCAGCATGAGCAGAAAGGTGGCGATGATCCGCTCGCGCCGCGTGTCCAGCATGCGGGTGGTCAATACGGCCATGGTCACGCACGAAAGGCCCATAATCAGCGGAATGATCCCCTTGCCATTGAGACCGATGTGCCTGAGCAGCCGATCGACCAGCACCGAAAAGCGCGGCAGATAGCCGCTTTCCTCGAGCACGCCGAAGAACAGGTAGAAGACGAACAGCACGGGGGCCACGATGCCAAAGGCCAGAAACAGCCCCGTGGTGAGCACGCCGAAGTCGTCGTCGACCAGTGCGTCGCGCACGAAGGCCGATGGTAAGGGCTCGGCCAGCTGCTGGAACCAGGGGACGAGCAGCTGGCCGAAGAGCCGTTCGTGCAGCAGGTCGACCAGCCAGGTGGCCCCGAACACGCCCACCCAGTAGTACATGGCCACCAGGATGAGCAGGGCGATGGGCACCCCGGTCGGCAGGCGCTGCGTCCAACGGCCCAGCCGCTCCAGAAAGGCCGGGGAGCGCGGACGCACGCGCTGGACTTGACGAGCGATGCGCTCGGCCTGCGCCGAGTAGCTCTCGGTCAGCACCACGTCGAGAGGCGGGCCGGACTCCTCGGCCAGGCTGCCGATCAGCCGATCGATCTCACCGAGCACGGCCTTGCCGAAATGGCGCTCGACGTGCTGCCGCGCATCTTGGGAGCCGCCCAGCAGCAGCACGCCGAGCGCGCGCGTCGGCACGGCCGAGCCCGCCAGCAGCTTGTCCAGCCGCCCGAGCGCCTCTTGCACCGCGGCCGGTAGGGCCACCTCACTAGCGGCCGGTCGGGCGCGTCGGAGCAGGCCGGGGATCTCGTCGATGCCGCGGCGTTCCTTGATCACCGCGGGCACCACCTCCAGCCCCAGCCGCTTCGCCAGAGCCCGTACCGAGATCTCGATGCCGCGGTTTTCCGCCTCGTCGACCATGTTCAGCACGAGCGCTATGGGGATGCCGAACTCGGCGAACTCGAGCGCCAGCACCAGCGAGCGCCGCAGGCTCTTGGCGTCCAGCACCAGCAGCACGGCGTCCACCCCCAGGCCGAGCAGCAGCTCGCGGGCCACCCGCTCGTCGGCGTTGTGAGTGAACAGCGAGTGGATCCCGGGCGTGTCGACGATCTCGGCTTGTTCGGCCCGACCCGACAGCAGCCCCCCACGCATGGTGCCGACGGGCAGCTTGATCGAGCTGTTGGGCAGCCTCAGGCTTCGACCGCGGCCCGCGTCCGCGCACAGCTGCTCCCAGAGCATGGTCTTGCCCACGCCCACACTGCCCACCACGGCCACGCGCTTTGCGCCGACGCGACGCTCCCGCCCGCCTTGTTCAGGGGATGCCATGACGAGCCGACGATCAAGGCAGCGCGATCACCCCCTGGCGCCACAGCCAGATCACGACGACCGCAGTCACCACGAGAAATAGCAGCGCCACGGTCAGAACCAACCAGACGTGCAGATTCGTCCTCGCCTCTGGCGAAAGCGAGCGGGGGGAAGGTCCCGGGGCCGCGGGCTCGGCCGCGCCCGGGACGGCAGCGAGGGGCTCGGCCGCGGGCTGGACCGGCCCTTCCGGCAACGCCGCGCCCGCCAACGCGGGGCTCGCTGCGCTCGCGGACCACGGCTCGGCGCCCGCCTGCACGCCCTTGCCAGGAGCGGGCGCGGCAGGAGCGGGCGCAGGTGGCTGCCCCCCTGCCAAGCCCGCCTCGACGGCCCCCGGCTGCGGCGCGGGCTCGGCGGTGGCCGCCGGGCTCTCGCCACGCTGGATCCCCGCGCCGATGGCCGCGGCGATCTCGGGCGTACCCGTGTCCATGCGCACCGTCGAGAACCAGGGGTCCTCCTCGCTCGGGGGCTGCACATCCACGTCCACGTCCACGTCCACGTCGAACATCTCCACCGCCCCGCCGTCAAAGGGCGACGGCGTGACCTCAGGGGCGGCGGGCTTGTCTGAGGAAGGCTGGTCGGCCGACTTGGCCCGCGGTGGGGGCGGCATCCTGGGCGGCGCTGCCTGCCCCTCGGTGCTGGGCCGCGCCACGGGATGGAGCTGGCTGAGCTGCTTGCGGACCTCGCTGAAGTCGCGCATCACGGTGCGGATGTTGTCCTCGTCTTCGTCGTCCTCGTCGGCGATGTCGTAGGCGGGTGCGAAGCTGTCGCCAGGGGCTTCCTCGAGCGGGCCGAGCTCGCGGATGTCGGGGTCGGGATGCCACTTCTCCAACGCCTCCCGCAGGCTGGAGACCTTGACAACCCGCTGCAGCAAACTGCGAGCCAAGAAGGCCTCGAGCGCGCCCCAGAGCGCGCCATCGCCCACCTGATGAGCGGAAAGCGGCACGGGCGCCCCCTCGGCCATGCGGGCTTGGACCTCGGCGGGGCTATCTCCGGGGTACGGCGGCACTCCGGTCAACGCGAAGTACAGCGCGATGGCGATAGCCCAGGTATCGTCGGCCTGGGACACGCCGCCACCGCCGAGCCGCTCGGGACAATGATAGGCCACCATCGTCGGGCTGTGCCGCGGGTCGACGAGAACGCCCTTGGCGGTCCGGCTGACGGCCTCGATCAGCACGCTGTCGCCCGAAAGGTTGCCGTGGGCCACGCCGAGCTTGTGCAGCTCTTCGACCCGCTTGCACAGCCGAATGATCCACCCCACGGCGTCCCACTCATTGAGCGGGCCTTCGCGACGGACGAAGCTGGCGAGGGTCTCCACGTTCTGCCCTGAGTTTAGTGCGCGTCGACCGCGGGCGTCTAGTGCTCGCCCGCCCGAGCCAGGCGGCCGAGCTCGCGGCCAAGGCGGTAGCAGGCCGAGCCCGGAGGCGGCGTGGGGTGTGTTTTTGCTCCGTCCCAGCGGCGCGTCGGCGTACCCTAGAGGCAACATGATCTGGCGTCGGCTGGCCCCCCGAGGACGCAGAGCGGCGACCCTGCTGTGCTGGCAGCTCGCGCTCGGCGGTTGCGCAACCGAGCTTCGGATGGCCGAGATCGAGCATGCGCAATCGAGCTCGTCGGCAATGAGCGCTCCCCAGACAACCATTCGCTACACGGCCGTGCGCGCCGAGACTCGGCAGCACCCGGACTACAGCAGCATCGACCGCAGCATTCTGACCGAGCACGAGGCCACGGCGGCACCATGAGCGCCTCGGGACCATGCCGCAGGCATAAGCGAGCGCCCGCCTGGATCGGCCTCGGCTGCGCCCTTTGGTGCGCCGCCTGCGCCAGTGCGCCCGAGCTGGCGGCCGAGCTCCGCGGGGCCTGCCAGCAACCGCATTTGCCGAAGGTGGTCGCCTGCTGGGAGCGAGAGTTCGAGGCGGCCGACTTCCGCGGAGAGTACCTGGCGGTGGTCGACTTTACCGTGGACGGCGACACGGGCCAGATCCACGACGCCGAGCTCAGGCAGATGCTGCGGGCGAACGACCCTGCCGAGCCGCTCGATGGGCCCATCGCCGAGCGGCTCGGCGAGTGCCTCGAGCGCGCCCTCGGCGGCACCAACCTGGCCGACGCCGGATTCACGCCAGGGCGCGACGTGCGGGTGCGCGGCTATCGCATCGCCTTTGCGGACGCCACCTTCGAGGCGCGCGAGGCGGCCTCGAAGCGCTCCCCGAACGTGCTACTGGGCCCGCGGGCCGACCGCTGCCAAGGACTGTACGGCTACGATCCGCCCCGCGATGCACCCGCGCTTTTCGCCGAGCTGGCGAGCGCCAAGGCGGCGGCGCGGCGTGAGTCCTCGTCCGATCCGGACGGCCATGCCCGCGCGCTCCAGCGCCAGTACGACCTTTCCCTGGAGCTACACCAGCGGCTCGTGCTGGACGCCGATCGCCAGGACGTGCCGCTGCCGAGCCGCGAGCGACTCGAGCGCGCCCTAGACGAGGCGGCCGCCATGGCTCGGACCACGGGGCGGCGCATCGGTTGCCCCGCCCCTCCGCTCGAGCGGTAGTCAGGCCGTGCGCCGAGATGAACGCGGACCTGGCCGACGCGAGGAGGGCGCGCTCGGGGGAATGGAGGGCGGGCCCGCGAGGGCGGGCTTGCGGCGCCGACGCTTGGGCTTGAACTTGCGGTCGAACAGGCGCACGCGCCGCAGCAGGAGATCGAGCAGGAACACTGCGATGGCGGCCATCACCAGGCGCATCCACAGCTCGTCGTGAAATGAAATCTTCTCCTCGCCAGGGCGAAACACCACGGACCAGTCCCTGGGATCGGCGCGGCCGCCCGTGGCCAGCGCCGCGCGCTCCAGGGTCTGCCGATCGGTCTCAAAGGCGGCGTACTCGCGCGGGTAGGGATTGGAGACGTGGCCGAAGCTCACCGCCACGGGGACGAGCGAGCCGTCGTCTTGCTCCCGCAGGTGCTCGGCACGCAGCCGAAACGAGCCGTAGCGGTCCAGCGGCACCCGGGCCTCGTAGCGCCCTGGGGCGGTCTGGCGCATCTCGACCGTGCGCGTCTCGCCGTCGGGCTCGGGGCCGATGATGGCGAGCTTGGAGACCAGCCGGTTGTCGAAGCGCTCGTCCACGGTGAAGGCATCGACCGAGGCCAGCAGGTCGCCGCGCGCGATCTCCGCCCGCATGTCGAGCTCCCGGCTGTGCTTCTGGCGCATGTGCTCGCGCACGAGCTGCCCCCAGAACCGCTCGAAGCCCGGCCAGCGCGTCCACTCGACGGCCCAGCGCGCCTTGACGTCGCTGGTCCAGGCCAGCACCCAGCCCGTGCCCACCCGCCAGCGCGCCAGGATGGGCTCCTCGGTATCGCTCTGGAGCAGCTTCTGCGCGGGCGCGGGCTTCATCGAGGTCGCCACGTAGCCGTGCAGATAGGGCGCCGAGCGCACGTCGATGCCGCGCAGGAACGAGGCGTAGCCCACCTGGTCGACGGGGAACCACTCCTCGACGGCCGCCGCGCGCGCCACCATCTCCGTTTCCTTGGTGAAGATCCGGGGCAGGCTCTGGGCGTCGGGCACGAAGTGGTAGCGGCCGCCGCCGACGTCCGCGATCATCCGCAGTAGCGGCTCGTCCACGTCGTCGCCCAGGCCCACCGTGGTGACGGTGATCGACTCGGCGATCATCGCCGTCACCAGATCCCGGATGTTCGTGTCCGACGACTTGCCGTCGCTCAGCAGGATGACGTGTTTCTTGCGCGCAGGGGTGACCGTGAGGTCGTTGTACGCGGCATCCAGGGCGGGGAAGATCTCGGTCCCGCCGCCCGAGGTCATGCGCGCGATGAGCGTTCGCACCCGCGAGCGATTGCGCGCGGGCTGCATCTTGACGTAGTGCGTCGGCCGCGAATCAAAGGCGATGACCTCGATGAGGTCGTCCGAGGCGAGCACGTCCAGGGTGGCTTGGGCGGCCTTCTTGGCCATCTCGATCTTGATGCCCGTCATCGAGCCCGAGCGGTCGATGACCAGCACCATGGCCACCGAGGGCATCTCCTTGCGGCGCTCGGTCTCCATGCGCACGGGCAGCATGCGCGCCACGACGGTGCGATACCAACCGCCCAGGCCGTAGCCCTGCTCGCCACCAGCGAACAAAAAGCCGCCCCCCAGATCGCGTACGTATTGCTGCAAAAGCTGCTGCGAGCGGATGGAGACGGCCTCGGCGGGCGTGTCCGAGACCACCGCGAAGTCGAAGCGCTCGAGCTCCTTGAGCGAGCCGGGAAAGCCGGACGGCGGTCGCAGGTCCACGTCGTACTGCTGGGCGGTCAGGGCGCGCTGGAGCGGACCGGCGTGCTGCGGCGTCCCCTCGATGTACAGCACGGCAGGCCGTCCGGGCACGTCGATGGTGCTGACGTAGCGGTTGTTCTCGGCGAAGCGGTCATCGGCCACCTCGTCCAGCCGCAGCTCGTAGGTCACCGAGCCGCCGAGGTGGACCACGCTCTGGAAGGCCACGTCATTCGGCCCGGCTTTGAGCTCCAGCTCGCGAATGCCGTCGCGCGCGTTCAGCGTCTCTCCCTGGAAGAGCTTGGCCCGCGCCTTCGTCGCCCGGCTGGCGTAGATGTCGGCGTGGATCGCGAAGGTCTCGCCGACCTTGACCCGATCGGGCATGCGCAGCCCGCGCAGCGCCACCTCGCCTGGCGGCGGACGGCGGTAGGGCGCGGCGTAGAGGGTGACGCCGTGGTCGCGGGCGCGGTTCGCCTCGGCCAGTAGATCGCCGCTCGTCTCCAGCCCGTCGGACAAGAGCACGGCGCGGCGCAGGGTGCCTGGCGGGTAGAGCCCGTAGGCGAGCTGCAAGGCGGCCTGCAGGTTGGAGCCCGCGCCTAGATCCCCGCGCTTTCCGTCGGCGTCGGTGTGCCGCTCGAGCTCGGGTGGACGGTCGGGCGCGTCCGTCGGGGGCTCGAGCCGCCGCGGTCGCTTGGCAAAGCTCACCACCCGGATAAGATCGTCCTCGCGCTTGTGGCGGTAGGCCTCGTCGAGCAGGGCGCGGGCATCGCCGAGCGCCTCGTCCGATACCGAGTCGGAGACGTCGACCAGGTAGACCGCACAGATCTTGTCGGTCTCGGCGGTGCGGGCGGGCCGAGCCAGCCCGATGGCCAACAGCGCGACAAAGCCCAGCCGCAGCAGGGTCGACAGCACGCGCTGCTGCCACGGCAGGTCGGCCAGGCTCTTGGCCAGCACGGCCACGAACCACGGCGCCAAGAGCGCTGCGCCGAGCATGCGCGGGTCGAGCAGCTCGTAGCGCACCCCGTCGTGCGTCCAGTGGATGGTGGGCTCGGGGTGGGCCCAGACGTACCGGAAGTACGCCCAGCCGAGCAGCGCGAACAGCGCGGCGCAGCCGCCGAGCCACAGTAGCCGCTGCGCGCGCAGGCTCATACCGTCACCCGACGGTGGTAGCTGAGCCACTCGAGCGCGGTGATCGCCAGCACTGCGGCCAAAAAATAGATCCACAGCTCGCGGCGTACGCCCACGGAAAAGCCGGACACGGCGCCCGCCTGACGGTCGCCCACCCGCAGCTCGGCGACGGGCGCCACGCGGCTTTCGTCGAGATCGACCATGTTTCCGGCGAACCAGACCTCGTCGGCCGCGGCGCTGCTCGGCGTTGGGGGGCCCTCGGCTGTGGCGCTCGGCGCTGGGGAGCCCTCGGCTGCTGCGCTCGGCGCCGCGGAGCCCTCGGCTGCTGCGCTCGCGGTCCCGCTCGCCGACGCCGAGGCAGCGGCTTGCGCGGCCCCGACGACCTCACCCGCGGACGGCGGGGCGGCGCGGAGCGCGTAGAAACCAGCGTGCTGCCCCAGCATCACCGCGCGGCCGTCCTTGACGGGCACCACCCGCTCGGCGCCCGAGGGCAGCACCACGCGGGCCGTCTCGGCGCTCGACGGGGCCGGGATGCTCCAAACCTCTCCCGTTCGGAAGGACGAGATGTAGCGGACGTCCTCGCCCAGAAAGTCGTTGATGATGTTGAGCAGTAGCAGCGGCCAGGCGATGCGCAGCGGCAGATCGCTCTCGCGGACGTCGAAGCCGAGCGCCGCGAACTTCACCCCGTGACGCCGCCCCTGGATGAGCAGCGGTCCGTGGAAGCTTCGGCCCACGACCTTGTCCCCGTCCTCGCCCTCGAGCACGCGGGCCTTGGCCACGTTGATGTCGCCCAGCGACAGGTGCCGCACCAGCGGGCTCTTGGTGTCGATCTCGTCGAAGCCCACGGTGTAGCGCGCGCTGCTCTTGATCTCCTTGCCGACCTTGAAGGGAAGGCCCTCGCCACGCGGATCGAGATAGAGCCGATGGCCGCTACCCGGCGCGACGGGGGGACTGACCGCATCGAAGATGGTGACGTCGAAGCGGCCTTCGGCGGGGTACTCGGCGGGCAGCACCGTCACCACGTCGAGGTACTCGTCCAGCAGCAGAGCGGCCTCGAGGTACATGTTGCCCGCCGTGACGAGCTGTACCCGCGCCCGCCGCCGCTCGGGCAGCAGGGCAAAGGCGCGGTCATCGGCGGGAAGGTCATCGCGCCCGCCGCCCTGCAGGGCGATGCGGGCCTCGAGCGTCTTCGAGGCGCCCGAGAGGTTGGGATAGAAGCGCGAGAGCGTCTCGTTGGAGGCAAGCCGCAGCCGCACGATGTCGCTGAGTGCGCCGTCGCCATAGAGCTCCAGCGCGACGTCCTCGGCCTCGGGCCCGGTGTTGCTCACCGACAGCTGCACCTCGTAGCGGCTCTTGTCGAGCGGGTAGCGCCGCACCGCAAAGCTGGTGATGGCCACGTTGCGCCCCACGCCCGTTCCCACTGGAAGATACGACAGCGCCACCTCGCCGAGCTCGACCGGCCCCGCGGCGTCGACCGGCTCGCCCAGGGCGCCGTCGGAGACGACCAGCACCTCGGCATTGGGCAGATCGCGGAGTGAATCGACGGCAAAGCGAAGGGCACGGGCGAAGGCGGCCCGCGCGTCGGTGGCCCGCACCTCGGCGAGGGCCTGCTCGAGCTCGGTGATTTCTCCCGTCATGGTCGACAGCGGCGTGACGGCGGCGTCCATCTGGGCGATCAGCATGCGGTCCGAGCCCGAAAGACCGCGAGTGAGCTCTCGGACCACGTCCTTGGCGACGTCGAGCCGGGTGCGCACAGGACGCTCAGCCGCCTCCTCGGGGCGCTCGCCTGCGCCCTCGGGGCGCGCTGGGGGCTGCTCGACATCCACCGCTTTCATGCTGGCGCTGGCATCGATCAGCACCACCACGTGACGGGCATCGCCCGAGGCCGAGGCCGGCCGCGGATCGCCCAGCGACACGAGCAGCAAGGCGAGCAAGGCCCATTGCAGCAGCAGCGACAGCAGCCGCTTGAGCTGCGAGAACAGCGTGGTGGCCTCCTTGTCGCGCAGGATGTTCTGCCACAGCGGCACGAAGGGCACGGCCACGGGGCGGCGGCGCAGCTTCAGAATGTAGAAGACCAGCACCACGGCCGCGAGCGCAGCCCCGGCCCAGAGCAAGGTCGCTGGAGCGATGCCGAGGAAGTGCATGGTCGGCTACCGGCTACCGGAGGAACCCTCCTTTGCGGAAGACCCGCAGAATCAGCTCGTCGAAGGGAATGCGAATGTCGGCAGCGTAGTGGCTCACCTGTCGAGAGACGCAGAAGCGTCGCACGCTCTCGAGGTAGGCGTCGTAGGCCTCGGCGTAGCGGGCCAGCACCTTGGCCGTGACGGTCACCTCGCGGTCGTCGCCCGTCTCGCAGTCGAACAGCCGCAGGTCACCCGCGATGACGGGGGCGCGGT
>CAYTYV010000225.1:0-10278 GCA_964441055.1 uncultured Polyangiaceae bacterium | reverse complement strand
CCTTTGCCGAGGTGATCAAGATCGGCCGTACGCACCTGCAGGACGCCACCCCGCTGACCCTGGGTCAAGAGCTGAGCGGCTACGTGGCGGGGCTCGATCGAGCGCATGGGGCCATCGCGTCGAGCCTCGAGGGGCTGCGCGAGCTCGCGCTGGGCGGCACGGCCGTCGGCACGGGTCTGAACAGCCACCGCGAGTTTGGCGCGCGAGCGGCCGCCCGGATCGCCGAGCTGAGCGGCCAGCCCTTCGTGACCGCGCCCAACAAGTTCCAGGCGCTCAGCTCACACGAGGCGCTGGTGTGCGCCCACGGTGCGCTCAAGACGCTAGCGACGGCGCTGAAGAAGATCGCCAACGACATTCGCTGGCTGGCCAGCGGGCCGCGCTGCGGCCTCGGCGAGATCCGCATTCCAGCAGGCGAGCCCGGAAGCTCGATCATGCCGGGCAAGGTCAATCCCACTCAGTGCGAGGCCATGACCATGGTGTGCGCCCAGGTGATGGGCAATGACGTCACCGTCGGGCTGGCGGGCGCCAGCGGCAACTTCGAGCTCAACGTCTTCAAACCCGTCATCGCCTACAACGCGCTGCAGTCCATCCGGCACCTGGGCGATGCCTGCGCCTCCCAGGACGCGCGCTGCGTCCGCGGCATCGAGCCGCGCCGCCAGGTCATCGCGCGCCACCTAGGACAGAGCCTGATGCTGGTCACGGCCCTGAGTCCCATCATCGGCTACGACCAGGCAGCCCAGCTCGCCCACAAGGCGCATGACGAGGGCACATCGCTGCGCGAGGCGGCCGTGGCACTGGGCGTGCTCACCGCAGCCGAGTTCGACGAGATCGTGCGGCCCGAGCGGATGCTCGGCCCCGAGCTGCCCGAAGGCTAAAACAGCTTGCTCGAGTCGATCAGGATGGTGACCGGTCCGTCGTTGTCGACCACCACCCGCATCATGGCGCCGAAACGACCCGTGTTGACGGCAATGCCCCGCTCGCGCGTGAGCTCGACGAAGCGCTGGTAGGCCCGGGCTGCCTTTTCCGGCTCCTGGGCGTGCGCGAAGCTCGGCCTTCGGCCACGGCGCACGTCGCCGTAGACCGTGAACTGGCTCACGGCCAAGAGCTCACCGCCGACGTCCGCGAGCGCGAGGTTCATCTTGCCCGCATCGTCGCCAAAGACCCGCAAGCCGACGATCTTGTCCGCCACGTACCGCAGATCGGCCTCTTCGTCCGTCTGGCAGGTCCCCACGAAGGCGACCAGCCCAGGGCCGATCGCGCCCACCACGGCGCCGTCCACCTCCACTCGGGCGGCGCGCACTCGCTGAACCACCGCGCGCATGGGCCGATGGTAGCAGCATTCGCCAGTTGCCCCTTGCGCCAATCGCCTTGCGGATGCGGCGAAAAGCGGCGTCGCCTTGCTGGCAAGGGGCTGATAGACTGATGGCCGCCGTGGCTAGCCGTGCGCGCAACTCGACGACACCTCCGTGGCCCGCAGCGCCGCTCAGCGGCTCGGCAAGGGCGAGCGGGCACGCGCGCACAGGGCACCGCTGGGCCGCAGTGGGCCTACTGCTCGTGGCCACGCTGCTCGGCAGCCAGCGCGGCGAGGCCTTTGTCCACGTCGTTCGCCAGGGGGAGACCGTCGCGCGGATCGCCGAGCGGGTCTACGGTCGGGTCGAGCTAGAGCGGGTCATCGTCGCCGCCAACGGGCTCGATCGGCACGCGGGCACGGCGCTGGTCCCGGGCATGCGCCTCGAGGTGCCCGCGGTCGGCTATCACCGCGTCCAACCGGGGGAGCGCTGGACCGCGCTGGCGGCATCGCTGCTGGGCGCGGCCCATCGCGGCGACGTGCTGGCGCGGCTCAATGGCTCGCATCCGTGGCTGCGGCCCACCATCGGCCAAGAGCTGATCGTTCCCTACAACTTGCGCTTCGTGGCCCGTCAGGGCGACACCACGCAGGCCGTGGCCTACCGGTTTCTGGGCCGTCGAGACGAGGCGTGGGTCGTCGCCAGCTACAACCGGCTGCAGCGCGCTCGGCTGCGGCAGGGCGAGGTCATCCTGGTCCCGCTCACCGATCTGCCGCTCAGCGAGCAGGGCAAGCGCGAGGCCGAAGCTGCGGGGGCTCGCGCGTGCACGCAAGCGCAAGGGCAGGCTAGGCAGGCCCAGCGCGCCGCCGCCGAGGAGCTACCAAAGCTGCTGGGCGACGTCAGGCGTGGGCGCTACGTCGAGGCGGTGCGACGCGGCAACCTGCTGCTCGGAAGACAGGGGCTGACCCTTCCGCAAAAGGCCGCGGTGCATCGCCAGCTCACCGAGGCCTACGTGGCGCTCGGGGCCGTCGGGCTGGCGGCGAGCGCGTGTAGAAGCTGGCGCGCGGCCGATCCCCACGCCGCGTTGGACCCGGTCGAGCTCAGCCCCAAGATCCTGGCGGCCTGCGTGGAGCAGACCGAGGCGCCACCGCCCCACGGCAGCGCCACGTCGGGCCACCGTCGGGGGGGCAGGCCGCGGTGAGCCGAGCGAGCGAGCCGCTCTCGGTCGGTCGCACGCTCGCGGGCCGCTACGAGCTCGTCGACGTCATCGGGCAGGGGGTCAGCGGCACCGTCTATCTGGCGCTCGACCACCACCCGCAAGCCGAGGCAAAGCGCGTCGCGCTCAAGGCCATCCATCGCGCGCTGTGCCGCGACCGTCAGATCGTGGGGCGTTTTCATCGCGAGGCGACGATCCTCAAGCGCGTGCGAGGGGCGCATCTCACGCGCCTCGTGGACTTCTGCGAAGAGGACGATCTGCTGTTCATCGTCCTCGAGCACATCGGCGGCCCATCGCTGGAGCAGGTGCTGCGGCGTCGTCGGCCGCTCGGCATCGACGAGGCCACCAGCATGGCGGTGCAGGTCTGTCAGGCGCTCGAGAGCGTACACCGAGCCGGGGTCATCCATCGGGATCTCAAGCCCGCCAACGTGCTGCTCCACGGCCTCGATACCGCGGCCGCGCT
Organism: uncultured Polyangiaceae bacterium; assembly: GCA_964441055.1. Classification (GTDB taxonomy): domain Bacteria; phylum Myxococcota_A; class Polyangia; order Polyangiales; family Polyangiaceae; genus JACQWT01. The sequence continues at coordinate 7,313 of CAYTYV010000225.1, read as the reverse complement.
GCCCCAGGGCTGGGAGCCGCGCGATCGGGGCGGGCCGCTCAGCGACCGCGCGGTGGTGGCCAAGGTGGTGGACTTCGGGCTGTCCAAGGTGCTGCAAGGCGAGCCCTTGGGCAGCGCGCTGACCGAGCAGGACATGATCTTCGGCACGCCGGAGTACATGTCGCCCGAGCAGGTGCGAGGTGACGAGCTGGATCCCCGCTGCGACGTCTACGCCGTCGGCGTCATGCTCTACGAGATGCTGGCGGGCGAAGTGCCCTTTTGCGCTGCGACGCCGCTCGGCACCATGTCGGCGCACCTTCACGAGCCCGTGCCCGAGCTGGCACGCGAGGCAGTCTACGGCGAGATCGTCCCGACGCTGGCCGCGGTGGTGAGGCGCGCGCTCGACAAGGATCGCGACGAGCGCTTCGCCTCGGCCGAGGCCATGGCCAAGGCCATCGCCGAGGCCATCGCCCCGGCCCCGCGCGATGGCCCGGTGGTCCGTATCTCGAGCCCGCCGGGCGGGACGGCAAGCACGGGCGATCCCATCGCGCTGGGCGCGACGCTGCAGTCGCTGCGCGATCCGGCCATCGAAGCGCAGATGCAGGCAGAGCAGCGTCCCAGGGTGCGGGTGCTAGTCGAGGAGGCCGCGGCCGCGAGCCCGTCCGAGGCGACCGGCCGAGCTGCGTCCGCCGCGTCGAGCTCGGCTGCTCGCGCGGTGAGCGAGGGCAGTAGCGAGCGGCGGTTCTGGTGGCTTGCAGCGATCCTAGCCGCCATCGCGGCGGTGGTCTTGGGCGTGCTCGCCGGAACGCAATGAGCCACCGTCTACGGGCCCGATGCCATGGCTTCCGCTTCCAGCCGCCCCGTGCCCCGCCGACCGGGCGAACGCTTGCTGCCGATCGATTGGGGCGAGATCGGCACGCTGAGGCTGCGGGCGCAAGTGGTGGCTGAGGGCATGTTCACGGGCATGCACCACAGCTCGCGGCGCGGTGCGGGCGTGGAGCTCGGTGGCCAGCGACCGTACGTGGTGGGCGACGACCTGCGCTTTTTGGACCGCCGTAGCCTACTCAAGCACGACCGGCTGGTGGTGCGCACCTTCGAGACCGACACCGATCGAGCGCTGTGGCTGTGCCCCGATGCCAGCGCCTCGATGGCGTTTCGCGGCCCCGAGGCTCCTGGTGCCAAGCTGGCCTATGCCGCGCTCATCGCCGCGGCGCTGTGCCGGGTGGCGCTGGCCGACCGCGATCCCGTGGGGCTTAGCTGGCTGGGGGGCGCGCGGGTGCGGGACTTGCCACCGCGCAGCGGCCTGGACGGCTTCGAACGGGTGGTGGGTGCGCTCGAGGCCGCCCAAGCGGGCGGCGAGCTGTGGGCTGAGACCGACGAGCTGCAGCGCTTCGCGGCCACGCTGACGAGGCGGGCTGAGCGCGGCTCGGTGCTGGTGCTGCTGTCCGACCTCGTCGATCTACCGCAGGGGGCCGAGCAGACCTGGTCGTCTCTCGCCTCGGGCTCGCGGGCCCTGGTCGTCGTCCAGGTGCTCGATCCGGCCGAGCGAGACTTTCCCTATCGCGGCAAGGTTCGGTTGCGCGCCATCGAAGGACAGGGCGTGGTGGAAACGGATGCCGACGCGGCTCGGCGGCGCTATCAGGAGCGGCTCGAGGCGCAGGCGAGCGCCTGGCGTAAAGCCATCGAGGCTGAGGGAGGGCGGCTCGTTCGCGCCTGCAGCACCGATCCTCCGGTCAGGGTAGTGCGCCAGGTGGTGCAGGCGGTTCGGGAGGCGCGTCGGTGAGCTTTCTCACGTGGGCGGCCCTTGGCGTGGCCGCGCTGGTGGCGCTGCCGCTGCTCGCCCATTGGCTGCGCCGTCGTCCGCCCCAGGAGCTGCCGTTCGCGCCTGCGCGGCTGGTGCCCGCCGGAGCCGCGCACGCCCATCGTCGCAGCGGCATTGAGGACAAGACGCTGTTCGTCATCCGCGCCATCGCCGTGGTGAGCCTGGCCGTGCTGGGGGCGACCCCGCTGGTTCGCTGCTCGCGGCTGAGCATCGCCCGCCCCGCGGGTGCCTCGGTGGCCGTGGCCGTGGTGGTGGACGACTCGCTCAGCATGCAGGCGCCGCTGGCCGGGGAAACGGACGGCCCGTCGCGCTTCGAGCGCGCAGTCGAGGCCGCCCACCAGCTCATCGCCTCGCTGCGATCGGGCGACGCGGTCACCGTCATCTTGGCTGGCGAGCCCGCCCGCGTGGCCCTGGGCGCCACCACCAACCTCGACATGGCCAAGACCGTGCTGGCCGAGGTGCAGCCGTCCGACCGCGCCACGGATCTGGAGGGCGCGCTGGCCCACGCGGAGCAGCTTCTTCGCGGCCTCCGCCAGGTGGACAAGCGGGTGGTGCTGCTGAGCGATCTCGCCGACGGGAAAAGCGCTGCGGCGCCGCTGCGCGCCAAGCCGGGCATGGCGCTGTGGGTGCCGCTCGACGAGCTTCGCGAGGCAAGGCCGAACTGCGGCGTGGTCCAGGCCGACCGCAGCGGCGATCGCGTGGTGGTTCGGATCGCCTGCGGGGGCGCGGGGAACACCGATGCGGCGGTCCCGACCGCGGCCGAGTCTGCAGCCGAACGCCGCGTGGTGATTCGCCGCCGCGAGCAAGAGCTCGCTGCCGAGCCGCTCGGCGCCTGCGACCGGCTGTGCGATCGGGTGCTGCCGCTGCCGCGCGAGCCGTGGTCGACTGCTCGGGCTGCTGCGAGCGCCGCCTCGGCGGCCGCGCCTTTGTCGGGCGAGGAAAAAGGGCAGGGCGGCGGCCCGCATCTATGGGCGCAGCTTTCCGGCGACGACGCTGTTCGCGCCGACGACCAGGCACCGGTCGTCATGCTGGGCGGCCAGCTCCGCGTGGGCCTCGTAGGCGGCGCTGCCGAGGATCAGGTGGTCACGGGCGGTCCGCCCCCGGTCGAGCAGGCCCTGGCAGCGCTCTCCCTTGGCGTGCAGCTACAGCCCTTGCCTGGCGTGCCCGAGGACGCGGTGGGGCTCGATCGCTTGAGCGTGCTCATCGTGGACGACGTTCCGGGCTTCACGCCGTCTCTGCGCCGCAGGCTGGCGAGCTGGGTCGAACGCGGCGGAGTGTTGCTCCTGACGCTGGGCCCGCGCGCCGCGGCCGCTCCGCTGGGATCTGGGTTCGCTCCCCTGCTTCCGAGCGTGGTCCGCTGGGCACCGATCAGCGCAGGCTCGGCCGTCGGAGCAGCGGGAGCCGCAGCGCGCAGCGCTCGGGTTCGGGGAGTGGATGCCTCGAGCGATCAGCTCTTCGGCCCCACGGTGGAGGGGCTGCTCGACATCAAGCCGCAGGGCCGCGCCTCGCTGGCGCTTCCCGCCGACAGCGGCATCGAGGCCGTGGCGAGCTGGCAGGACGGCGCGCCGTTTCTGCTCCGCCACCGGCTTGGCCGCGGGGTCGGCTACATCGTCACCGTGCCCTTTGACACCGACCAGAGCGATCTGGCGCTGCGGCCCGCCTTTCTTGCGCTGCTGCGGCACGTCGTCGAGACGGCTCGCACGCTGGGCGGCATGGCGCGCAGCAGCGTGGGAACGAGCTGGGATCTGGCCGGCTTTCGCTCTGCCAAGGTCAGGCGGGTGATGACCGACGGCGGGCTAGAGGCCGTGGCGGTGCAGGGGGGGGCCGGTCAATATCGAATGGTCCCGACACGGCTCGGGCTGTACGAGCTCGAGCTCGACGGGCAGCTCGCGCATCGAGTGGCAGCGCTGCCCGAGCGGGAGGCCGACCTGCGACCGCGGGCGGTCGAGCATTCGCCGAGCCCGGGTGCGCTCGGCGGCCTCGAGTCTTCGGTGGACGTCTCGCGCTGGATCGCTTTGGTGCTGCTCGGGCTGCTCTGCGCCGAGCTCGGCATGCGCGGCCTGCGCCACCGTCGCCGCCTTGGCTCGGTGCCCAGCCGTAGCGGGAAGTAGTGCTAGCCCCGCCGCCGAGCGTACGCTTCGTCGATGCGTTGGCGGACGGCCGCCATCTTGTGGGCCCAGGTCTCGCTCTGCATGGCCTCGCTTCGCTCCCGCCGCAGCGCTGGCGAGTCCTCGCGCAGCGCCTTTTCCACTGCCCGCTCGAGCTCGCGACAGTCGGCGGCCACGGTGCAGAACCGGTCGTAGCGGGCGACCTCGGGCACGGCGGTAGAGACCACGGGCAAGCCCGCGCTCAGGTACTCCCGGAGCTTGATCGGGTTTACGTACTGCATCCGCTCGCTCAGCACGTAGGGGATCAGGCCCACGTCAAATCCCTTGCAGTAGCCCGGTAGCTCGGCGTGCGGCTTGCGGCCGAGAAAGTGCACGTTGGGGAGGCTTTTGACCGCGCTGATGTCGACGTGCACGCCGCCGATGATGGCGATCGTCCACTCGGGGCGACGCTGGGCCAGCTCGGCGACCAGCTCGAGGTCGACCCAGTCCTGAATGGTGCCGTAGAAGCCGAGCACGGGCCGAGGCAGGGCGGCGAGGTCGTCGGGCACCGAGGTTTGCTCGTCGAGCGCCGTGGCGAATAGCTCGTGCGCCACCCCGTGGGTCGAAAGATGGGTGTGCGGGCTCAGCTCCCGCTTGCGGTCGACCAGCCCCTGGCAGACGGCAAAGACCACATCCGCCCGCTCGCAGAGCCGCTTTTCCGCCTCGACCATGCGGTCGTCGATGTAGCTGAACATCGACCACTCATCGACGCAGTAGTAGACCGCCAGAGACTCTCCCAATCGGCCCACGTAGCTGCTTACGTTGGGCAGAAAGGTCCACAGCTGAAACCGCCCCATGCGGAGCCGGGCGCGCAGCAGTCGAATGGTGCCGCGCAGGATCAGGCTGTTGACCCGCGTCGCCAGCTCGCTGTGCGGGAAGGGGAGCACTAGCGGCGTGTACACCCATAGGTTTTCGCGGACCCGCTTGGGCCCGCGTCCGAGGGTTTGCAGCTTCTTGACGATCTTGCGCAGATCGCGTCCGCTCGCGAGGTTCGGCGTACGCGTGGCCACCGAGTTCAGCCACAGAACGCGGTGCGTCTTGGCCAGCTCGATCATCACGTGGTGGTTGCTGGTGGGATCCTCCTCCCAGTCCTTGGCAAAGCAGACGATGTTTCGGGGCGGCTCCGATTGCGGTGGCGACATAGGCACTCGATTCTCGCTCGGCCCGAGCCGCCCTGGGTCGGCAGCGCGGCTCGCCGAGCGGCCACGGCAGCTAGGACGTGCGGCGATCCTGCCCCTCGCCGCCGAGCAGCTGGCTCTTGAGTCGGCGGGAGAAGTTGGCGACCCATCGCGCGGGGAAGAAGAACCGGTCGTCTAGGAGCAGATGGCGAGTCAGAAACTCGCTGCGCGTGATGAGGTTCATCGCCCGGATGGGCCAGTCCTGGACGGCGGGCACGAAGGGCTCGGGCGGCGGGCAGTCGGCGTCGAGCTCGATGGCCCCTTCGGCGCTCAGGCCGAGGCCGATTCGCTCGGCGTGTTCTAGGTGCTCGGCCGTGGCTGGATCCAGGCCGACGAAGCGCATGCAGGCCGCATCGACCGCCACCAGATCGGTGCCGCCCGCGACCAGGTCGAGCCGCACCGAGCGACCGTTGATGGGGCCTCGCCCCTCCATGGCAACCCGTCCATCGATGATCGCCAGTCGGGGCTTGAGGATCCGGTTCAGGTCGCCGATGAGGGTGTGCAGATGCTTGTGCAGCACGATGCGATTGTGCTGCGGGATGCAGCCCCACTGGTTCTTGAGCGCGCCCGTGTAAGCCGTGGTGGCGTGGGTCTTGACCTTGGCCACGGTGATGAGCACGTCGCAGTCGAGCAAGGTCTTGGGCAGGCCCCAGCCGCGGAGCTGCGGATGTCCCACCTCGACCAGCTCGTCCTCGCTGAAGCTTCGCACCTCGAAGCCGAAGCGCTCGGCCACTTCTCGGGTGCCGTTCATCTCAAAGGCCTCGAGCGCGCTGTAACGCACCCCGTCCGACTCGCCGATGGTAACCCGGTCGGTGCGCTGGCTGAGCACCTCGCACACCGCGGCCAAGACCTCGGGCGAGGTGTTGGCCACCTCGATGATCTCGTCCGAGGGCGTGCACAGGTTCGGCTTGACCACCACGGTGGCGCCCTCCGAGACGACGCGCTCCCACTCGCACCGATCCATGACCTCGGCCACGACCTCGTCCACCGACCTACGTGCGGTCGAACGAATAAAGACGCGGCTCTTCGACATGGACTCCTCCCTGGGCGCGTGACGAACGCGAGCTCAGGCTAGCCGAATTATGCACCGCGGTGCACAATTCGGGCTAGGCGACGGCGCGCGGGGAGCTCTCGCTGAGCTTGCCGTTGGGCTTGAAGCAGTGCTCCTTGGCTGGGAAGCTCCGCGTCTTCACCTCGGAGCCGAACTGCTCAGCGGCGCCGATGATCTGCTCGCCCACCGCGGCGAAGCGCTTGGCAAAGCGCGGGGTGTGACCGAGGTTCATGCCCAGCATGTCGTAGCAGACCAGCACCTGGCCGTCGCAGCCCGCTCCCGCGCCGATGCCGATGGTGGGCACCGAGACGCAGTCCGTCACGAGCTCGGCCACATCAGGCGGAACGGCTTCGAGCACGATGGCGTAAGCACCCGCCTGCTCCAGGGCCTGGGCGCCCGCCAGGATCCGCTCGGCCGCGCCCGCGCTCTTGCCCTGAACCTTGAAGCCGCCGAGGGCGTGCACCGACTGCGGCGTCAGGCCCACGTGGCCCATCACGGGGATGCCCGCGCGCACGATGCGCTCGACGTGCTCGGCCGTCTCCAGGCCGCCCTCGAGCTTGACGCTCTCGGCCATGCCCTCCTTGACGAGCCGGCCCGCGCTCTCCAGCGCCTGGGTGGGGGAGACTTGGAAGCTCATAAAGGGCATGTCTCCGACCACGTGGGCGTAGCGGGCGCCGCGCGCCACCGCGCGGCAGTGGTAGCAGACCTCGTCCAGGGTCACCGGGATGGTGGTCTCCCGCCCCTGGACCACCATGCCAAGGGAGTCGCCGACCAGGAGGGCGTCCACGCCCGCCTCGTCCAGCAATCGCGCCATCGTGTAGTCATAAGCGGTGAGCATGGCGATTGGCTCACCGCCCTTGCGCGCGCGAAGCGCGGGGGCTGTCATCTTGCGACGTGCGGCCTTCCCGACGGGGGTGCCGCCGCCACCTTTGCTGGCGTACATATCACTCCAGGTCGCGGCCACCGCTGTTGGGGTCCACGCCTGACGGAAAGCTAGCGGACCAAGCCCCGCAAGACAAGGCCGTGGCTCAGGCCGTGGTCCGCAGGTGCTTTACAGCAGGCGCGCCACGGCCAGGGCGATGACGGCACCTGCCAGCACGGCCACCGTCAGAACCGCGATCACGATCGAGACGGGA
>CAYTYV010000224.1:10037-10289 GCA_964441055.1 uncultured Polyangiaceae bacterium | reverse complement strand
CGAAGGATGAGCGCGCTTTTTGCGGCGGTCGGCGCGATGGCGCTCGGCTGCACCGAGCGCGATGGGCAAGAGCCCGCTCTGTGGAGCGGCGAGGCAGGCGCGGGCGGCGCAGTCGCTGCGGCTGGTGCTGGAGGCGGAACCGCGGCAGGCGCTGCGGCTGGCGGAACGGCTGGAGCGGGCGGCTCGGTCGGCGGGGGCTCATCGGTCGGTGGGGGAGCTTCGGGTGGCGGGGGCTTCGTGGCTAGCGGCGGC
>CAYTYV010000224.1:0-10027 GCA_964441055.1 uncultured Polyangiaceae bacterium | reverse complement strand
GGGGGGGGGGGGGGGTGGGGGGGGGGGGGGGGGGGGGGGGCGGCCTGCCGCAGTGCAGCGGCGCGAGCGCCCGCTTCATCACCGAGGTGGTGTCGGTCGAGTACGGACCAGGCCAGTCCTTTGGCCAGGACCAGATGCCCGACATCGTCTACGGCCCGCCGCTCGGCGCGGGCTGCTGCGGCGGCTCGCTGGACGTGGTCAGCCTGGGAAACGGCGGCGAGATCGTGGTGGCCTTTTTCGGCAACGGCATCGTCGACGGCCCAGGGCCCGACTTCGTGGTGTTCGAGAACGCCTTCCACATCGGCGGCAACCCGAACAACGCCTTTGCCGAGCTCGGTACCGTGGCCGTGAGCCAGGACGGCGTCGACTGGGCGCAGTTCGACTGCACCGCCACGGAGCCCCCCTATGGAAGCTGCGCGGGCTGGCATCCCGTGCTGCTGAACGGCGACCCTGGGCCCATCGACCCCGACACCGCGGGTGGCGATCCCTTTGACCTGGCCGAGGTGGGCCTCGAGTGGGCGCGTTATGTGCGCATCACCGACCGAGCCGACCTCGAGGGCCCGAACGGCGTCTTCGACCTCGATGCAGTGGGCATCGTCCACGAGCTGTGTCCCTGAGCGGGCTCCTCGGCTGGCGCGGACGGCTGCGGCTCGCTGCGCTGGTCTCGTGCGCTCTGGCGCTGGGGTTTGGCCTGGGAAACGCGTGGGCGCAAGCCGAGCCCTCGCCGTCGCTCGAGCAGGCGGGCGCGGGGGCGAGCGCGAGCGAAAGCGCGAGCGAGGCGGAGCAGCCGAGCGAGGTTCCCATCGAGGTGGTGGTGCACGGCTCGCCGCAGGCGCCCGTACGCGAGCTTCGCGATCCAACCGTGGCCACCTATGTCATTCGCGGAGACCCGCTGCGGTCGCCAGGGCTCGGCTCGGCCGACGCGCTCGGCCGGGTGCCTGGGGTGCAGCCCAGCCGCAGCGGCACGAGCACCGACCTGGCCACGGCCCAGGTGCGAGGCGCCACGAGCGCGCAGACGCCCATCTACCTCGGCGGCATACGCCTGAACGACGATCTGACGGGCAGCGTGGACTTGTCGGCCGTGCCGCTTTGGATGCTCGACCGGGTCGAGGTCTACCGAGGCAATGCTCCATTGGACGCGGACGCCTTTGGCATCGGCGGTGCCATTCGCTTCGAGCCGCGCCTGCCGCGCCGCCCCGAGACCGGGCTAGGCGTGGGTCTGGGCTCGTTCGGGGAGCGGGAGCTTTCGCTGCTTCACGCCCGGGCAGGAGCGGACGGGGCTGCGCTATTGGCCGTGCGGCTTCATCGCACCGAGGGCGACTTCGAGTTTCAGCACGACGGCGGCACCGCCTTCGACCCGAGCGACGACCGAACCGAGCGCCGCCAAAATGCCGACGCCACTTCCGTGGACGTCTGGACGGTGGGCCGCTATCGGCTCGGCGAGCGCGGCCGCGTGACAGTGCTGCTAAACGGGCTATCGCGCGAGGCTGGGGCGCCCGGCTTGCAGCTCATCGGTGCGCGCAAGGCCCGCGCCGAGCTTCGTCGGCTGCTCGGCGGGGTATCGGCGCGGCTTGTCTGCTCGGCCGGATGCGAGCTCGAGCTCGTGACGGGCGCGCTCGATACCGATTACCGCCTCTCCGATCCATTCCGCGAGCTCGGCAGCGCGGCCCAGACGCAGGTGCGCGGTCAGCGCCTGACCGAGCGGCTGCGCCTGCGCCTTTTGCCGCTAGAAGGGCTACGCCTTGGCCTCGGCGGCCTGCAGGAGCTGCAGCGGCTTGGCGTGGCGGTCGATCGCACACCCTCGCTGCGGGCCCGTCGGCTTGTCTCGAGGCTCGACTTGAGCGCCGAGCTCGACCCGTGGGAGCCCTTGACCCTGGTCGGCGCGGCCGCGCTCGAGTGTCACACCACCCGAGCCCACGGCATCGAGGCAAGCGCGGACCAAGTCTGCGGCGTGCTCGAGCCCGCGGGCAGGCTGGGGCTGCGAGCTCGCCTTTCCGCGCCGCTTTCCCTTTTCGGCAACCTCGGCCGCTACGTGCGCGTGCCCACGCTGGGCGAGCTCTACGGCATCTCCGCGGTGGTGCGGGGCAACCCCGAGCTCGAGCCCGAGACCGGGCTCAGCGCGGATCTGGGCGCCACGGTGACGGGTGGCGTCTCCATGCTGGAGGGCTATGCCCAGCTCGTGGGCTTCGTGCGCTTCTCTCGCGATCTCATCGGCTATCGACGCTCGTCGCTGGGCGTCATTCGGCCGTACAACATCGCCGACGCTCGCGTGCTCGGCCTGGAGCTTGCCGCGGGCGGCACGGCCTGGCAGGTGGTGCGCGCAGGGCTTTCCCTGACCGCGCTCGACCCTCGCGACACGAGCGAGGATCGCCAGGTCGAAAGCGATCTCCTGCCCTTTCAAGCGCGACTGGTGCTGGCGCCCGAGCTCGAGCTCAGCACGCCCGAGCCATGGCAGGCCATCTCCCTCGATCGAGCCAGCCTGCTCGTCCGCTACTTCTACCGATCGTCGCGGGTCGCCGATCCAGCAGGGCTCGTGCTGCTCGGCGAGCAGGGACAGCTCGATCTCGAAGCGTCGCTTTGGTGGCACGCCGAGCGGCTGCGGCTCCGCGGCAGGCTCGCCAACCTGATCGACCAGCGCAGCGTCGATCTGGTGGGCTTTCCGCTGCCCGGACGCAGCGCGTATCTGAGCATGGAGGCATGGTGGTGAACTCGAAAAAGGCAAACGCGGGCCGCGGTCCGTGGGCCGTGCTGGTGCGGGTCTGCGCCATCGCGCTCGCCGTGGCTACAATGGGCTGCAACGCCCCCCTGCCGCCCGGATCGACAGGCGGTATCGATACCGAGCTCGGCGCTTGTGGACGCGGGCTGGTGGTGGTGCAGAGCGACTACCAGTCCACCAATGCCTCGCTGCTCGGTTTGGGCGGCCAGGTGCTGTCGTCCTCTTTCATCTCGTCGGCCACCGAGTCAGCCGAGCTTGCGGCGCCGCTTTCGGGCGACGTGGTCGTGCCGACCACGCCTGCCTTTGGCGCGGAGATCGTGCTCATCGACCGCTATCCCGCCTCGGTGCTCACCTGGGTGCGGGTCGAGGACGCCACCGTGCGGGGCCAGCTGAACGTGGGCACGGGCTTCGCCTCCAACCCGCAGGACTACCTGCTCGTCGGCGACGATAAGGCCTACCTGTCCCGCAACGAGCGCAACAGCCAGCCTGGCGCCGAGCCCTTCGACCTGGGCAGCGACCTATTGGTGATCGATCCGGGCGCGCTCGCCATCACGAGGCGAATCGATCTCGACGAGGCCATGCCGCCCGCGCAGGAGCCCTACTTGCCCCACCCAGGCCGCATGGTGCTGCTCGGCCGCACCGCGCTGGTGCTACTCGGGGGATACACCCACGACTACCTCGATGCCGCGCCCGCGCGGCTCGCGCACATCGACGTGGACACGGACAGCATCGTGGACGTCACGGTCTTCGATGGCCTGTATGCCTGCCTGGGGCTGGCGGCCTCGCCTTCGGGCGAGAAGCTCGCCGTGGCCTGCTCGGGGCGCTTTGGCGGCAGCTCGAGTCCGGAGGTGGCTGAGGCGGGCCTGGTCGTGCTCGCGGTCGAGGACGACGGCGCGGGCGAGCTCTCGCTCGGCGAAACGCACCGCTTCAGCGCGGCCGAGCTCGTCGGTCAACCCATGGGCATGTCGGTCGAGTTTGCAGGCGAGACGCGGCTTCTGGCATCTGCCATGGGGCAGCTCGCCGCGGGCGGAGGCGCGCAGGTGCCCGATCGTCTCCTCGAGATCGATCTCGGCTCAGGCGCCCATCGGGAGCTTCTGCAGACGGCCCCCTTCGCGCTCGGCGAGATCCGCTGCACCGCCCCGTGCCAGCCCTGCTACGCGGCCGACGCCGAGCAGGCCGTGGTGCACCCGCTTTCCCGCACCGAGGCCGGGCTCGAGCTCGGCGCGGCGATCACCGTGGACACGGCCATAGGCTTGCCGCCGCGGGGGCTGGGGCGGCTTTGAGCGAAGATGTCGGCGGACAAGCGCGTTTCGTGCGCAGCCGCTGCGGGCGGTGCGCGCAACGGGCGAGTGGCCTGCCTCGCGCCATGGTGTACCCTCAGCGCATCATGAGCTCGGAGCAGAACCAGTGAAGGTACCCGACGTGCGTCCGTGGGTCGTGCTCAAGTTTGGCGGCACGAGCGTGGCGAGCAGCGAGGGCTGGCAGAGCATCCTCGACATCGTCCAAGGTCACATCGACCAAGGCTCTTGCCCCATGGTGGTGGTCTCAGCGCTGGCAGGGGTGTCCGACCAGCTGGCCGGGCTGCTGGACGCGGTTCCTGCGGGCGATGCGCGCGCCGCCGTGGCGCTCTTGACCGAGCAGCACCAGGAGCTTGCCGCCGAGCTGGGGCTGGCGGACTGGCAGGCGGCCGAGCTAGCCGAGCTACGCGATCTATTGATCGGCGCCCAGCTCATCGGCGAGGTGACGCCGCGGCTGCGAGCGCGAGTGCTGGCCTTTGGCGAGCTCCTTTCCAGTCGGCTGGGCGCGGCCTTTTTCGCCGCCCGCGGGCTCGAGGCGGCCTGGGTCGATGCGCGCGAGCTACTGCTGGCCGAAGCAGAGCTCGACGAGGGGCCGCGCCGCCATTTTCTCGCGGCGCGCTGCAGTAGCGCGCCTGACGACGAGCTGCGGAGCGAGCTGGCGCAGAAGCCCGTGGCCGCGTTCATCACCCAGGGCTTCATCGCTCGCGACGCGCAGGGCAGCACGGTGCTGCTCGGTCGCGGCGGCTCGGACACCTCGGCGAGCTGTCTCGCGGCACGGCTGCGGGCCGAGCAGTGCGAGATCTGGACCGACGTGCCTGGGCTGTTCACCGCGAATCCGCGGCACATCCCCGAGGCCCGCCTGCTGCTTTCCCTCGACTACGAAGAGGCGCAGGAGATCGCCACCACGGGAGCCCGCGTGCTGCATCCCGGCTGCTTGGAGCCCGTGCGTCAGGCGGGTTTGCCGCTGGTGGTTCGCTGTACCTCGCGGCCCGAGATCCCGGGCACGGCCATCCGCGCGGATACGGCCGATAGCGCACCCCAGGTCAAGGCCATTTCTATCAAGTCTGGCATCGTACTGCTGACCATGGACACGCTCGGCATGTGGCAGCGGGTCGGCTTTTTGGCGGACGTGTTCGAGTGCTTTCGCCAGGTGGGCTTGTCGGTGGATCTCGTGTCCACCTCTGAGACCAACGTCACGGTATCGCTCGATCCGCGGGCCAACGAGCTGGCGCCGACGACCCTGGAGGAGCTGCGCGCCCGCCTCGAACGCTTTTGCACGGCGCAGGTCATCGGTCCATGTGCCGCCGTCAGCTTGGTCGGACGCCGCATTCGAGCCATTTTGCACAGGCTCGGTCCAGCCCTGCAGGCCTTTGAGGAGCAGAAGATCCACCTGGTCTCCCAGGCGGCCAGCGATCTCAACATCACCTTCGTGGTGGACGAGGACCAGGCGCCGCGACTGGTGCGGCAGCTTCACTCCTTGCTCTTCGCACACCGTGGACGCTCCGAGCTTCTGGGACCGACCTGGCGCGAGCTATTCGGTCCGCCAAGCGAGGTCGCCCCAATCGAGCAGCCCGTGTGGTGGCGAGAGCGTCGCGCCGAGCTTCTGGCCTTGGCCGACGAGCAGACGCCCGTTTACGCCTATGACCCGGCCACGCTTGGCGCGGCCGTACACGAGCTCGAAGGGCTCTCGGCCATCTCGCGGATCCTCTACTCGGTCAAGGCCAATGCCAACGCGGAGATCCTGCGGCATTTGCACGGGATGGGCGTGGCCTTCGAGTGCGTGTCGCTCGGGGAAGTAGTGTGGCTCTTCGAGGTGCTGGACGGGCTCGATCCTGCGCGCGTGCTATTCACGCCGAACTTTGCCTCGCGGCACGAGTACGCCGAGGCGCTCGAGCGCGGCGTGCTCGTCACCTTGGACAGCCTGCATCCGCTGCAGGCCTGGCCCGAGCTTTTTGCGCAGCGAGACCTGTTCGTTCGCTTCGATCCGGGTCGCGGTCGCGGCCATCATCACCACGTGGTGACCGCGGGGGCGGCCTCGAAGTTCGGGGTGGCTCCGGCCGATGCCGAACGCGTTCGAGATCTGGCCGCGCAGGCTGGTGCGCGGGTAGTCGGCCTTCACTCCCACGCGGGAAGCGGGATCTTCGTGCCCGAGCATTGGAGCGAGGTGGCCGCGCTGCTCGCCTCCGTGGCCGAGCTTTTCCCCGAGGTGCAGGTCTTGGATCTCGGCGGAGGCCTCGGCGTGCCGTACCGCCCTGGCCGGCTGGCCTTTGACTACCCGCGGCTCGACCGCGCGCTCGAGCGGGTGCGAAAGGCCCATCCGCGCTATTCGCTGTGGCTGGAGCCAGGCCGCTTCGTGGTGGCCCAGGCTGGCGTTCTGCTAGCGCGTGTTACCCAGACCAAGCATAAGCTCGGCGTGCGTTACGTGGGCGTGGACGCAGGGATGAACTCGCTGTTGCGGCCCGCGCTCTACGGCGCCTGGCACGAGATCGTCAACCTGACGCGCCTTTCCGAGCCCGCCGCCATGGTCGCCAACGTGGTGGGCCCCATCTGCGAGTCCGCCGACACGCTGGGCTTCGACCGCCGCCTGCCGCCAACCCACGAGGGCGACGTGCTGCTCATCGCGGCCACGGGCGCCTACGGCCGCTCCATGGCCTCCCATTACAACCTGCGGGAGCCGGCTGGCGAGCGGATGCTGTAGCGGGCACGCCCCGACTTCTGCTTGTCGCCGCCGCCCCTCCCTTGCGCTTGGCTGAATCGGCCCCATGGTAGCAAGGCGGCTCGCCGATCCCCGGGCCGCACAGGAGTCACGATGACCGCGAGTCGACCCGTGTGCGCTGTCGTGGGCATGGGCCCGAAGAACGGGGCCGCCTTTGCACGTCGCTTCAGCAACGAGGGCTACGCCTTGGCGCTGCTGTCCCGCAAGACGGAGCTGAGCGAGGAACTGGCCGCCGAGCTGGGCCATGCCCGCGCGTACGCCTGCGACGTTACCGATGCCGTTGCCATCGAGCGGGCCTTCACCGCGGTGCACCAAGATCTCGGCGCCGTACAGGTGCTCGTCTACAACGCCGGCTCAGGCGTGTGGGGCGACCTCGACGAGATCGACGCCGAGGGCTACGAGCGTAGCTGGCGCATCAACGCGAAGGGCTTGTTCCTGGCGGCCAAACAAGTAGTGCCGCCGATGCGCGAGAGCGGGAAGGGGAGCATCATCGTGGTGGGCGCAACCGCCTCGCTGCGCGGCAAGCCCTTCACCACCGCCTTTGCCTCGGCCAAAGCAGCTCAGCGCAGCCTGGCCCAATCGCTGGCCCGCCAGCTCGGCCCGCAGGGCGTGCACGTGGCGCTGCTGATCATCGACGGCGCCATCGGCGACGCATCTTCGCTAGAAGGCGTCGAGGAGCCGCAGCAGCTTAGCCCCGACGACATCGCCGCCACGGCCTACCATCTAACCCAGCAGAACCGCTCGGCGTGGACCTTCGAGCTGGATCTGCGGCCCTACGGGGAGAGCTGGTAGCGCGGCGCCTGGCCGCCGCGTGTCGCGCCTCACCACCACGCGCGGCGTCTAGCTAGGCTGAGGCCGAGCACGATCATGGGTTACTCCCCTTGCCGTCAGAATGCACAATCGTCGCATCCGCCAGAACTTCCGAGTCACGAAACGGCATGGATGCCCGAGGCGTCGGTCTGTCAGCCCAGATCGCGCCACCGGCCGCCGCTCCAGTCGGCTTCTCGCGAGCGCGAGGTCGAGTTGTCGCAGGGTCCGGCTTGCGGCTAGGCGTCTGGCCCCGGATCGACTAGGTCCGGGGGCCAGCCATGGCCGCGCCCAAGATCCCTCCGCCCTGCTGGAACCTGTTCGACGCTGAGCCGGTGCGCTTCGAGCCCGGCGACGTGGTCATCCGCTTTCGGGCCCAGCGGCAGCACGAAAACCCCTACGGACACATCCAGGGCGGCTTGCTCGCCGCCATGATCGACAACTGCATCGGCCCGGCGGTCTACCTCATCGCCCCTGAGCGGCGCTCCACGACCATCGAGATGAAGGTGAGCTACCTGGCGCCTGCCCGTCCAGGCGACGAGATCATCGGTCGCGCCGAGGTCATCAAGCACGGCCGCAGCGCGGCCTTCATCGAGGTCTCGCTGGAGCGCGCCGACGGTACCCTACTGGCGCGCGCCAGCGCTACCAACGTGTTCCTCGAGCAGGTCGAGGTGTCCCAAACCACCCGGGAGTTCTTCGCCGCTCACGGCTTGCCGCCTGACGGGTCGAGTCCGCGATAGTGGAGCCGCCGGGAATCGGAAGCGGCCGACCTCGGCATCGCGGGCGGTGGCGCCTGCTGCCAAACCGAGGAACAACCGCTATCGGCGGAGCGATGACCTTCCTCCTGCCCGCTTGACGCTTGGGGTGTCGAGTGCTACGAATCCGAGATTCGTATGCACCAACCCGCTCGCCGCGCGGCCCGGGTACGAGATTGCGAGATCGTGAGCACCGGTAAGGAACTGACTCGAGTCGGCATCTCCGTCGAACCACATCTGCTGGAGCGTTTCGACCGAGAGACTCAGAAGCGCAACTACCAGAACCGCTCCGAGGCGATACGAGACCTCATGCGGGACTACCTGGTGGAGCAGGAGTGGAAGGGCAACCGACCGGTCGTCGGCACCATCACGCTGCTCTACGACCACCACGTGCGGGACTTGACCAGGGTGCTGACCGAACAGCAACACGAGGACCATTCTCATATCCTCTCTTCGATGCATGTTCATCTGGACGAGCACAATTGCCTCGAAGTGATTGTGGTCAAGGGAAGAAGCAGCAAGATCCGGGAGATCGCCGACCGTCTCATCGGCACCAAGGGTGTGCACCACGGCAAGCTGACCGCCACCTCGATGGGACGAGCCTTCCGCTCCGAGAAGGGCTGATGCATCGCAAGCACCTGAGCTACCCATTTGCGGCCATCGTCGGCCAGGACAAGATGAAGCTCGCGCTGCTCTTGAATGCCGTCGACTGGCAGGTCGGCGGGGTTCTCATCCGCGGGGCCAAGGGCACGGCCAAGTCCACGGCAGCGCGCGCATTGACGGAGCTTCTGCCGGAGATCGAAGTCACGGCCGACTGCGCCTTCAATTGTCATCCGCGGCAGTTGCGCCAGATGTGCAAGTCCTGCCAGGAACGCGCCCAACAGGGACAGCTACCGGTGGCGCGGCGCAAGATGAGGGTCGTCGATCTTCCCATCAACGCCACCGAGGACCGGGTGGTTGGCACCTTGGACATCGAGAAGGCGCTGCGGGAGGGTGTCCGCGCCCTCGACCCCGGCATGCTGGCCGAGGCGAATCGAGGCGTGCTGTACATCGACGAGGTGAACCTGCTCGACGACCACATCGCCGACCTGCTGCTCGACGCGGCTGCCATGGGAATGAACGTGGTCGAGCGCGAGGGAATCAGTGTCTTCCATCCGTCCCGGTTCATCCTGGTGGGCACGATGAATCCCGAGGAGGGGGAACTTCGCCCCCAACTCATCGATCGGTTCGGACTTTCGGTGCGGGTCGAACGGATCTCCGATGTCGCGCTTCGCAAGGAGATTGTTGCCCTTCGTGAGCAATTCGACCGAGATCCGTGGTCCTTCGCCGACAAATTCGAGCCGCAGCAAAGGGAGAACGCCAACAGGGTCGAAAGGGCTAGGCAGCTCGTCGCGGGGGTCGAGCTGCCCGACGAGTTGCTCACCCGGCTGGTCGAGATCTGTGTGGAGTTGGGCGTGGATGGCCATCGCGCCGACATCGTGACCTGCAAGGCATCCAAAGCGCTGGCCGCGCTGGATGGCCGCGCTGAGGTTGGCGAGGACGACCTTCGCCAGGCGCTGGAGCTCACGCTCGAGCACCGAATGAGGCGGCAGCCCTTCGAGCGGATGGAGCTCGACAGCGAGCGGCTCGAGGAGCTTCTCAGCTCGGATCCCCAGCAACGGGACAGCGCCCCAAAAAAAAAGCCGCCTCAACAGAATGCATGGGTCCATGGGGGCTCGGGTAGCGCGCCGAGCAC
>CAYTYV010000223.1:0-10302 GCA_964441055.1 uncultured Polyangiaceae bacterium | reverse complement strand
ACGATGAGGGCAAAGCCAGCAAGGTTGACGTAGCCCAGCGAGTACGGGGGTCGACCGGCCACCTCCGCGCCGCCGATCGCAAAGCCCACCGTGCCGGGCACGGCGATGACGAGCCCGATGGCCGCCGCCGTGCCCACAGCCCTGCGAATGGGGCAGCCGAAGGCGCTCAGGATGGGCACGCTCAGCGTGCCTCCGCCGATGCCCATCATGGCCGAGAAGGCACCGATGACCACGCCCAACGTGGCTTTGAGCCAGCCGCGCGGCAGCCGGTCGGCGACCCGCAAACCTTCCTTTCGAAGGGCCATGTTCACCGCCACGGCCAGCGCCACGACGGCAAACACCACGGCCAGCCAGGCTCCCCGCACGTGCACCGCCAGCGCGGTTCCGAGCAGCACACCCGCGAAGATCGGCACGCCCCAGCTGCGCAACAGCGGGAAATCCACGGCGCCTTTTCGATGGTGGCTGCGCGCCGAGACGATGGAGGTGGCCACGATGGTGGCCAAGGATGTGCCGACGGCCAGGTGCATTCTCACGGAGAGATCGATGCCGAATGCCGCGAAGATCTGGAACAGCACGGGCACCACCACGATGCCCCCGCCTACGCCCAGCAGACCGGCCAGCAGGCCTGCCACCAGCCCCGTGGCCAGCAAGGTGGCCGCCAACGCGGCGATGGTGCTCGGATCGTCGAACATGGGGCTCATGGCGGCAGCTGACCGGGGGGAAGCCACATGGTGCTACCTTGTCGCACCTAACACAACTGCCCGCCGCGACGCGCGAAAACGCAGTCTCACAAGGTCGTCCTTCGGTCGGTACGGCTTGGGTCGATCTGTGCTAGGAGAAGCACACACGGCGCGCGGAGCGCCGGGCCGTGCCCGCGGGCCGCCCCGCTCGCCCTGCCCATCCCGAGTTGAGACCCCTTATCGACGGAGGATAGGTCGACCACCATGGCTGCTACTATCGAGAGCTCGGGTGCCATCGACATCATCTGCGACACAGATGATCTGATCGCCAACAAGAACGCGCGCCTCATCTTCCGCACTTGGGAAGACGCCGCACCGCCATTCCAGCTCAAGGTCTATTCCCCGAGCGGATCGCTCATCGTCGATCGGGTGATCCGTCGCCTTCCCACGGGCGAGCCGCAGGCGGCCCCGCCCATCACGTTCTCGGTGCTCAGCGGCGAGTATCGGATCGTCGTCTCCGAGCTGCGCGGCAAGGCCCGCGGTGAGGCGACGCTGAGGGTGCCGTAGCCCCGGGGGCGCGTCGCGGCCGAGAGACCGCCCATGAGCCGGGGGCTGCATCGCGGTGCGCGGTCGGACGAGTGCGGCGAGGCGGCGCCAGTGCAGGCCTTCGCTCGCGCCATGGCGCATCATCGAGCGGGTCGGCTGGCCGAGGCCGAGCGAGCCTACGCCGCCATCGGGCCCGAGCATCCCGATGGCGCCGACGCCCTGCACCAGCGGGGCCTCATCGCCTATCAGCAGGGCGAGCATCAGGCCGCGGCCAAGCTCATGCGCCGCGCCGTCGAGCTGCGGCCCGACCGAGCCTCGTACCACTGCAATCTCGGGCTGGTGCTGCGCGCTGCTGGCCGGAGCGCCGAGGCCAAGGCCTGCCAGCGTCGCGCCCTGGAGATCGATCCGCACTGCGCCCAGGCCCACTTCCACCTCGGGATGCAGGCCGCTGCCGCGGGCCGCGACGACGAGGCCATCGCCTGCTATCGCCGCGCGGTCGCCATCGCTCCCGGCTTTGCCCAGGCCTGCCACAACCTCGGCAACGCGCTCGGGCGGCAGGGCGATCTGGCCGGAGCCGTGGACGCCTACCGCCAAGCGCTCGGCAGCGAGCCGGGCTTTGGCGCGGCCCAGATGAGCCTGGCTGGCGCCCTGTATCGGCAGCAGCTCTGGGACGAGGCGCTCGAGGCCTACCGAGCCGTGCTCAGCCTCGAGCCGGCTGACGAGGTGGCGCAGCACATGGTCGCCGCGCTCGGGGGCGAGACGACGGAGGCTGCGCCGAGCCGCTACGTGGCCGCTGTGTTCGACGGCTGCGCGGCCCGCTACGAGCGCGTGCTGCTCGAAGGGCTTCGCTACGAGGCGCCCGCTCGGCTGCGGCAAGCGTTGGAGTCCGTCGCGGGTGCGGACGCGCGCTATGAGCGAGCCCTCGACCTCGGCTGCGGCACGGGGCTTGCCGGTCGGCAGATCCGTCCGCGTTGCGGGTGGCTGAGCGGCGTCGACCTTTCGGCCGAGATGGTCGCTCAGGCGCGCCGCTCGGGCATCTATGACGAGCTGGCGATCGCCGACATGGTGCCCTATCTCGAAAAGGCCGCGACCCGCTTCGACCTCACCATCGCCGCCGACGTGCTCGTCTACTGCGGCGTCCTGGGGCGCTGCTTCGATGCCGCGGCGCGCTGCTGCGCTCCGCAGGGGCTTTTCGCGCTGTCCACCGAGCTGAGCGACGAGCAGGACTACCTGCTGCAGCGCTCGGGACGCTACGCCCACAGCCGCGGCTACATCGAGCGAATGGCCGCGCGCAGCGGCTTCGCGGTTCGCTTCTACGAGCGGGCCGCGCTGCGGCTCGAGAACCATCGACCGGTACGGGGCCAGCTATTCGTGTTGCAGTTGAGCTAGCTCCTGCGAGGCGTCGGTGCCCAGCTTTTTGGGGGCGCTGGCGGAACCGCCCGGACCACGGGTTGTCTATGACCATGACGCGCGCAGTTCTGGGGTGAAGCCATCGCCCCAGTCGCGCGCGAGGCGACGGCGAACCGAGCTCGAGCGGCGCGCGTGAGTCATCCCGGCACGACCGGGGCCTAACACGCGCGAGCTCATCGTCGGCGCGCAGCAACAGGTCTAGCCACCTCGAGATGGCGTTGGCGGTCGAGCCGGCCCGTACGGGTCGCGTCTCGATCCGCGAGCAGGAGAACGGTCATGAAAGATAGTCACAACGCTGTGCTGACATTCGCACTCTACGAAGGGGAGAGGCTCAGCCGCCGCGAAAAGCTGGCGCAAGCCATCATCAAGCTGGGCAGCGACCCGAAGAGCGAGCTGCGGCTCGGCGGAGAGGCCGTCGCGCGGATGCACGCGGTCATCGAGATCGAGTCCCAGGATCGGGTCACGCTCATCGATCTCGGCAATGAAACGGGCACGCTGGTCAACGGCGCACGCGTCAACAAGTGTAGGCTCACGCCCCACGACGAGATCGAAATTGGGGCCCACCGCGTCGTGCTCGAGCGAGTCGACAGCCCACCGCGCATCGCCGCCGCCGCGTCTGCCGCCGACGCCCAACCCGCCCTTGCGGAAGCGCGCGGCTCCGAAGCTACGACCGCTGCGGTCTGCTCGCCGTCGACCGTCTCGAGCGCCGAGCCCGCCACGGCGTCGAACCCCTTTGCGCAGGTCTCTGGTCCGCTGGCGCCCGATCCCTTTGCGATGCCCGTCGCGGCCTCCGCCGTGGCCGATGATGCGCCCGAAGGAAGCTACGAGTACCGCGTGCGCAAGTGCGCACCCGATGTGCCCGCCGACGAGTGCGAGTCGGCTGCCGAGGCCGTGGATGTGCGCATCTACTGGGGGCGCAACCTGCTTTCCTTCTCGCACCTCTCGCCCCCGCGGCCCTTCTACGTCGGCGAGGAGGAGAGCAAGCACCTCGGCTGCGACTACTTTTTGCCCGAGGAGAAGCTGGGTGCGACCCGCGCGCCCCTAGTGTTGACGCGGAGCGGCACCGTCTTCGTCGTGTTGCTGCCAGGCTCGAGCGGCACCGTGGACGTGGCCGGCCACGGTCCGCAGTCCATTGCCGAGGTCATCTCGAGCGGCCTGGGGCAGAGCTGTCCCGAGCTCGGCGGTGCGTACCAGGTGCCGCTAGGGCGCGGGGGCTCGGTGGACATGCGGCTCGGCGACCTTCACTTCGAGCTTAGCGCCGTACGGGCCGGTCGGCGGGCTGCCGCGCCCTTCACCTTGGCGGCGTTGGCGACCGGGGCCATGCTCTACATGGCCATCTCCTTTGCGGGCCACGTCGGCTTGCTGGCGGCGCTAGCGGCGTTCATGCCGCCGCTGGGGGCCACGGCCGAGGATGCCCTGTCCGAGGATCAGCGCATCCTGATCCAGCAGTACATCGACGACGCGGCCGAGCAGGAGCTGGAGGCGCGCGAAAGTCACGAGCTGGCCGAAGCGCAGACCGACCAGCCCGAGGGCGGCACGGGTCGAAGGAGCATCGGCGAAGAGGGCTCAATGGGCGACCCAACCGCCCCAGCGGCCGACCGACGCTTTGCCGTCCGCGGGCCGCAGGACAACCCCGACCCGCGCATCGCCCGCCTGGAGGCGCTGCGCGACGCCGCCTCCTTCGGGATGATCGCGCTCATCAACACGGGCGCGGGCGGCGATCCCGACGCGCCCACCGCACCGTGGGGCCGCGAGGACGCGCTCGGCAACGACCCCTTGAGCGCGCGCGGCAACATGTGGGGCAACGAGATGGGCGCCGCCTTTGGGGTTGGTGGCCTCGGCCTGAGCGGCATCGGCGAAGGAGGCGGCGGCGACGGCGAGGGCATCGGCCTCGGCACGGTGGGCACCATCGGGCACGGGGCTGGAACCGGGGTCGGCCAGGGCTTCGGCCCGGGTGGGCATGGCCTGAGCTCGGGCAGGTACCGCAAGGGCCATGACACGGGCGCGCCGCGGCTGCGCTCGGGCGAGACCAATGTCAAAGGGCGGCTGCCTCCAGAGGTCATCCAGCGCATCGTCCGCCAGAACTTCGGCCGCTATCGGCTGTGCTACCAGAACGGCCTACGCCAAAACCCGAGCCTGGCCGGTAGGGTCGTGATCCACTTCGTCATCGGCCGTGACGGCCGGGTCTCCCGAGTTGGCGGCGGCGGCGACCTTCCGGACGCGGCGGTCATCTCGTGCGTGACCCGCGCCTTCTACGGCCTGACCTTCCCCCAGCCCGAAGGCGGCGTGGTCTCGGTCAGCTACCCGCTGACCTTCAGCCCGGGACCGACTAGCTAGCGGCGTTCGCGAGCCCCTTGGGGCCCAATGGCTGGTCCCCAGACAGGTGAGGACCAGCCATTGGGCCCCAAGGGGCGAGCTGTGCGTAGCCTTGGTGATTGGTTCAACGATGGGGGCTCCGGTCGTCGCTGCGCTCCTCCCTCTGCCCCCAAACCCCCGCGAGGGTCTCGGGGGGACAAGCCAGAGTCATTCGCTGACGAATCTCCTCTTCAAGGACCGTAGCTACCGTCGATCTACTCCTCGCCCGCGCAGCCTGAGCGACTGCTTCAGGGACCGTAGCCACTATCGATCCACTTCCCGCCCGCGCAGCTCGAGCCACCGCTCGGCTTGGCTGCGCGGGCTTTTTTTTGTCTGACCGCGCCCTGGCTACAGCCAGCTTTCCCCGCGAGCGGCCCCGAGCGCGTCGGCGATGGCCTCGGCGGCGCGCACGCCGCGCTGGTTGGCCTCCTCGAACAGCGCGAAGCCGGTCTGGTCGACGTGGGCCCAGGCGATGTGTCGGTCGAGCAGGCAGTCGGTGGCAAAGGGCTCGGGGCCCAGAAAGCCCGGCTGCGGCCTGGGCATGCCGTGGCCCCAGATCATGACGTCGATGCGCTGGGTCTGCTCGGGAAGCTCGGGATGCGCTGGGGAGAGATCGGCGAGCACGTGGTCGGCGAGCTCGTCCCAGCGGCGGCCGAGCAAGGCAGTGCGGCTGGCGGCCACGTCGCGCCCTCCAAAGGCCTGGTAGTAGGTCAGGGTGAGCCGCTCGCCCAGGGGGCCCTGCTGGTGTCCAGCGTGCACGTAGCCCAGCCCAGCGGCGTCGTGGATCACCGAGTCCCAGGGCAGATCGGGGTTCACGGGCCAGCGCACCTGGAGATTGGCCACCAGCCAGGGCGATGCCGCCCGTGGCCGCAGCAGGCCGCCGCTTTGGTGGGCGGTCCTAGGGGCGAGGATCCGGCGAGCGACAAAGGCCGGGGTGGCGACGATGGCCGCACGCGCCTCGATGCGACGCGTCGTGTGCGAAGCCGGCTCGAAGTACAGCACCTCCACCCCGCTCGAGCGCGCCGGGCGCACGGCCAGGACGAGGGCGCCGTGAAGCCGGGGGCCGGTTACCGCCTCGAGCAGCCTCTCGATCAGCCAGCCGTTGCCCTGGGGCCATACCAGAAAGCGGCTTCCCCGGGTCTGCTCGGTCTCGAGCTTGCGCGATGCAAAGTAGTGCAGGCCGGCCCAGGCCGATACGGTCTCGAGCTCGGCGCCGAAATCGTCCAGCATGCCGTAGCGGACGTACCAGCGCACAAAGGGGCTATCGAGCCCTCGCTCGGTCAGCCACTGCGCCATCGAGATGCGGTCGAGCTCGAGCAGGCGCCCGTCGCGCGAGCTCTGCTCGAAGGGAAGCTGAAAGGCCGGTCGCCCATCCGAGCCCCGCGCGCGGATGAGCTCCTGCTCGATGACCCGGAAGCGATCCATCTGGGCGCGCTCCCGAGCGCTGAGCGCCGCGTCGGGCACCAGGCCGAGGTGCCACTTGCCTTGGTAGAACAGCCGCTCCTCGGGCGCGCGGCACAGCACCTCGGGGTCGAACTGCGGGCGTCCCGCGCCATCCCAACCCGTGACCACGCCGTGCTCGTAGAGAAGGCGCAGCGTGGCGCGCAGCTCGGGGTTGGGGACGGGCAGGTAGTGGCTGCCCCAGGGGTAGGGAATCGGCTGGGCCTGCTGCCAGGCGCTGGTGCCTCCGGGCCAGGGTGCGGCCTCAAGCACGGTGACCTCTAGGCCAGTGGGCGCCAAGCGCCAGGCTGCGCTAAGGCCGCTTGCCCCGCTGCCGATGACGACCACGTCCGTGCGTCGCGGCGGCCCGCTCGGCGCGGGTAGTGCCATGGTGCGCAGCCGATGGCCCAGGCCGTGGACGTTGCCCACGATGCGTCCCCGGATCCGTTGGCGGCTCGGGCGGAGCACGTCGCCCACCCATCCCGCGCCGATGCCCGCCAATAGCGCCCGCCGCCTCAGGCGAGCAGGGCCAGCCTCGGCGGTAGTGCCAGCTTGGCCGCGCGTTCCGTGACCTCGCTTGGGTTGGCGCTTCACCGTGCCCAAGAGTTCCACTCGCGGTGGTAGATGGGGACGAGCTGCTGATCGCTGAGTCGGTTGACCGACGCGTCCACGCGCGCCATGTCGCGGGGAAACTCGAACAGGTCGTCCAGGGTGGCGTCGTCGAGGAAGGCGAGCTCGCCTGGAGCGAGCAGCAGCCGGCTCGGCCGCGCGAGGCCGTCAGCGCCGCCGAGCAGGAAGCCCCACTCGCCGAAGCTCGGCACATAGACGTGCAGGGGCAGGACGACGAAGTCGGCAGCCTGCATGGTGGTGGCCACGGTCCAAAAGGCCTGCCGCGCATAGTAGGGAGAGCTCGCCTGCACCACCGCAACCCCGCGCACGCCCACCCGCTCGCGCAGCCGATGATAGAAGGTCAAGGTGTAGAGCTTGCCGAGGGCGTAGTTGGAGGGGTCGGGGAAGTCGACGATGGCCAGGTCGAAGGACTCCTGCGCCTTTTCGAGGTAGCGGTAGGCGTCCTCGTTGCGGATTTCCACCCGCGGATCGCCCAGCGCTCCGGCGTTGAGCTCGACGGCCGCGGGCACCGAGCGGAACAGCTCGGTCACGGCGCTGTCGAGGTCGACGAGCAGGATGCGCTCGACCGAATCGTACCGCAGCACCTCGCGAGCGGCCAGGCCGTCGCCGCCACCCAGAATGAGCACGCGCCGCGGCGGCCGTCCCATGGCGGCCACGGCTGGATGGACCATGGCCTCGTGATAGCGATGCTCGTCGTCGGAGCTGAACTGGAGCTGGCCGTTGAGAAAGAGCCGGGTGGTGCGATCCGATCGGGTCAGCACCACGCGCTGGTAGGGCGACTGCTCGGCGTAGATGATGGGTGCTCCGTAGAAGACCGTTTCGGCCTGGCGCACCTGCCGCTCGACCAGCACCATGCCGACGACTAGCCCCAGCATCACCAGCAGGCATTGCGCGCGCAGCCGCCAGCGCGCTCGGTGCTCGACGGGCAGAAGAAAGGTGGCGACCAGGGCCACGGCCGCGTTGAGCACGCCAAAGGCCAGGCTGGTATGGTGGATGCCGATGTTCGGCAGCAGCACCAGCGGAAAGATCAGGCTGGCGGCCAGGGCGCCGATGTAGTCGAGCGACAGCACCCGGGCGACCAGGTCTTTGAGGTCGAGCGAGAACTTGAGCAGGCGAATGAGCAGCGGGATCTCGAGCCCGACCAGGGTGCCCACCAGCAGCACGATGGCGTACAGCGCGAAGCGGAAGGCCCCCCACGAGGTATACACCGCGAAGAGCAGCGGAGCGGAGGCGCCGCCCACGAGCGCGATGCCGAGCTCGATGTCGACGAAGCGCTCGAGCAGCCGACGCTCGACCAAGCGCGACAGGTAGGAGCCCACGCCCATGGCGAACAGGTACAGCCCGATGATCAGGCTGAACTGCATGACCGAGTCGCCGAGCACGTAGCTCGCCATGGTGCCCGCGATGAGCTCGTAGACCAGCCCCGAGGTGGCGATGACGAACACCGAGGCGAGCAGCACGGGCGAGACGTAGCGGCGGGGAATGGTCGGCCCCGGCTTGTGTGCAGGTCGCGGCTCGGCGGAGTCGTCGCTCGGCATGGCGAGGCCGCACTGTACGCTGGCGGGTTTCGGCGCCGAAAGCGCTTTTTGTCGCGTTCGGCCTCGCGCCCTGCTGCCGGGGGCTGACGCCGCGGGCGCAACCTTCTAAGATGAGACACCGTGACGAGCCCTCTAGACCGCCAAGCGACCTGTCCGAACTGCGGCGCTCCCATGACCTTCAAGTTCGCCGCGGCGCGAGCGCAGGTCTGCGAGCACTGCAAGTTCGTGGTGGCGCGCACCGACCGCGGTCTGGAGGCGCAGGGGCGCATGGCGGATCTGATCGAGATCCCCACGCCGCTGCAGCTCGGGGTCGAGGGCAACTGGAACGGCGAGCCCTTCGAGGTGGTGGGCCGGCTGCAGATGGATCGGGCCGGAGCGCCAGGCGCGCCCTGGCAGGAGATCCAGCTCTACTTTCCCACCCAGGACAGCTTCACCTGGGTCGCCTACGCCATGGGTCGCTGGTACGCCACCAACGAGCAGCCGCTGCCCGAGGGAGGCGTGCCGCCCGTGGAGCAGCTGCGACCAGGCGGCGCGGTGAGCTTGGGCTCGCAAGGCTCGTGGGTGGTCAGCGAGGTGGCCCAGCGCCGCGTGGTCTCAGGCGAGGGCGAGCTGTCGAATGCGCCCGCGCCCGGGGTGGTCACTCGCTATGCCGACATCAGCGCGGCAGGGGGCCGCTACGGCACCATTGACTACGGCGACGGCTCGGCGCCGCCCGAGCTGTACCTGGGTCAGCAGATCGATCCGGCCATCATGAAGCTGGAGTCGGGACAGCCCATCGACATGCCCGAGGCCCGCGTCACCTCGGTCGAGTGCCCCAACTGCGGTGGCGATCTGCCGATCATCTCCGAGCGGGCCGAGCGCATCGTCTGTCAGTACTGCGGGACGGCCAGCGATCTCGCGCAGGGCCATCTGTCTGCGCTGGGGCCCGCGCCCAAGCCGCCCATCATGCCGATGATTCCCATTGGCGCCGAGGGCAACCTGCGCGGCAATCGCGTCGTCTGCTGCGGCTTCGTCATTCGCTCCTGTTGGGTGGACGGCGAGGTATTCTCCTGGCGGGAGTACCTGCTATTCGCGGGTGAGCGGGTGGGCTACCAGTGGCTGATCGAGGACTCGGGACAGTGGCAGCACGTCACGCCGCTCGAGGCGGGCGAGATCCTGGACTCGGGTCACACGGCGATCTTCCGGGGCCAGCAGTACGCGCTGGGCAACCCGCCAGTGACGGCCAACGTCGACTACGTCATCGGCGAGTTCTACTGGAAGGTCGAGATCGGCGAGCAGGTCGAGGCGGCCGAGCTCGGGGGTCCGGGTGGCAAGATCAGCCGGGAGAAGACCAGGACCGAGGTCAACTACTCGTTCTGCACGCCCATCTCGCCCCACGAGGTGTTCGGCGCCTTCGGCCTGGCAGCGCCAGCGGGTGCGGGCATGGCCATGGCCCCGATGGGCGACGGCGGCGGCGGGGGTGCGAGCAGCTGTCAGAGCATCCTGGTCGTCGTCATCGTCATCTTCGTGATTCTGATGATGGTCATGGGCGGGGCATGTAGCACTTGCGGCACGGTCGGCGGCAGCGGCTACCGCGGGGGCGGCACCTGGGGCGGCAAGTAGCGCGTAGGGCCTAGGGCAGCTCCCAGCCTGGGGGCGGGGCGCTCGTCTCGGCTTTGAGGTCCCAGGGACGCTCGCCGTCGGGGTCGCGGTTGTGCGCCAGC
>CAYTYV010000222.1:0-10329 GCA_964441055.1 uncultured Polyangiaceae bacterium | reverse complement strand
GTGCATCGAGAAGGGCGATCTGGCCGCCGCCCGTCAGGTCTTGGGCGACGCCAGCGCGCTCGCCGCGGTCGCGGGCACGGTCTACGACCGCGTTCACCAGCGCATCTGCCACGGCCTGTTGGCGCGCGCCGAGGGCGATCTCGCGACGGCGGCTACGGTAGCGGCCGAGGCTCGCCGAATCGCCGAGAGCCAGGGCCTCATCAGCTATCAGGTCTACGCCACCGCCATCGAGGCGGCGGCGCGGGTGGACCTGGGCGACCTGCAGACGGGCATCTTGTTGGCGACCAACGCCATGGGCGCGGTCGAGGCCATGGAGGGCTCGGAGTACGGCATCGAGGTGCGGTCGCTGTGCTGCGACGCCATGCTGCGGGGACATCCGATGGCGCGCGAGCCGTCGACCAGCACGCCCCTGCCCGTGCTGGACACCTGCCAGCGAGCCCTCGAGCACGTCCAGTGCATCGCGGGCTACATCCGCGACTCGCAGCTTCGCGAGCTGTTCCGCGAGCGCTCGCCAGTCAAGCGCATCCTGGAGCAGGCTGCCGAGCTCGGCGTGCAGGCCTCGGGGGCGCAAGCAGGCGACGAGCCTCGGTCGGACCAAACGAGGTGAGGGTAGGCATGTCAGCAGGCACATCCACACAGCCAGCAAAGCTCCGGCGCTACGGACCGCGCTTCGAGTCGGCCCTCGGTTGGGCTTCGGCCCTGCACTTCGGCCAGGAGCGCAAGGGCAACGGCGCGCCCTACATCGTTCATCCGCTCGCCGTCGCCTCGCTGGTGGCCGAGTACGGCGGCGATGAGGACCAGGCCATTGCAGCGCTGCTGCACGACGTCATGGAAGACTGCGGGGTGAGCGCTGACGAGCTCGAGGCGCGCTACGGGCCGCGGGTGGCCAGGATCGTGGCGCAGTGCACCGACACCACTGAGCGCCCCAAGCCAGCGTGGCGACCGCGCAAAGAGGCCCACCTGGCCGAGCTGCGGCGCGCGCCCGACGAGGTCAAGCTGGTGGTCGCCGCCGACAAGCTCCACAACGCCCAATGCATCCTGCGCGACTTGCGGCGGCCATCGGTCGGTGCGGAGCTCTGGTCGCGCTTCCGCGCCTCGCGTCAGGAGCTGCTTTGGTACTACCGCGCGGCGCTGGAGGCGCTGGCCGACGGCTGGGAGCACGAGCTGCTCGGCGAGCTGCGAGAGGCGGTGGGGGAGCTCGGCTAAGAGGGGGCTTCTCACCCCGCAAGCCGCGAGCCCTGGTGCTCGTTGTGCTACACCGCCTCTATGTTTGCGCATTGCCCCAAAGCCGCAAGCGCGCTCGGACTACTAGCCTTGTTCACGGTGGGATGGGCCTGCAGCGGCAGCCCCACCGCCAGCGGCACGACCGCGCCGCCGAGCACAGCGGCACCTCCGCCCACCGAGGCCGCCTCGGCTCAGCCTGCGGCGACAGCCCGCGCCCACGGAGCCGCGGATGCTGGAGCCGGGCGCCCGATCGACGGCGACCCGGGCCCTGCCGAGCCCGGGCCGCGCACCGACTTTCCGCCGCCGCCCTTCGAGGCCATGCACGAGCGGACGGCCCAGCCGACCGACGGTAGGTGGCAGCCCTACCCCGAGGGCACCGCGCCCGACGATGCCGTGCTGTTTCGCAGCGAGGTGCATCCCCATCCCTACAAGCGCTACGTGTTCACCATTGCCATCGCCGCGGACCTAAGTCGCCTCGAGCTGCACTTGGTCGCGGGCACCGACGAGCCGAAGAGCGACGCGCTTTCCAAGGAGGCTCGCCCCGGCCTCATCCCCGAGCGGGATCACGCGGCTCTGGTGGCCGTCTTCAATGGCGGCTTCATGGAGCGCCACGGCGGCCACGGCATGATGTTGGACGGCGTCGAGCTCGTGCCCCCGCGAGCCGAGCGCTGCACGGTGGCCCTGTACCGCGACGGCCGGGTGCGGGTTCGGTCCTGGGAGGCGCTTTCCGCCGAGCTCGGCGCCATGCACAGCTACCGACAGAGCTCGCCCTGTCTGATCGAGCAGGGCGAGCTCCACCCAGAGCTGCCGCGCGAGCATATCAACCGCAAGTGGGGCGGGGCCGAGGACGGCAACCGCGAGGTGCGGCGCTCGGCCGTGTGCTTGGACAAGACCGGCCAGACCCTGATCTACGGCTACGGCGACTACATCCTGGCGGCCGAGCTCGCCGCGGCCTTGCAGCGCGCGGGCGCCTGGGACTGCGCCCAGATGGACATCAACTGGTCGTATACGCGCTTCTTTCCAATCGACCACTCCACCGTGCCGCCCACCCTCGGCCCCACCTTCGTCGAGAAGCTCGAGTACAACAAGGCGAGCTACATCACCAAGCCCAACTGGAAGGACTTCTTCTACCTACGGCGGCGGCGCTGAGCGACTGCAATCGAAGGCGGTTTCGTCTATGCTCGCCGCATGCTGAGCTCTCGTACCGCACTCGCACTGGTAGCCGTCACCTCGCTGAGCTTGGCGGCTTGTGGAAAACCCCAGACGCCCGAGCCGCAAGACGGGCCACCGCCACCGCCAACCGAGCAGACCGAGGAGGTGGCCGGGCCTGCCGATCTCGACGAGCCCGACGTCGAAGAGGGCGATGAGCAAGCGGCGCCCGCGATCCCCTGTCCCGAGCCGAAGGCGCCGTCCGCCCGAGAGCCAGCGGCCTTCGCCCCAGATAGCTCCGCTGCGTTCGAGGCGGGCAGCGGCGAGGCCTACGCGCAGCCCATGGGGGTGGAAGCGGGCGAGCGGAAGGTCTGCGGCAAGGTAATCGAGCTACAGAAGATCCCGGGACGCTGGCGGGTGGTGCTGTCGGGTCCCGGTCCGGTCGACGACCGCAGCTTCCTGCTCGAGCTGCCCGAGAACGTGCCGCTGCCCTTGTCTGTGGGCGATGTTATCGGCGCCACGCTCAACCTCAAGGTGGTCAAGATCCATCGGACCCTGGAGGGCACCATCGTCGACGAAAAGGGCAAGCTGCTGCTGGGCTTCTCGCAGGACGGCAACGCCAGCTTCGCGCCCGGCTGGACCTTCTCTCGCGGGCGCGTGGTCTCGACGGACAAGCCCCACGCAGCGGACGGCGCCCGACGACAGACCCACCGCGTAAAGCTCGGCTACCAGGGCAAGGTGGCCGACGCCGAGCCCAACACCTGGCGCAAGCTCGCCACGGACGACGGCGAGTGGGTGGTCGTCGGCTCAGCCGTGTCCTGGACCCAGGGCAAGCTGCCGCCCGATGCGGGCGACCACGCCAGCTTCACCGTGGTGCGACTGGCCAAGCCGAAGAAGCCAGCGGAAGCGCCAGCGCTACCGGAAGCGGCAGCGGAGCCGAAATCGGAAGCGGAGCCGAAGCCAGAGCCGGAATCGAAGTAGGGACGGGCGCTCGACGCACGCCGCTAAAACTCCGCGCCGAGCTGGCCCTCGATGACCGCCAGCCGGTTGATCTGGTTGGTGCCCTCGTAGATCTGCGTGAGCCGCGCATCGCGCATGGCCTTCTCCACGCCGCGGCCGTGAAGGCAGCCGTGGTCGCCGAGCAGCTCCATGGCCTGGTTGCACACCTGCCAGGCCGTGTCCGAGCAGAACACCTTGGCCGCCGAGCCCGCCGCCTGAAAGGGCGTCGGATGCCGAACCGCGGCCCAGGCCATGGCCCGGGCGGCCGAGACCTGGATGGTCATGTCGGCCAGGCCGAGCTGCACGTCCTGATAGGACAGGAGCGATTTGCCGCCGAGCTTGGCCTGGCGGCAAAAGGCGATGGCCTGCTCGAGCGCGCCGCGGGCAATGCCGACGGCGATGGCCGCCACGGCTGGGCGCGAGTAGTTGAGCACGTTGCGATTGAGCGCCCAGCCCGCGCCCACGCCGCCGATGACCCGCTCGTCGGGCACGAATACATCGTCGAGCACCAGCTCGCTGGCATCGGCCGCCCGCTGGCCCATCTTGCGCTCCATACGGCCCACCGACAGTCCTGGCATGGCCTTGTCGAGCAGAAAGCAGGTCCAGCTCTCGACGCCCCTGCCGTCGAGCGCGGCAAACAGGGTGACCCACTTGGCCTCCGCTCCCCCTGTGATGAAGCACTTGCGGCCGTCGAGCCGCCAGCCGCCCGCCACGTGGTGGGCCCGACACGAAAGCCGCGCCGCAGCCGCACCCGCGGTCTCCTCCACATCGGAGCCAGCGCTGGGCTCGGTGATGGCAAAGGCGGCCAGCGCGGGCTCGCCCGCCTTGATCTCGCGGTAGATGCCGCGCAGCCACTTGACGATGGCGCGCGGCTCGCCCGAGAGCAGCAGCGGAACCGTACCCAGATCGTGGGCCAGTAGGCCGAGGGCGATCCCGCTGCAGGCCGCGCACAGCTCCTCGGCCTTGAGCACAGGCCCGAGCAGGAGCCCATGGCGCAGCGCGCTGAGCGGCATGTCGCCAAAGGGCGGCGGCAAGAGCTCGGTCTGGTAGCCGCGCCGCGCCGCCTCCCCGAATAGCTCCAGCATCTCGACCGAGCTTGGATCGCGATCGGCGGCGAGCGCGCGGGGGGCGAGCCGGCTCTGCGCGAACTCGCGGTAGCTACGACGCCTGCGGCGCAACGAGCGCGGCAGCGTGGCCGTGTCGCGATCCCACAGGCTCCTTGGGTCGGTATCGTATAGCAGGCGCCCAATGGGGCGCAGGGTGGCGCGCGCCTTGGGCGGCGAGAGCCGAGCGATGAGGGCGCTCGTCGCGGAGGAGGGCTCGGCCGGGCTCGTCATGGCGCCCCTCCCCAGGCCGAGACCGCACACAGCATGCGCAGATCGTCCGGCCTCATGCCCATGACCTTGAGGGCCTGGGCGTCCCGCAGACGCTTCTCGAGGCGGTAGTCCTCCATGTAGCCGTAGCCGCCGAAGACCTGCAGGGCGTCGGTGACCGCCTGGGCGCAGGCCGCGGTGATGCGCAGCTTGGCCGCGGCTGCTCGGCGCAGCGAAACCACGCCCTCGCCTGGCGCGCGCGCGACCGCGTCGAGGTGA
The DNA here is from genome assembly GCA_964441055.1 of uncultured Polyangiaceae bacterium. Classification (GTDB taxonomy): domain Bacteria; phylum Myxococcota_A; class Polyangia; order Polyangiales; family Polyangiaceae; genus JACQWT01. The sequence goes on along the minus strand of CAYTYV010000222.1, from coordinate 5,365 downwards.
GCCGCGCTGGCCGTAACCCGCGAGCTGGCATCGCCGAGCAGGATTTGCACGGCTGGATGCGACAGGATGAGCCGACCTCCCTGACGTCGCTCGCGGGCATAGCCAAAGCCCGCCCGCACTGCAGCGCGGCCATTGCCCACCGCAATGGCACATAGCCCCAATAGCAGCCGCGCCACGAGATCGGCGGGGCGCGCGCTCTGGGGGCCACGCTCGGCCGCGATGGGCACGCCGTCGAAGGTCAGGCTCACCACCCGCACCGCGCGCAAGCCCACGCGCCAGCCCGCATCCGAGACCGTGAGACCCGGGGCGTCCGCGGGCACCGCCAGACGTTGCCAGGCGCCATCCTGGGCCGCGTAGACCACGTAGGTGTCCGCCGCGGGCAGGCCCGCCGCAAAGGCCTTGGCGCCCGTGAGCTCCGGGGGCTCGGTCGGCGCTACAGCCGCAACGGTCTTGGGCGGCTGGTCCAAGCTGAGCTCGGTCGGCCGCCAGCCCTCTTCGAACAGCGCCACTGCAGCCGAGCTCGTCGGGTGGCCCATCTCCGCTAGCTCGTAGGCGCCGAGCCCAGCGTAGTGCAAGCAGGCGGCCACGCCCGCACAAGCCTCGGCAATGCGCTCCAGCATGCCCAGCGACGCGGCTGGGCCATCGGCCGCGGCCGCGCGGCCCCAGATGCCATAGTCATAACCGGGGCTGTCCGGATCCGCCGAGGCCATCAAGCCCGCGGCCTGGGCCTGCTCCAGCACCGCGGGCAGGCGAGCGAGATCCCCATCGCGGCCCTCGGTGCCCACCATCGGAGCCACCTGCTGCTCGGCGAACTGGCGGCTCGCTTGCCAGATGGCCTCGAGCTCCGCACCCTGCATGCTCTACCTCCTGCCTTGCTCGGGATGAGCGGGACGGGGCGCCCGCCGCGGCCCTACTCGGCCTCGTCCAAGAAGCGCACCGCGTACGTCCCCTCGCGGTCCGTACCGCCATAGTCAACGACCGAAGCCACCCCTTGCTCCACCTCATCTCCCGCGGGCAAGATGGCGCTTCGCTCGGGGTAGTAACGCGACATGAGCGGGCGGCGGGAAAGCTCGAGCTGGCGCAGCGTGTCGGCCACGGGATGGTCGCCCAGCTCGAGCTTGCAGCCCTGGGGGAAGCTTCCCTCGCGGCGGATCCCGCGACTCGGAATGAGCGTCTTTACGAGCGCGCCATCCCGCACCGTGTAGGTGACGAGCGGAGAGGCGTCTCGCAACAGGAGACCCTGGCGCGCCACCCGCAGGGTCAGCACGTGCGCCTCCTCTTCGGTCATCCGACACTCGAGGTACTCGGGCGCGATGGTAAAATGCATGTCGGCCACGAACTTGGGGTAGCCCCACTGCCCTCGGCCAGCGTCGCGGGGAAGCGTGCCCGTCACGGGCAGGTGCAGCACCACCATACCGAAGCCGGGATAGCCGCTCTGGAGCACGGCGGGCAGCAGCGGCGGCGGCGGCCTGCTCGAATGCACAACGGGCACCACCACCGCGACCTCGCCGTAGGGGCCGATAGAGGTGTCGATGTAGTTGAAGGCGATGACGCCGACCAAGGTGCGGCCCAGCCCCAGCCTCACCGGGTGCAGCCGCCCGGAGGGCATGAGCCGTCGCGCGCGATCCTCGTCGGCCGCGTAGAACAGCCCGAAGCAGTCGTCGCGAAAGTAGAGAATCGGCAGATCGAACGCGGCCTCGCCGTGCCGAACCGCCGTGCCCGGTCGGGTTCCGTCGAAAAATCCCACGGTCGCATTAGTACGCGGCTCGGAAGGGAACGCAATGGGGTTTGGGCTTCGGCGCCGAGCGGGCTCAGGGTGGAGCCGCCTCAGCGCGTTCCGCCTGAAGCGCCCGCCATTCGTGATCGAGCAGCCCGTAGCGGATGGAGTCGTGAAAGCGTCCCCTACAGAAGAAGGCCTCTCGGCTGCGCCCTTCTTCGCGGAAGCCCGTGCGCAGCAGGTGTCGCGCGCTGCGCTCGTTGAAGGCGAAGGTCTCCGACTCCACGCGGTGCAAGCCCAGGGTATCGAAGGCGTACTCGAGCAGCAGGTTCTTCGCCTCGGTGCCGTAGCCCTGCCCCCAGCAGTCCTTCTCGCCGATGAGTGAGCCCGTGCTCGCGCAGCGGTTGCGCCAGTCGATGCGCACGAAGCCGGTCGTTCCAATGAGTCGGTCGCCTTCGTCGAGCACGATGGCAAAGTGCAGCGAGGCGGGCTGCGGGCTGCGGTCGTGCCCCTCCCACCATTCGCGCTCGGCCTTGGCATCGATGGGCCGGAACGTAAGAAGAAACGGTCGGATCTCCGGATCGTTGATCCACCGTTGGCAGGCTGGCAGATCCGCCTCTTCGATGGACCGCAGGTACAGGCGCGTGCCGACGAGAAAACGAACGGGCGGGTTCATGATCGAGTCTCCCTGGGTCGTGAGTAGGGACCTCGAAGCTTACTCCATCGGAGCGCCGCTCGCATTGCGCGGGCACCTGGGCTAGAAGGGCCCCCGATGACGGACGGAGAGGGACAGATCGTTGCTGGCATCGATCTCGGCTCGAACAGCTTCCACATGGTTGTGGCCCGCATGGAGCAGCGCCAGCTGCACGTGCTCGACCGGGTTCGCGAATGGGTGCGGCTCGCGGGCGGCCTCGACCAAAAGCGCAAGCTCTCGGGCGCGGCCCAGGAGCGCGCCCTCGGCTGCCTCGAGCGCTTTGCCCAGCGGCTGCGCGGCATTCCCGAGGACCGCATCCGCGCCGTGGGCACCAACACGCTACGGCAGGCGCGCAACGGGCCCGAGTTCCTCGAGCGGGCCATCGAGGCGCTCGGGCATCGCATCGAGGTCATCTCCGGCCAGGAGGAAGCCCGGCTGGTCTACCTGGGCGTGGCCCACTCCATGGCCGACGATGTCGGCCGCAGGCTGGTCATCGACATCGGCGGCGGCAGCACCGAGTACATCCTGGGCGAGCGCTTCGAGACCATTCACCGCGACAGCCTGTTCATGGGCTGCGTCAGCTACACCCAGCGCTATTTTCCAGGCGGCGCGATCACCCGCGCGACCCTCGAGCAGGCCGAGTCGGCGGCGCGTCGCGAGCTGCGATCCATCGAGCGACGCTACACGCGAAAGGGCTGGCATAGCTGCATCGGCTCGTCGGGCACCATGCGCGCCACCGAGCGCGTGATCGCCACCAACCGCTGGAGCAAAGGTGGCGTGACGCTCGGCGGCCTGGCCCAGCTGCGCGAGAGGCTGCTGGCGTGCGGACACGTCGACGAGCTGTCGCTGCCCGGCCTGGAGCCCGAGCGCGCGGCCGTCTACCCAGGCGGCTTCGCCATCGTGCACGGCGCCTTCCAGAGCCTGGGCATCGACAAGCTGGTGGCCGCTTCCGGGGCTCTGCGCGAAGGGCTGATCTACGACCTGATGGGCCGCATCCGCCACGAGGACGTGCGCGACCATACCATCCAGAACCTGTGCGCCACCTACCACGTCGACCTCGAGCAGGCCGAGCGGGTGGAGCGGACCGCCCTCGATCTCCTCGACCAGGTTGGGCTGGGCTGGGGCGTGGACGCCGCCGCGGCCCGCCGCTTCATGAGCTGGGCCGCGCGCCTGCACGAGATCGGCCTATGGATCTCCTACCCCGGTCACCACAAGCACGGCGCCTACATCATCCGCCACGCCGACCTTCCCGGGTTCAGTCGCGGCGATCAGCACCTGCTTGCTGCGCTTATCCGCGGTCACCGTCGCAAGCTCTCTCGCCATTACTTCAGCGACGTCACCCTGATGCGCTCCAAGGCGGTGCTGCGGCTGTGCGGGCTGCTGCGCCTGGCCGTCTGCCTGAACCGACCGCGCAGCTCCGAGCCGCTGCCGCCCATCATCCTCACGGTGAAAAAGGACCGCTTCAAGCTCACCTTCCCACGGGGCTGGCTGGAGGAGCATCCGCTCACGGTTGGCGATCTGACCGAGGAGGCCAGCCGGCTCGCCGCGGTAGGCATGGAGCTGGCTTACGGCTGAAACGACGGTCCGAGTGGACGGCGGCAGACCTCGGCGAGACCTCAGTGCGGCGTGTAGAACGCGATGAGCTTGGCCGGCCCCTCGGCGGTGACGGAAAAGCCGCTCTGCAGCTCCTCCACATGGCGGTTGCGGATCACCTCGTTGCGGAAGGGCATCTCGCAGCTCAGATCGCCGAAGGTGGGGCAGAACACGTCGGCGCCCCTGGCGAACAGCGCCAGCCGTCCTCCCCGCTCCATGGGCTGCTCGAACCGAACCGTCTCGCTCTGCCCGCGGTGCATGCTCACGGGGCCGAACTGCTCGGTCTCGCCCAGATCGCGCACGAAGTAGAAAACCCGCGCCATGGCGTTGACGGCCGAGCCGATGAGCCCCCGACTGAAGCGCACCACCTCGCCGCGTCGCAGCGAGATGTCCTGCTCGATCAGCAAGTCGTCCTGCTTGCCCTTCAAGCGTTCCCAGATGGCCTGGCGCACGGGCTCGATCACCTGCTCTGGGCTGGTCCGCCGCTCGGCGCCGAGCGCGGCCAGCGCCTCGAGGCCCGCGGTCATCGACGCGGGCATGTCGGCCACGGCACCGTCGTCGTCGTAGACCCCGAGCCGAATGGTGCAGCCCATCACGGCAGGGTCAGGCGGGATAGCCGCCCATAGCGGCCGATGCTCCAGCGACAAGTTGGTCATCCACTCGTTGTCGCCGCACTTGTGCGGCGGCATGGCGTTCGGCAGGCACGTCAGCGGGTCCGTGCTCACGGAGCCGTCCTGGTGGAGCAACGTGGGGATGGACCACCAATAGATCTCGCCGTCGCTCCAGAAGTCGGTGTCGTCGATCACGTAGCAGGCGAGAAACTCGACCAACAGGTAGTCGTTGTCGCTCTCGGTTCGCGCGAGCAATCGTCCCCGCGTCGCGTGCTCGTCGACCAGACCGAGCTGCTCGCACAGCTCGGGGGTCAGGCCGATGCGGTCGGGATCGGACAGGTGTAGCGCAAGCTCGCCGAGGTCTTTCATGGCTGCAATTTTACCAGATGCCGCGGCGGTTCGGTACGGCGGACAAAAAGGGCTGCGGTGGAAACCGCCGCGGCGCCGTGCGAAGCTGCAAGCCGGGCTCTAGCCTCGACTCGAGCGGTTCTCTGCATTGAGGCGTCCGAGGTCTTTCGTCCGATGTCCCTCGCCCTGATGGCTTCGCCACCCACTGCGGGGGCGAGCCCGCTACACCACGTCGGCTGAGAGCCGCGGTACGCGTGGTCGATCGAGCGCCATGCCGAGGGCGGTCGTTTCGACGGGGGGACGAATCATCCGCTCCCCGTTTCGACTGCTTTGGGAGGGCCGCCCCCAAGAGTCTGGTCAAGCCGCGCGCTGCAAGTGCGCGATAGCCGGTTGCCACCGCCT
>CAYTYV010000221.1:0-10333 GCA_964441055.1 uncultured Polyangiaceae bacterium | reverse complement strand
ACGACCATTTTCGCAGGCACTGTCTGCGGCATCCAAGTCGAGGCGTCGGCTTGTGTCGTCGGAAAGATCGCCATCGACTACTCGACGCTGACCCTCGACGTGGCACTCGCCCCGCTCAAGCTCGAGATCGAGCTCGGCAAGAGCGGAAAGATCACCTTCGAAGACAAGAAGTTCCGATTCAACGCCGATGACAAGAACCTCAAGAAGATGGAAACCACCATCAGCAAAAACGAGATAGCCTTCAAAAACGCGAGGAAGTATTGCTATAGCCGAATATTTTCCCTCCAAAAGAAGATCGCGGCCTTGAAGGTGGATCTGGGCGCGGGCTGAGGCTAATGGGCTCGACCGATGCTCGTCCGCAACACCAGCGACTTCTTTCACGCTGCGGTGCACACCTCGCGGCGTCCCCCGCAGCCCGACATGGTGCTGATCGTCAAGGGCACCTTTCGCCTGGTGAAGAATGGCGTGGTGGAGCCCGTCGACGAGCTCGAGCAGGCCTTCCTGTGCGGCCCCCAGTACGCCGACGAGGACGAAGAGCGCAGCGGAGCGCTGCTGCACCCGAACGACTTCGCCGACATGAAGCTGAGAGGCGAGGTGCTGCTGATGGGCAGCGCCTATGCGCCGCACCCGAACACCAAAAGCTGTCCAGTACGGCTTACCGTGGGCTCGTGGAAGAAAGAGCTGATGGTGCACGGCGATCGCGTCTGGAAGCGCGGGCTTTCCGGCTCGAAGATCGGCGAGCCGCAGCCCGTCGAGCGCCTGCCGCTCGACTTCGCCCACGCCTTCGGTGGCCCGGAATACGCCGAGAACCCGGTCGGTCGCGGTCACGGCGACGATAGGCGCCTGCCCAACGTCGAGGTGGTGGGCGAGCCGCTGCTCGAGCGCGGCGACAAGCCCGCGCCGGGCAGCTTCGCGCCGGTCAATAGCGCTTGGCCGCAGCGCAAGTGCTATCTCGGCACGCAGTACGACCAGCAGTACCAAAAAGAGCGCGCGCCCTACTACTCGGCCGATCACGACTGGCGCTACTTCAGCGCTGGGCTTGCCGATCAGCAGATCGCGGGTTACTGGCGGGGAGACGAAGAGGTGGTGCTGCAGAATTTGCACCCCGACGATCCGGTGTTCAAGACGCAGCTGCCCGGCCTGTGCCTGCGGGCCTTCGTCAAGGACGAGACCGGCGCCATTCGCTCGGTCGGCATGGTGCTCGACACCATCTTGTTCGAGCCCGACGACGGCACGGTCAAGCTGACCTGGCGCGGTCTGACCGAAGTGCGCGACGACGACCTGGCCGATGTGAGCTTCGTCTACATCGCCGTCGAATCGCTCGCCGACGATCCCTTGCCCGACGAGCACTACCACCAGGCGCTGGAAGCCTGGGCGGCCGATCCGACCGGCGTGTTGTCCGCGCTGCCCAAGGAGCTGTTCGATGAATACGAGCGGCAGCAGAAGATCCGTCGCGGCGAACCTGTGCCGGAGCGCGAGCTGCCCGAGGGCCTCGATCCGGTGCAGCGGAAGATCAAGAGCGAGTTCGGACCGCTCGTGTCCGATGAGCAGTTGGCGACCATCGGCTCGTCAATGGCGCAGGTGGATCAACTCGACCTGCCCGACGGACTCGACAAGCCCGATCTCACCGAGGCGCTCGACAAGCTCGACGACAAGCCCAAGAAGGCGCCACCCGCCACGATGATCAAGCCGGGGCGCATGCCCGACACGGGCCTGCGCCAGCAGATGCGCGAGATCATGAACCAGGTGGAGACGATGCGCGAGGCCGAGCGCAAGGCCACTGCCGACGTCGCCGAGCACGCCGAGTACTTCAAGGACGACGAGGCCGAAAAGCGCAAAGACGCCATCGCGCAGCTAGCCGCCATTCCCCACAGGGAGGAGTGGAAGCAGCTCGATCCGGAGTACGAGCCACCGGGCCCCTTGTCCGACGACGAGCCCGGGCCGGGCGCCGATCTGCGCGAGCACGATCTGAGCGGACAGGATCTTCACGGCATCGATCTTTCGGGCGCCAACCTGGAGCGCACCAACTTGTGCAGCGCCGACCTGCGCGGCGCCAACCTGCAAGGCGCCAACTTGCGCTGGGCGCAGCTGTATCTCACCGAGCTGGGCGGCGCCGATCTGAGGGGCGCCAACCTGGAGCTGGCCAATTGCATCTGCGTGCACGCTGACGGCGCGGATTTCACGGGCGCCACCATGAGTGAAGCCTGCTTCGAGGGCGCGTGGCTCAATGGCGCGAGCCTCGACGAGGTGACGGCCGAGTACGTCGTGTTCGAGGGCGCCAAGATGCACGAGGTCACGGCCCATAAGGCACACTTCGACCACAGCGACTTTACCCAAGCCGAGCTTCACCAGGCCAAGCTGCGGGGCGCCTCGGCGGTGCGCTGCAACTTCGGCGAGACCAAAGCCCCCGGGCTCGACCTGATGAACGCCACGCTCGATCAGTCGAGCTTCGTACAAGCCGACCTGACGGGTGGCAACTTCATCGGCAGCAAGGTCCCGAGGGGCTTCTTCATGAAGGCCACCCTCGACGAGGCCGATTTTGGTCACGCCGATCTGAGCGAGGCTCACCTGACCGAGGCGTCGGCAAAAGCGACGCGCTTTTTCGGCACTGATCTGCGCGAGGCGCGGCTCTATCGCACCAACCTGGAGGCCGCCCAGCTGGTGGAGGCCAACCTGGCGGAGGTGGACGCGCGCAAGGCGCGCATCGAGCAGACCAGCTTTGCCCGCAGCAACCTCTACGAGGCCAAGCTGCTCGACGTGCGCGGCAAAGGCTACGACCTCACCGAGGCCAACCTCATCAAAGCCCGGGTGGAGCCCAACAAGCGATGATGGTCGACGACTTTATGGCGCGTATCAAGCGCGGCGACAGCTTCGAGGGCCAGGCCGTCTTGAAGCTGGATCTGCGCGGCCGCGATTTGTCGGGCGCCAACCTCGTTGGGGCTCGGCTGCTGCAGGTGGATCTGTGCGGCGCCAACCTCCGCGGCGCCAGCCTCGACAAGGTGCAGGCGATGGGCTGCGATTTTTCCGGAGCCGAGCTGAGCGGTGCGACGCTGTCCGATGCGAAGATGATCCAGTGTCGCTTCAACGAGGCGTCGTTCGAGGGAGCGAGCCTGAGGGGCATCAAGCTCATGAACGGCGAGATGAAGAAGGTCGACCTGAGCGGGCACGATCTCAGCGGAACGGTCTTCGCAGACTGCCAGATGGAGGGGGCGCGGCTGTGCGGGGCCAAGCTGGAGCAAGCCGGCTTCGACAACTCCAAGCTCCAGAGCGCCGATTTCTCCGGGGCCGAGCTCGACAGGGTGTCGCTGTCGCTGGCCGAGCTCGACGGTGCCAGCTTCCGCGCCGTCAAGATGCAGCGGGCAGCGCTGCCGCTGGCGCGGCTAGTGCGGGCAGACTTCAGCGACGCCGAGCTGGAGATGGTGATGTTCATCAAGGCCGACCTGCGCTGCGCCAAGCTGCCTGCATCGCTGGCGAAGTGCTCGCTCCAGGACGCCATCATGACGCAGGCGGATCTGCCCGAGGACGACGAGCGCCGCGCAGAGCTCGACGGGGCTGACGGGGGCCCAGTGGATCTGGAGGGGCGGGACCTGCGCTTTTGCGATCTGACCGGCGTGTGCTTGCGTGGCGCCAACCTGAAGCGGACTCAGCTCGAGCTGTGCGACATGAGCGGCGCGGATCTCACTGGCGCGCGCTTCGAGGGCGCGGACATGCGCCGAGCCAACCTGCGCGAGGCCAAGCTGCCAGGGGTCGATCTGTCCGGGCAGGATCTCGAGATGACTACGTTCGACGAGGCCGATCTGCGCGGCGCCAACCTCAGCGACACGACGATGCTGATGACCACCCTGGAAAAAGCCAAGCTCGACGGCGTCGATCTGTCGCACGCCTTCGTGCGCGCTGCCATCCTGCAGGACGCCGAGCTCAGCGACGTCAAGCTAGTCGACACGGTACTGCGCGGCATCGACTTCGACGAGGTCGATCTGCGCGCGCTGCCGCTCGCAGGGCTGAGCATGATCCGCTGCTCCTTCGTCAACGCCAACCTGGAGGCCATGGATCTGTCCGGCTGCGATTTCACCCAATCGGACTTCAAAGGCGCCAAGCTCAGCCGCGCCAACCTGCGAGGCGCCACGCTGCGCGAAGCCAAGCTGGAGGCCACCGACGCCCGCGTCATTGACGCCCGCGCCATCGACGGCCGCGGCGCCTACTTCGGCGAGTGCATCCTCGACGGCGCGCGCCTGTCGGGGGCACGGCTGCGCTTTGCCACCTTCGAGGACGCCTCGCTCGCCACCACCGATCTGTCGGCCGCCGATCTGCGCGAGACGCGCTTCGACAGGGCGACGGCCCACGGAGCAGCCTTCGTCAGCGCCAAGCTGCACTACGCTGATTTGTCGCACGCCGACGTGAGCGGCGCCGACTTCACCAACGCCGATCTATTCACCGCCAACCTGCACTGCCTGCGCCACGAGCGCGCCGTGTGGAACGGCGCCTCGCTAAGGGCGGCCAAGCGCACCGACAAGGACCGCCTCGCCTCCGAGCAGTGGCAACCCCCACCCCGAGAGTAGTCATGTCCAACCTCGCCCATCTCGAGCCGCTACCGTCTGATCTGCCGCATAGCTACCTCGGCCCCGCCGAGGTTGCGGGCCAAAGGCCTGGCAAGCTGTCGCTGTCACTGCCCGACGGCGCTCGGGTCGACGCGGAGATCGCCTTGAGCTTCAGCTACCAGCCGACGACCGGCGATCGCGTGCTGACCATCGGCAACGCCGACGGCTTCTACGTCATCGGCGTGTTGAGCGTACAGGATGCCGCCAAGCTGAGCTTTCCGGGCGACCTCGAGCTTTCGGCCGGAGGTAGCTTGCGGCTGCGCGCTGCCGATAGCGTCGAGCTCGACGGTGCAGAGGTCAGGTTGCGCACGGGCAAGCTCGAGATGATGGCCCGCAAGGTCACCCAGCGCTTCGACAGTCTGCGCCAGCGGGTGGTGGACATGCTCAGCGTGCAAGCCGGAAAATCGCACTGCGTGGTCGAGGGTGCCGACTTCAAGCAGGCCGACAGCTCCACGCTGTTGACCAAGAAGAAGGTGACCATCAACGGCAAGGCCATCCACCTAGGCTGAAGGAAGGATCCAGCATGCTCCCTGCCTCCAATCGCGGTGCTGGTCAGAACATCGGCTTCCCGGACGTGTGCAACACGCCGACGCCCCCGGTCACCACGCCCATCCCCTATCCCAACAACGCGATGAACGCGCTGGCCACGCCGTTTTCGCCAGTGGTCAAGGTCTCGATGGTCAACGCCCTCAGCATGATCAGCAAAATCCCCATGACCGAGGGCGACGAGGCTGGTGTCGCCCACGCGACCATCAAGGGCAGCGGTAGCTACACCATGGGCAATCCCATCGTCAGCATCGACGGATCGCCAGGCATCAACCTGGCCTGCCCTTCGACCGGCAACAACATGAACAACGCGCTCGGCGCGGCCTTGGTGCCGAGCGCCGTGAACGTCTTCTACACCCTGAGATCCGACGTCGACGACCTCGCTACCGAAGCGGACATCGCCGTCGAGCAGCTTGTTGGCGGCGTCGTGCAGGTGCGCATCGAGCGGTTCGTGGAACGCACGCCCCAGCAGGTGGAAGCCACAGTGCGCGCGCCAGGCCTGCGGGCAGTGATCATCGATCTGCGCGGCTGCCCGGGCGGCGACATGGACGCAGCAACGCGGATGGCCGCGACATTCCTGCCGAAGGAAAGCTGCATCGGCGAGCTCGTCGAGGTCAACGGCGAGCTTACTCGCCTCGTGACCAAGCGCTCACCGCGGTGCAGCCTGCCGCTGGTGATCGTCGTCGATGGACAGACCGCCTCGGCGGCAGAGCTGTGGACAGCGGCCATGCAGGATAGCCGCCGCGCCTTGGTCGTGGGCAGCGCCAGCTATGGAAAGCGCAGCGCCTATCGCCTCGTGGTCGACCCTGAGGGGAGCTCGCGGCTCGGCACGATCGGAAAGTGGCGCCGCAGTAACGGGGCTGCCCCACGTCGCGTCGTGCCCGACGTGCCCGCGCCGCAAGACGCCCTCCGCCAAGCCTGGGCCCTGGCCCTTGGGCTGGCTCAGCTGTCCGACGAGTCGTCCGCGGCAGCGGGCGCCTGAGCGTCGGTGCTCCCCGCTGGGCTAGGCTCTTCGGCTGGTCTCAGCCTATCGATCTGCTGTGCCAAGGCGCCGAAGACCTGCGAAACGCTCGCCAGCTGGCTTGAGGTCAGCTGCAGCGTCACGTGGTCGGGCCCGCGCGGGCTGCGGTAGCGGAGGGTCACGATGGCCACGGGCAGGGAGAGGCGAGGAGCAGGCTTGGACGCGACCACGTGATCGACCCGCCAGTCCACGTCTACGAGCACCTTGCCGTGCTGTACGAGGGCGTCGCGCAGCATGCCCTCCCGCAGCTGGGACTTGATCGGACCGTATCGCTTACGCAGCAGCTCGTGCAGCTCGGTGGCACCCGGCCAGAGTGTCTCCAGATCCGCGGCAAAGCCCTGTTCCGACAGATCGACGGCCGCGGCGTGCCGCAGCAGGAAGCAGACGATGCGCACCACGTGTCCGAGGTCCGCCTCGGCGATCTCGAACTGCCGACAGAACGCATTGAGCTCCGTCCCGAGCTTGTCGGTCATCGGTTGGGTGACGCAGGGCTCGACCACCGTCCACAACTGCTCGAGCGCCGCCTTGGGTAGCCTCGTGACCCGTCCCGCTTCGTTGACAACGTCCTCCGGCGCGGCCGTGCCCGCCAAGCTTTGTAGTCGCATCGCGTCCATGGCTTGCTTTCTCGATCGGTAACTGGCCTCGATTCTGGCGCATTGCTCTACACCCGCGCGGCAGCGCTGGGAAGCTGCCGCGCGCTAGGCGCCGCCGCCTGGCTGGGCTAGCTTTGTCGGTATGGACGGGCACGAGCCGCTTCGCGTTTGCCGCGCGGCCGGCTTGCTGGCGATCCTGCTGGTCGCGTGCGGCTCAGAGGGCGGCGTGCCCGGCGGGGGAGACGCAGTGACGGGCGGCGCCGCGGGCTGGGGCGGCAGCTACGGGGCAGGGGAGGGGGGGGGGGGGTTGGGGGGTGGGGGGGGGGGGGGGGGGGGGGGGGGGTTTGTGGGGGGGGGGGGGGGGGGGCGCGGCGGGCGGTCCGGGCATCGGCAGCTGGCAGGATCCGATCCAGATCGATGCGCTGCCCTTTGCGGTCGAGGGCAACACCGCGCTCGCACCCGCCCGTGTGGCCGACGGCTACGCGCCTTGCGCGCCCGAGGTTGACGAAGGTGGCGGCGAGCTGGTCTATCGGGTGGTGGTGCCCGAGAGCGGCTGGCTCGAGGTCGCGCTCAGCGACGAGCCGGGCGACGAGGTCGATGTGGACGTGCATCTTCTCGGCGCGCCCTCGCCCGAGGCCTGCTGGGCGCGCGACGACCTGCGGGTGGGCATGCCGGTCGCCCCGGGCGCCTATTGGATCAGCGTGGATAGCTGGGTAGACGGGGGCGGCGTGGCTCGCGAAGGCGCCTTCGTTCTGAGCGGCTCGCTGGTCACCGATGCGAGCGACTGCTTCACCTCGCCCATCTACTGCGAGGACGGCGACGCGCCCTTTGCCAACCCCGTCCTCGAGGAGGCGGCGGGCGACCCCGGCTGCCCGGCTGGCATGGCGGCCGTGGAGGACTACTGCATCGATCGCTACGAGGCCATGCTGGCCGAGGTGCTGCCCGACGAGAGCCTGGCGCCGTGGCCGCCCTTTGTCAGCCCCGACGGCGCGCGGGTGCGCGCTCTCAGCGTGGCGGGCGCTATCCCGCAGGGCTACATCGACCAGATCGACGCCGCCGATGCCTGTTGGGAAGCCGGCAAGCGGCTGTGCGCCGACGACGAGTGGCTACGCGCCTGCCAGGGTCCTGCGGGCCAGACCTATCCCTACGGCGCCGAGCTAGAGCCCGGCCGTTGCAACGACGCGCGAGGCTGCCATCCGGTGGTGCAGTACTTCGAGACCGACGATCCGTGGATCTGGTCCGAGCTGGGCCACGAGTGCATCAACCAGCTGCCCGAAGGCCTGGCGCGCACGGGGGCTTTGGCCGAGTGTCAGAGCGCAGAGGGCGTGCTCGATCTGATGGGCAACCTGCACGAGTGGACCGACGATCCCGAGGGCACCTTCCGCGGCGGCTTCTACGTGGACACGGTGCAAAACGGCCCTGGCTGTCTGTACCAGACCACCGCCCACAACGTTTGGCACTGGGACTACTCGACCGGTTTTCGCTGCTGCGCCGACCGATGACGCGCGCCGCCGCGCACCCGGGCGCCGATCGCGCTCAGGCTGGCCCCAGGCCCTGCCAGAAGGCGGCGAGATCGGGATAGAGCGGCGCCTCGATGTGCAGGCGCCGCCCGTCGGCCGGGTGGTCGATCTCCAGCGCGGCGGCGTGTAGGGCGTGCCGATCGAGCTCCAGCACCGCGCGGTCCTGTTCGCTGAGCTCTTGGTCAGCTCCGCGCGCGAACAGCTGCTCGTCCGGGCCGTAGAGCTTGTCGCCCACGATGGGCAAGCCGAGCGCAGCGCAGTGCACGCGGATCTGGTGCTGCCGTCCGGTGTACATGGTGCACTCGAGTAGGGCGTAGCGGCGGCCGCGCTCCGTTGAGCGGCGGCGGCCCAGCACCTCGAAGGCGGTGGCCGAGGCTCGCCCCCAGCCTGGGCGGGCGGGGCGCATCTTGACCCGGTAGCGGCTGTCGGGATCGGGCTCTAGCGGCAGCTCGCAGTCTCGCCGCTCCCACTCGGGCCATCCCCAGACGATGGCCTGGTAACGCTTGACGACTCCTTGCCGCGCCTCGAACTGAAGCTTCACCCCGCGGTCGGCCGCACGGGTGCGCGCCATCATCAGCACGCCGGAGGTCTCGCGGTCCAGCCTGTGCAACAGCGCCAGGCGCTCGCCCGGCCACTGCTCGTGCGCCAGCATGATCACCGTGCCGCGGTGGTGCCGAGCGGTCGGGTGCACCGCCACGAGCGGCGGCTTGTTGATGGCCAGCAGGTGCTCGTCGCGGTAGACCGCCTCGAGCGCCAGCGCCGGGACGTGCTCGTCCCACGGAGGGCGCCACAGCACCACGAGCTCGGCCGCCCCCAGACGGTGGTTCTTGCGCAACGGCCGTCCGTCGGCCGCGAAGGCGCTGCGATCGATGATGCGCTGCGAGCGGGTTCGGCTGGTGTTGCGCAGCTGACTCTGCACAAAGCGGTCCAGGCGGGTGCCGTCGAGCTCAGGCGGCACCTGCAGCACGCGCATGATGGCGTCCGCGGGCACGCTCGGGGGACGAACGACCTCGGCCCGAGCGGCCGCTTGCCGACTGGCACGTCCAGGACCTTCCGCATCCCGAGCGCGCGCTCTTCGCCGTGGCGGACTTCGATGCGGCCTGTGGATCGTCGAGATGGGCTTTGCATACCCGCAAAACGCCACCTCTGCCAGCGCTTCGGCGGCGCCTAGCAGGTTGTGGAGTGCCGCCGAGGGCTGGCTGGTGTAGAAGGCCGCCCGAAGGCCGGCCCTACGACAGGGCCGCTTCGCTCGCGCCGCCTCGTACGCGCCCCATCGCACCTCAGCCGTGCATTCGGCAGCGTCCCCTGGCGGGCGAGCTCGAGGAACGCATGGACATCTTGATGGTTTGCTCCGAGCTGTCTCCCATCGCCAAGGTGGGGGGGCTCGCGGACGTTGTGGCGGCGCTTTCAAAAACCCTCCGCCAGCTCGACCACGAGGTCACCGTGGTCATGCCCAACTACCGCGCGATTGAACAGTCGGGCTTGATGCTGGCCCGACGCCTCACCCCGGTGGTGCTCGAGGTGGGGGACGAGCGAGTGGAGGCTACCCTTTTCGACGGCCGGCTCAGCTCGGGCGTGTCGCTGATGCTGATCGGTCTTCCCGAGCTGTACGACCGGCCTGGGATCTACGGCGAGGACGGCGGCGCCTACCCCGATAGCGCGCGGCGCTTCGGCCTGTTCTGCCGCGCCGTGGCCGAGGTGGTGAAGAAGCGCGCGGGCGACGGGCGCCCCTTCGACGCGGTGCACGCCCATGACTGGCCTACCGCGCTGGTGCCTTTTGTGCTGCGCGGCCAGGGCGTGCGCACGGTGCTGTCGGTGCACGACGCCACCGAGCAGGGGCAGTTTCCCAAGGCCGCCATCGACGAGGTCGGGCTGGATCGGGAGGACTTTCATCCGGCGGGGCTCGAGTTCTACGAGCAGCTCAACATGCTCAAGGCGGGCGTGTTGGCCGCCGACGTGGTGACCGCGGACTCTCCCTCCTGCGCCTACGAGCTACAGAGCCTGGCTGGCGGCGCCGGCTTGGACGGCGTGTTCCGCACTCGCAGCGCCGACCTC
>CAYTYV010000220.1:2048-10340 GCA_964441055.1 uncultured Polyangiaceae bacterium | reverse complement strand
GCATCGCGGCCGAGCACGTGGTCGGTCATGTACAGCCAGGCGCCCGTGGCGTTCTTCAGGTAGTCGCGCAGCCGGGGATAGGTGCGCGCGGGCGTGGGCTCGGCCGGATCGTCAGCCTCGTCCAAGGCCATGGCCATCAGCGCGAGGTTGCGCATGTGGGCGGCGAAGTAGTTGTTGGTGGCGTAGCGGCGCGCTCTCTTGTCCTTGACCAGGACCGGATCGTTGAGCGTGCCGACCGGCTCGGGGTGGTTGTGGTTGGTCACATGGGCGTGGAGCTGCTGCTCGGCCCAGCGAAGGAACACCTTGCGCACCGCGGCCTTGTCGGCGGCCGACAGCGAGGGATAGATCCAGTCCACCGTCAGGCCGAAGGACTCGCCCGCCCAGCGCGAGCGGTCCGACAGCGCGAAGCGCTCCTTGGCCAGCGGATCGTCGGACTTGGCGGCCAGCACGCGGCTCATCATGTGCATGAGCACGGTGCGGGCCCTTGCGGCGTAGTCCTGGCGGGCGGCCTGGTCCGGGCTTACCAGCGAGAGAAAGGCGAAGAGCAGGGCGTAGCTCTCGCAGTAGCGGCCGTCGTGGCTGCACGGGCCGCCGCTCGGGATGTGGCCCGCGTCCATGTCGGCGCGAGCCTGCTGGGCGACCACGGCAAGGCCCTGGGCGTAGATGGGGTTCTGCGGCACCGCCCACGAGCGCAGCCGCGGCAGGTCCGCGGCGCGGATCCACAGCCGCGGGTGCCCGCTGACGGGCGCAGGCGGCACGGTCGAGCCCCCTGGGGTGGGGATGGCTTCGGGCACGGTCGGGCCGATCCCAGGCTTGCCTGGCACGGGCGCGGCCGACGAGGTGACGGGGTCTTGCGGAGAGTGGGACGAGGGGCAGCCCATCGCGCCTACGGCCAGCGCGGCCGCTGCGATGCGCATGAGTGCCGCCGCCCCGAGCGATCGGATGGGCGCCGTGAGCATGCTTATTCGTTTATACCACTGCGTCGAGGCCGACTTACACCACCCAGCGGGCGATGGTGGTGAAGTCCAGGCCGCGGTCGCGGGTCTGTTCGATCAGCCTGGGCAGGGCCCGAAGGGCATGCGGGCGAGTGTCGTGCATCAGGACGATATCGCCGCCCGCGAGCGGGCGGCGATCGAAGAAGGCCTGCACCTCGGCCGCGTCCGCGCAGGTGAAGTCGCGGGGATCCACCGTCCAGAGCACCACGGTCTGGCCCGCCGCCCACAGCCGCAAGAGCTTGGCCGCGGTGAGCTTGCCGTGCGGTGGGCGGAACAGGCTCACGGCCTGGCCGACCTGATCAGCGAGCAGCTCGCGCGTGCGGCGTACCTCGCGAGCGAGCTGCCGCGCGCTGGTCTGGGCGGGCGGGCCGTGCGCGTACGAGTGATGGCCCACGGCGTGGCCCTCGGCCGCCATGCGCCAGACCAGCTCAGGGTGACGGGCCGCCTGCTCGCCCAGCACGAAAAAGGTGGCTCGCACCTCGTGGGCGCCCAGCACGTCGAGCAGCGCGGGGGTGTGCTTGGGGTGGGGGCCATCGTCAAAGGTCAAGCAGACCCGGTCGCTTTCAGCAGGCCCTCGCACGAGAAAGAGCTGGTGGGGCAAAAGGCGCGTCATCCCGCGCTTGACGAGCTGCCTCAGGGGGTTGGGCCTTTCGTTCACGACGCGGCCTCCTGCTTTGCCCTTAGGTGATCGAAGGTCTGCCGCATGCCCTCTTCGGTGGAGACGAGCTGTTGCCAGCCGAGCGCCTTGAGCTTGCGGTTGTCGAAGCGGTTGCCCTTCCAGGAGGCGGCGACCTTGTAGGGCGTGAGGATCGCGGGTAGCTGGCCCTTGGACCAGTGGTGATAGCGCTCCACCAATGCCGAGCCCGCGAGCAGCAAGGGGTAGGGGAGGCGGAGCGAGCGAACGGGCCGCACGTGCTTTTGGTAGGCCACGAAGTACTCGTGGCAGCTCGGCAGCGGCTCATCGTGCACGTTGTAGATCTCGCCCACGGCCTCCTCGCAGCGGCCAGCGACCACCAGCGCCTCGGCGCAGTTATCCACGTAGGAAAGCGGCAGCGGGTTGCGGCCGCCTAGCTCGAGGTAGATGCCCGGAAGCCCGAGGCCGATGCGGTTGGAGAGCGCCGTACCGCCCGGGCCGTAGATCACGCCTGGGCGCAGCACCACCAGCGGGTAGGGGTGCTGGTCTCGATAGTCCCAGAACAGCTGCTCCTGGCGGAGCTTGGCGTGGGAGTACAGATCGCGCCGCTCGGGGTGAGGCTCGAGCCGGGTCTGCTCGTCGACCACCTGTCCGCGGCGGAGCTCGGCCACGCCGTAGACCCCGAAGGAGCTCACCAGCACGACCTTGGGCGGCTCGGCGCAGCGCACCACGGCCTCGAGCAGGTTCTTGGAGGTCACCACCGTGTTCAGGAACATGTCGGCGGGGCTGCCGCGGAGCGCGGCGGCGAGGTGGTAGACGACCGTGGCATCGGCGATGGCCTCGGCCGCGTCCTCGGGCGAGGCCAGGCTGCCCGTCTGCACCACCATGGCGGCGCTTGGCTGGCGCTCGGCCACGGCCTCGAGCCGCGAGCGATCAGAGCCCGCGCGGACCATGCAGCGAACCGAGCCCTCGCCGTGGGCGAGCAGCCGCTCGACCAGCGCGGCGCCCAGAAAGCCGTTGGAGCCGGTTACCAGAACGGTCATCGCGACCCTCGCGGATCGGGCTCGGGCCCCAGCTGGGCGAAGATGTCGTCCATCCAGGCGGCGATGCGGCGGATGTCGCGGTAGGGGATGGGCACGGGGCCGTCGTCCAGGATGCTCTGGTAGTAGCGGCGCAGCAGGGTGTGCAGCCCCGCGAAGAAATGGAAGTCGCTTCGGGCGAAGCGAGCGGTGTTGTCGAGCCCTGCCCGCGCGTGTCGCCAGGCCTGCTGGAAGGCGGGCACCAGCCGTCCGACCGCGCTCGGCAGGGTCGTGCCCGCCTCCAGGGTCACGGTGCGGTGGATGTAGTCGACGTGGACGGAGTCGCGCGTGCCAAAGACTCGGCAGTAGTGGGCGGCCGGTCGGATGTGGGACGAGAAGGTGCCGTAGGCCGTGGTGCTCTCGCCCTCGACCAGCACTCGCAGCTCGTCGTGCATCTGATCGCGCACATCGCCGAAGCGCTGGGAGCGGCGGACCGAGGCGCGCGCGGTGATGCGCGGAGCTTCGTCGTCGATGAGCTCGACCAGCTTGTTCAGCATGTGGTCGATGGTGTTGTGCAAGAGCTTGCCGGGCAGCCGATGCACCCAGTGGTCCCCGTCACCGAGCAAGGCCTGGCCAAAGGGCCCGGCCAGGTTGTAGCCGTAGAAGCTCTCGGCGTGGACGATCTGCCCGAGCTGGCCCTGGTCGATGAGCTCGCGCATGGCTAGGGCGGGCGGGTCGAACAGATAGGTGTAGCCCACGGTGAGCTTTTTTCCGGCCTGCTCGGCGCGCGCGAGCAGCGTTTCGGTGGTGGCGAGATCGGGCGTGAGCGGCTTTTCCACGTACACGTGGCAGCCTGCCGCGAGGGCCTGGCTGGTCAGGCCCAGGTGGCTTGGCGGCGGCGTGGCCACGTGGAGCACGTCGGGCTTTTCGCGCTCGAGCAGGCGCTCGAGCGAGTCGTAGTGGCGCGCGATGCCGTAGCGAACCGCGAGCTGCTCGGCCATCAGCGGCTCGCGGTCGCACACCGCCACCACGCGGGCGAGCTCGGGCATCTTCTGGATCTCGCCGACGTGTCCGTCGGCGATCTTGCCGCAGCCGACGAGGGCGACTCTTAGGCTCATGCGGGGCCTGGACCGGGGCGGCGGTGCAGCAGCGACGCGGCTCGGGGCGGCTACTTGGGCTTTTCCGGAAGGCGCGCGTCAGAGGCGTCGGGCGCGTGGGCGTGATGCACGTTTCGGTACTCGCCCTCGGCAAGCAGCTCCACGGTGAGCGTCACCCTCTCGCCGAAGTCGTAGATGAAGGTGACGTCGTAGGTCCCCACCGACAGCTTGTCCACGGTGATGGGCGACTGGCCCACCTCCTTGCCGTCGACCAGAATGGTTGCGCCAGACGGCGCCGAGGTCACCGATATGCCGCAGAGGTTCTCGAAGCTCTGCTCGGGCGGTGCGTCGACGGGCTCGGCCTCCTCGGTCGACGGCCGCTCGGGCGTCGCCGCCTCGCGCTTTTTGCCCGCGCAGCCCATGCCGAGCAGCGCCAGGACACAGAGCCCCACCAGCATGCGTTCGACCTTCATACTCATGGAGTAACCCTCCTGGGCCTGGAGTCCAATCTCTTTGCGCCACGCGCTCGGGGTTCCGCAGCGTCGCGGCTGCCGCAGCCCCTACAGCGAAGACGGTCGAGCGTCGCTTTCCAGCTCAAATTCCCGTACCTGGCCACTCGCCTGGCTCAGGCGGCGGCCAGCCGCTCGACCGCCGACCAGTCGGGACGGCGCAGGTAGCGCCACAGCCCCGCGCCAAAGCCCAGCCCGTGCGAGACGTGGAGCACGGGGAAGATCGCCCAGACCACGGGCACGGCGCGCAGCCCGGCCCGCCGCCCCACGCGCACCGCCTCCACCGCGGTGACGGTCAGGTACAGCCCCGCAGCCAGCGGCCCGAGCGGCTGCAGCGGCGGAGTGACGAGCAGCGCCGTGCCCCCGAGCACCGTGAAAAAGGGCACCAGCGGTCGCAGGGTGGGAAAGCGTCGGTGCTTGAGCAGCGTGCGCGCCCGCCCCATGCCGTAGCGGAAGTACTGCTTGGCGAGCGCGCGGAACGAGTCGCGGGGGTAGTAGTGGGCGACGATCTCGCGGCTTAGGTAGATCTTGCCGCCGCCTTCCAGGATGCGCTGGTTCAGCTCGGCGTCCTCGTTGGTGATGGCCTGCGGGTCGAACAGGCCGGCCGTCTCGAAGACCCGACGGCGAAAGGCGCCCGCGAACACGGTGTCGACAAAGCCCTCCTCGGCGGCCGAGCGGTAGCGAGCTCCACCCACGCCGAGCGGGCTTTGCAGCGCCGCGCAAAGCGCCTGCTGGAAGCGCGTTCGGGCTTTGGCCCGCTGGGCTCCGCCGACGTTGTCGGCTCCAGTGCGCTCGAGCACCTCGATGCATTTACTGACGTAGTTTGAGGCGTACTCGCAGTGCGCGTCCAGCCGCACGAGCACCTCTCCCTCGGCGGCGCGGATGATCTCGTTCATGCCCGCGGCCTGGATGCGCCGCGGGTTCGGGATCACCCGGATGCGCGGATCGCCCTGCGACAGCTCGTCCAGGATCTCCAGGGTGCGATCGGTGCTCCCGCCGTCGGCCACCAGGATCTCGATGCGGTCCGCGGGGTAGTCCTGGTCGAGCACGCAGCCGATGCACTGGGCGATGAAGCCCTCCTCGTTCAAGCAGGGGATGCCCACGGTGACGAACGGTGGCGCGCTCTTCCAGCTCATGCCGCCTCCCCCGACAATGGCGCATCGCAGGCCAGCCAGGAGCTAGAGCATACCCCATCGCGACTCGTCCGAACACGTGGCTGCGTGCGCTCGTCGCGCTCTGTCATCCGCGACATCCCCACGAACACCACCCTGTTCGTCGGTCGCGTGCTCGATCCGCGCGGCTAGCGGGCGTCGGCAGCTGGCTGTGCGGGACCGGGCCAGCGCGCCACCAAAAACGCGCTGTCATCTGTGGCGAGCTGGGAGCCGCGGTAGCGCTCGAGCATCTCGGTGAGCTTGCGCTGCAGCTCGTCCACGGGCGCGTCTGGATCTGCGGCCACGATGGCCGACCACTCTTGGCCGAGGCGGTCTTCGCCGAGCTGCCGTCGATTCTCGTCCACCAGCTCGGTCAGGCCGTCGGTGTAGACGAGCATGGCCTCGCCCTGGCCGAGCGCCGCGTGCTGAGGCTCGAAACGGGCGTCGATGATGCCGAGCGCGGTGTTCTGCTCGGATTGCAGCTTGCGCAGCTTCCCGCGTCGGTCGGCCACGAGGGCGGGGGGATGGCCCGCGTTGACGCACTCGATCTGGCCGCTTTGTGGATCGATGGCCAGACAGAGCATGGTGACGAAGGAGTGGTCGGGCAGGTAGCGACACAGGTGGCTGTTCACGCGCTGCGCCAGCATCAGCAGGTCATCGTCGGTGTCGGCGCGCGCCCGCACCATGGTGTGCAAGCTTGAGGCGACCAGCGCGGCCTGCATCCCCTTGCCGCACACGTCTGCGATGGCCACTAGCAATCGACCGTCGGGCATGGCCACGGCATCGACGTAGTCGCCGCCCACCCAGTGGCAGGGCTGGAAGCCGATGGCCAGCTCCAGCCCCTCGAAGGCCGCGGCGCGCGGCACCAGGCCCTCCTGGATCTGCCGCGCCATCTCCAGCTCGCGCTCGACGGCAGCGGCGGCCCGCGCGTGGTGGCGCACCTCCCAGACGAGCTCGGCCTGCCGAAAGGCTTCGGCGATCAGGGTGACCAGCGAAAGCCACTCGGCGGCGGCATAGGCGGGCGCCAGCTCGACGTAGAGGGCGTCGACGCGATCGTCTTCTACCTTGAGCGGACAGGCCACCACCGCGATCATGCGCTCGCGGCTGGCCAACGACAGCTGGCCGATGCCCGCCTGCGGCTCGGCTAGTGGGCGGCTGCTCGCGAGCACGGGTTGGCGGCTTTCCCAGATCGACTCGAGCACGCTGGCCGAGATGTGGTGCTGTGGCTCGAAGCCTGGGGCGCGGTAGACCGCATCGCCCACCAGCCGCACTTGCTCGTCGCGGCGCATGCGCACCACCACCGCCCAGTCACCGGGAAAGTCGTCGCCCACCATGAAGCAGCACAGCGTCTTCATGCGGGCCGAGGCGTCTTCCACGGACATGAGCTGACGCTCCAGGTCCATCGCGGTGGAGATGTGGCTGGCGCTGATGCGGGGCGCTTCGCGACGGTCGGGCCGCATCGTCACCACGGTGGGCTCGACCTCGCTGAGGGGCTCTCGGTAGCTCGGTGGCCCGCCCCCAGCGATGGTGATCGAGGTCATCGAGCCGGGCGGAGGAGGGATCCGCGAGGGCGCCTCCTGCCGTTGGCCAGCCCACTGGAAGGTGAGGGTGTAGTCGCCCACGCCGATGCTGTCGCCCGGGCTCAGCATGCGCTCGGTGACGGTCTTGCCGTTGACCAGCGTGCCGTTGGTGCTGTCCAGATCGTGCAGCCACCAGTGGCCGATGGGGCCGAGGATGAGCTCGGCGTGCAGCCGCGAGACCGTGCTGTGGTCCAGCCGCAGCGTGGCTTTGGGCGAGCGGCCGATGAGGTGGTGGTTGCCGTCTAGCGGGTGGCGCCAGCAATGGCGGCCCTGGGGGGCGACGACCTCGAGGTGCCCCTTGTGCCCCCCGTTGCCTGGCTCGCCTCCGGACATGTGCGAAACGGGTTGGGTTGCCGCTTCGGCAAGCTAGCCCTGGCAGCGAGCCTCACCGTGCTGGCGGCGCGCTCTGCGCTCGCCGTGCGGCAGAGGCCGCTGCCGTGGCCCCGTCATCCGCGTGCGGCTAGCGGCAAGCAGCCGGAACGTTGGCCCCAGCCAGCGCGGCGCGCACGCCAGCGAGCGCCTGGCGGCCTTGCGCACTTTTGCGCGCGGCATCGCAGGCCCCCGCAGCGGCTATATAGTTGCCCTTCTGGTGGAGGGGCGCCGAGGCGGCGTTCTGTCGCAGAGCGGCGCAGCAGGCGGCGAGCCCCGTGGGGTCGCCCGTGCCCGAGACCACCTTGACCGAGCGGAAGATGTTGAACACCGTCTTGGAGTCGCCACCCTCGGAGGGCCAGGCGCCCACGGCCACGACCTTCTCGCCCTCGATGGCGGCTGCCACGGCCTTGACGTCCTTGTCGCCCTGCTTGCAGGCGCCGTCGTACACGGTCGTCGCCAGCTTGTCCTTGCCCATCGAGATGCTCTCGGGCGTGGACCACTGGCACTCGGTCAGCCCGAGGGCCGTGGCCGCCTCGTCGCGCTTGGCATCGGCCGTAGCGCTGCCGATGCTGGTGCCCGTGAACGAGCCCTTCTGATCGCTGGCCGAGGCGACCTTGGCCGTGCCCTGGGGCTTGGTCGTCCAACCCGAGCCCAGCACGAAGGACGCCTTGGAGCCGGTCACGGCGTAGCCCGGTCCCTTGTGGGCCGGGTCGGGATCCTTGCCGTCGAGCTCGGCCTTGGCCAGGGACTCGATGCCCGAGCTAGGCGTCTCAGGCGTCAGGGTGGCAGTCGTCTCGGGCGGCGGAGTGGTTGTCTCGGGCGCCACCGTGGACGGCGCCGTCAGGGTCTCCTCTTCCGTCTCGTCCTTGGGACATCCCGCCAGGGCGACCAAGGCGATCAGTGCCCACGCGTTGTGCGACATCACAGCTTTCACG